>CAZZDB010000037.1:0-24165 GCA_964652485.1 uncultured Oleiharenicola sp.
AGCCGGGAGCTGGGAGCTTTGAGCTGTCAGTCCGCAGGTGGTCGATGCGAGAGCGGTTGAACATGCTCGCCCGGCGCACCAAGCCGTGGACGGTATAGCCCTGGGCCAGCAGATGCTCCGTGAGGTAGGAGCCATCCTGCCCGGTGATGCCGGTGACGAGGGCGGTTTTCATGCAAGGCTTCGCTCCGTCGCTTCCTTTCGAGGCGACTTCGATCGTATTTTGATTTCTTCCGTCATCCGTCCTCTGTCTTCTGTCTTCTGTCTCGTAGCTCCTGGCTCTTAGCTCTCCGCCCTACGCTCTTAGCTTCAAAAAAGTCCTGGCGATGGGCATCAGGGCCCTGGCCTTGTCATGCCAGCCCTGCAGCTGCTTCACGCGCTGGCGCATGGTCACGGCCTCGTCCGGTTTCAAACCGGGGATCGACCGGCTGAGTCCGGCGAGCCGGGCTTTGCCGGAATCGAGCTGCTGCTGCAGGCGCTGCTCGAGGAAGCGCTGGATCAATTTGCGCAGTTCGAGGTCGGGCGTGAACCGCTCGGCGCGGTCCTCGGCCTTCGACACCTCCTTGAGGGCCCCGACCTCCCGCAGGACCCTGAGCCCCTGGCTCACCGAGCCCTTGCTGATATCCAGCCGGGCCTCGATCTCCGCGAAGCTCAACGGCGCCGGCGAGGCGAAGACAACGCCGTAGATGGCCGCCACGGACTTGGGCACGCCCAGCAATTCCGCCGCATCGACAAAGAAACCCACGACCGCGGCGTCGAAGGCCACAACCTCCTCCCGCCGTCCATCCGCGCGGATAATGCGCCACGACGAAGGCGGGGCTGCCGACTTAACGGGAGTCCCCTTGGGCAACAGGTTGGCGCTCGATTTAGCCACGCGGATGCCAGTCAGCAGCTATTATCCATCTGTTCAACTCAATATGAACACTTTTTAACCAGCGGACTGAAGTACGATGGTTCCTTGTTCGGTGCCACCACGTTCCTGCCTGGTTCTCCTGCCGCCGCCGGGTTCCACCGGGCTGCAGCTCGGAAAATAGCGCAGACCCAACCGCCGCGCCACCCCAGGAGATTTGCCGTAACTAAAAGTTGTCCATGAAACACTATTACGCACATCGGCGGCCAAAGGATCCCAGAGCGCCGCGAATTGCCCAGCCGGATTCGGCGTTGAAACCCAAACGCCGGTGCCGAGACCGACGGCCCGCCAAAGCCGTCATTCCCACGCTCGTGGTAGCGGCAATGTTGGCGACTTGGACTCTCCACTCTTACTGCCCCGCGCTCCTTCTGGACACGGGGCATTTCATTTGGGGGATCAAATCCTCGGTCATCGAACTGGGCCTGGCGATCCTGGCCTCGGGCATGTCGAAGCGCCGCTGATACCGCCCGGAAAAGCCAGATTTCGCAGTGCCAAAACAGAAATTTATGCCCTCAACCAACCAGTCATGGTCCGATCTTCCCGGAGTCAACGTGGTCATTAAGCCACTCGCCACCAATGCATTCCATTGTGGAATCTACTTTCGCAAGAAGGAGAAAATCCATCTCATAATCCTGCCGGAAGGCATGTTCTCGCTCGTCTCCCACGACATGGTGGAAAAGCACATTGATGATGTCCTGGTAGCGATGACCCGCGTGCTAGTCGCCCACGTCGCGAACAGTCCCGACTCGATTGGCGGCGATTTCGTGCGGCAGGAAATCGCCCGACTCGAAGGCGCGCCGTTGGCTACCGGTCCGATGACCTGGGCCGATTTGCCCGGGGCCGCCATGCGGTACTTTGTCACTCCGGAGGACACCATCAGCTGCGGTCTGCGCGTGGGCCGCGAGGCCGCGATCTTCATCTCTATTCATGATCCCGCCTTGGTCTTCAGTTGGGCGCGTTTTTCTACGTGCGTCCAGGACCGAATCTTCCAACTGGCGTTCGGCCGGATCGTCATTTCAAACACGCAGGTGGTCCGCTCCGGACCCCGCCGCTGGTGAACGCACCCGGGAAGTCATCACGAGCGCCCCGCCCTACTCAGCAGCGCGCGGGTCAACAGCCTACTTAGGGCAGAGCCAGAATCGGTTTTGGGATCTGACGCGGCACCGACCCGATCCGAGGCCCAACACAACCCATAAGAGTGGCGCGTGGCGCCAAAAAGTCGTCAGCCGCCAGCCCCACCGTCGGCCTCAGTCTGGTAAGTAAAGCAGGTCCGGTTGCCGCGCAGGGAGTCGGCCTCGGCCCATTACGATGGGCGACAAGGTCGTCGATCAACAGGTTCGGCACTAGGACCTTCATCCGCGTTGCAGGGTTCACAGACCTGCCGCGGCCACCGGGCACCGTTTTTTTGCCAAACCATGTCAACGGCCACCTCGTCACAGAGCTTGCCAGCTGAGGTCCTCAACCCCAGTCGGCGCAGCGCGCGACGCAAGGTAGTCTTGGATGACTTGATTCCCAGCCGGCTCGCAATGTTTTCCATCTCGCCAAACGTCGGCGCCGGCGCCGTCGCCTTTAAGTGGCCAGTCGACCAGCCGAGTTTCTGCCGTAAGCGGACGCCTTTCGCCCAGCGCACCGCCTCAAACACTTCGGGCAGCACCTGGTTTATCTCCTCCGACACGAGGCGCGGCCGCGCGTAGAACACCTTGGATTTCGGGGGTAGACCGCCAGCCAAATACCGCTGACGGGCGCGCACCCGCTCCGTCAGGACATAGGACCAGCGCAGGCCAAATCCAGTTGCCTTCATCACGTCGGCCACGCCGACACGTCGTTGTGGCGGCCATTTGGCGAGGCGCTCGAGGGCTCGCAGCCGACCCTCTTGTAGCCGGGGCATTTTTTGCATACTATTGCTCACTTTTGAAGAAATGCTTGGGGGCTTGTAGGGGCCGAGGCTTTGCGCGCAAGGAGTCGGATGGGGAATACTATCCTTGTCGATGTCCACCAATCACCATGCTGCTGCCGCCGAGGAGCGCAACTCCATCTCTCCCGATGTGGTTGCCGCCCAGCGTCCCAAAGCTGCCGCGACCCTGGTCGCTGATCGCCCGGCGATCGCCATCGATACGGCCTTCTTGCTCCGGTTGCTAACCAGCCCTCGCGCCGTCGACGACGCAGCCACCTGGTTTTTGGCGCCCCTGTTTCCCCGACATGGGCCCCGCCCGGTTTGGCGCGGGCCGATCCCTCCGACTAGTTATATTGGCCCGCTTGTCCCGCGCCACCCGCTCAACCTCACCGAGCAAGACGTTCCACAAATGGCGATTGCGATCGCCTGCGCGGCCTGGTGGTCCGCACCCGTGACGCTTTGCGAGATGGCCTTCGCCCTGCATGCTATCCTCGAACACGCCCCTCTGACTCTCCTGCGCGGACTCCTACGTCTCCGTAGCCAAGTCGCGATCCAAGGCTTGAACTGGGCGCACCCGGTTGCGGCGCTCGATTACGCGGCCGAACATCGCGGCCCTGCCCTCCCCATGTCACGGGTCGCGCCGCTCGATACGTTGCGGCTGGGTTGGACCCCGACACTTCGATTGTCCGCGATTGCCGCCCTGAATCTTGAGTATCTGAAGACGCGGACCACGCTGGTCCAGTTAGGCGCACGGTATGGCAAGGCGATGCGCTACCTGCTGAACGATGCCGACGATCCGTCGACGGCGAGTTTTGAAGACTTGGTCAGATGGGAAGCCGACCTTGGACTGCCCACGTTTGTATCGCGCGCGATGGAGCATTTGTATTTGCGTGCAGTATGGCCGGAGCCGCTACACGCTGACGGTCTGCGGAGGTCATTCTCCGGCGCCGTCGCCGATCTGCTGGAGCCATTTGGCACAGGTTGTGCCCGCGCGGGAAGGGCCGTGAGACACCCGCACGTGTCGACCGTGGCATGCGATGAGGCCGCCCGTCGTATCCAGGCGAATCATCCGGAGACAATGGTATTGTTGCCCGGTGCCGGTGCCGGATTGGCAGAGAATCTCTATAGTTACGCGACCGGTCGTGCCCGGCCGAGCGAGCGGGCACTCGTCATCGCCATGGACGAGACGCTTGGCGGCGGTGGACGCCTGGTGCGCCGCTTCGACGACCTCACCGCCACCTCACCGCATTCGTCCACGTATCTGCGCATGCAATCCACCTACACCTACCTCAACGAGAGGCTTGAGAGCGAGGCGGGTGCGGTTACAACATTCATGTGGCAACGCTCCGGCGGCTCGTTGGCCGACCTTCCCGCGTGGAAGCTGAAGCAAACGTTGGAAAACATCAGGGCCGCCGCGGGAATCTGCCGGCTGCCGCAGGATAAACACGGACTCGGCATTCCAGAAGCTCAGTTTGGAATCCGCCTGCTGATCGTTCCGGCCGTGGTCCGAATATGTGTCGGATTCTTCCATCATCGCAAGGCACCCGACATGCTCCGCCGGTTTCTGGAGTTTGTCATCACGCTCCTGGACGAAGGCGGCTGGATAGAACACGCGGGACTGTCACTACTCGCCGATCCTTTGGTCGCCGCCGCAGTTGACACTTGCTGCTTCGGACTCGATCTGAAGACGGAAGAGATTCGGCTCCTGCACCTGCGCCGCATAGGCCTTAAGAGGGCGACAGAAAGCCTCGCGCGCTATTCCAAGAAGAAGCTGAAATTCGGCGAGGGCTCGAGCCGTAACACCGCCAGCATACGCAAGGTGAGCTCGTTTCCGGTGGAAGTTCTCGCATTGGGGATGAAACATGATTTGCGGTGCCTTGGGCCGTGCCCCCGGCACGCTCGCGAGACATGGGCCGTCGGCCTTCGCCAACTCGCAATGGGAGCGCTGACCATTTACGAGTCCCTTGATCCGTCAACCCAAGCCGCGCTCGACCTGCACGAGATCCAGGTGCCTTCCGTCTTGTCCGGCATGGTGCGCTGGGACACGAAGGACCGCAAAAAATGCCGCATCCGCAAAGGCGAGTCTTTGTCCTTCGCGTGTGAACATCTGTGGCGGTATCTCACTTATGGGCGTCCAATTCTCGCTGGGGACAGCGACGAAACCGCACTCTTCGTTAATACGAAGGGCCAGCGTCTGGGCTACGCCACGGTATTCGCGGACCTGGCCAACCTCACGAAGAGGATCACTGGCCGGAGGCTGAACACGCATGACGTCATGCTGTTGCTCATGGTGTCACTACGCGAGGGCGACGGGACAGTTGGTCTTGATATCCACGAAGTCGCGGACCACGTCCATCGCTCCTACGCGTGGATCGAACGCCGTTATTTTTACCATGCCCACAACGGTGACGCCTCCTTTGATCGGCACGAAGTCTACGGTGAATCATGAAGCTTCCAATCTGCCACGAACTTCCGCCAGAGCTCGGTCCACCTCTTCCCCCTACTGTGGCTGCACGCGTCAAACAGTTGGTCACTACCTCTGACATCGCGGCGGGGCTGGCCGAGGTGGGCCTCGTCGATGCAGCCCAGCTCTGCGCCTCGCCTACCCTGCCAACGGCCCCGGAGGCGGCGCGGTCGCAGTTTGTAGAGTTGTGCGCCGGGCGCCGCTTCGTCCACGCGGGCCACGCCTATGCCGCCCACGAACTTTTCGACATCATGCACGACAACCTCGTGTGGGAGCGCACGGTGCCGGACGATTTCAAGATAGCTTGGCAGCTATTCCGGGAACGCATCGGAACGAAGTCCGTGGTCAAACTCTGCTACGCCAACAAACTGCAATCGTACGCGTATTATCTCAATGGTTGCGGCTACGTCGCCGCCGGACCGGGTCCGAAGACCCTCCCGAAATTGGAGCACCTCGAGCGCGACGCGCTCTACCCCGGACTGTTCACGAGGCGGCTGCGGTGGCTGCTGTTGCTCCGGCGCACCGCGCTTCGGGCTCCTCGTGGCCCGGATGGTCTGCCCCTCCAATTCACTCCTCTGTTCCACGCTCTTTGGACGGAGCGCCAAGTGCCCCTGCATGCGCTAGCGACAGAAGTTGTGGATCACCTCCACCCCGGCACGCCTGAGGCGTTTCGCACGGAGTGCGCGCGGTCGCTACACCTCAGGTTCCATCAGTTCCTCTATTTTGACGGCATTCCACGTCTAAACGAAGAGGCGGCGATCGCTGAGGTCGACGTCAGTCTGGCAGCCGACGGCGCACTCCTGCGCGCATTTCACGAAGTCAAACGCTCCCTCCACGTCCAGAACGAACGCCCGCTCGTGGAGCAGTCGCAAGCCTTTCTTCGCGATTTCGATGCGTTTGCCACTTACAAGGAAGCGACGCCCGAATGGCTGGATGAACACGACCGCAACCGCAGGTCGAAGGGCTGGACGAGCCCCGCCAGCCGGATTGCTGCAACGGCGTTCCTGTCGGCGACGGTGCGCGAGATGATGCTGCCTCGCGAGCAACAAGGGCTGGGCCTGCCGCCTGAGGAGGTGCGCCTCGTCCTCATGGCGATGTATCCCGAAAAACACTTCCTTCCGGCGGACCGCAGCCGGCTTAAGCGACAGGGGAAAACCACTCCGGATGCCTGCTCGCAGGCCTGCTATCGAATTTTCCGTGACCTGCTGAGCGACGGCGGATTCTATGCCCAGACGGGACCGGACTATTATGCCGATCCCGATATTGCCGGCCAACTGCCTAAGGAACACTTCGAGCGATTCATGGCTCACCTGCCGGGTACTCCGCTGCATGGCCACGAGGCGCAATGGCAGGAGCAACGGCACCTCGCGCGTGCCGCCTGGCGGGCCTGGCGCAAGACGTGGCGCGTTCCCAAGGGACTGAGCGCCTTCGCCCGTCGGACAGAACCATTTCTCGCAGTTGTCAAGACCATCCCAATTTCCGTCATCTACCTTATCCTCGATGAAGCCTGGACGGCGCTACCCTCAGTAGGGACGCCTAAGGAGCGCGCTCTCTGGATTCGTGACCTGCTAATCGTGGAGTTCCTTGTCAGCAAGGCTCAACGCCGTAGGACCCTCGGGCAACTGCTCCGCAGCCATTTCCAGCGGATTCCCGGTGAGGTCACCTACGCCGACGTGCCCGCCGACATCTCAAAGAACCTGCGCGAATGGAAAGGCCGGCTGACCGACCGACTTTCCTTGGCGCTGGATCGGTATCTGGACGAGTCTTGGCCGGTGCTGGCGGGTGACAAGGAGCCAGCCGCACTTTTCTTGACCGCCGCAGGTCGGCCCCTTGCGGACGGCAATCCGATATACCGACAGGTTCTCGGGGCAACTAAGATTCTCTTCGGCTCGCGGATTAATTCGCACGGGTTCCGCTACATCCTCGCAACCAGTCTGCTGCTCGCCGGGATCCCTCCCCAAACGGTCGCGGATCTCATGATGTTACATAAAAACACGCTACTCCGCTTCTATCGTCTGTATGTTTCGCAGCTGCAACTGCAGGTGAATACGCACGTTTGGAAACGCATCGCCAAGGGCCGCGACCTGAATTCGGGAATCTTGCCCACGGCACTGGAAGGCTTGGGAGAACTCCCGCCGCCAGGTCGGGAAGAGTCGCGGCAAAACAGTTTGCGCGTGCAGTTGATTCAAAGGGAATGTTGTGAGCAACACAGGTGGCCGTGCTGGGGAAAGTGAAAACGAAGGTGAAAGCCGTCAGAAGGGGATGAATTGCGCTCATCTGCGTCGTTGACCTAAGCGGCCAACTTAGCAGTTTGGCTTCCCTAACTGGAAGGGTGGCAGAGTGGTCTATCGCGGCGGTCTTGAAAACCGCTGAACCGAAAGGTTCCGGGGGTTCGAATCCCTCCCCTTCCGCCACGCCATGCATGGCGCCACCGCGGATCGCGGTGGGCGGACGCGCAGCGTCGGTGAGGGAGGGATAGGGGCAAAGCCGCAGGCTTTGGGGCGCAGCCCTGAGCAACGCGAATCAATCCCTCGATTTCCGCCCGCGGTCCAGGCTTGAGCCTGATGGAGTACGATCTGGATAGATTGGACCAGGCAGCCCATAGACACGGTGACCAGATGCAGACAACATCCCCAGACCTGCTATTTTTCACCGAACGCGGATCGGGGCCCCCGTTGCTTTTGGTGCACGGGCTGGGAATGAGCGGCGACATGTTCGAGCCAGTCATTGAGCCGCTGGCGAAACGGCACCGGCTGATAGTCCCCGACCTTCGCGGCTGCGGCAGAAGCCGCAGGCTGCCGCCGCCCTATTCGGTCAAGCAACAGGCTGCGGACCTCGCGCACCTGCTTGACCATCTCGGCATCGCCACGACGGACGTCCTGGGCTATTCGCAAGGCGGACCGGTCGCCCAGGAACTCGCGCTCGACCATCCGGCGAAAGTGCGCCGCCTGATCCTGTCGAACACCTACGCATACAACATGGCCACCATGAGGGAGAAAATGGAAGGCCATCTGGTTCCTCTCCTCCTCCGCGTGCTCGGCGTCCGGCTCTTCGTCAAGCTCGTGACCGCGCAGGGCCTCAGGCAGATCCCGAAGGAGCGGGCGGAATGGGTGGCGAACCTAATCGCCCGCACCTGGGGTGAGGCCGACCCGGCGTCCCTGGCGATGGCGTGGAGGGAAGCGATGGCCTTCGACAGCCGACACCGTCTGCGGGAGATCAGCTGCCCCACACTCGTAATCGCAGGCGCCGACGATAATGCCGTGCCGATGCACCACGCGAAAATGCTCCATGCCGGGATCGCCGGGTCAAAGCTCGTCGTCATGGCGGGTGCGGATCATGCGCTCATGTGGGCAAAACCTGATGAATGGGCGCGAACGGTGGATGCGTTTCTGTGCCAGCCGTCGGGGGACCGATGACGCAACCGCGTCGGATCCCTTGCAAATACGCGCCGGAAACGAACGGCGAGGAGGAAAAGCACCCGGGCGGGACCGGCCGGCCGGACCTTGTTCCACCGGATGTTCCGGCGGTGACGGGGCACCTGTCTGCACTTGTCACCCGCTACGTTGCAACGGCGGGCAGCGGGAAGGAGGGCAGTTGCCATCTGTTCCGGCATACCTGCGCCACGCTCATGCTGGAGCACGGCGCCGACATCCGCCACGTCCAGGAGCAGCTCGGGCACGCGTGCTTGCAGACGACCCAGATTTATACCCACGTCAGCATCCGCAAACTGAAGGAAGTTCACACCCTGACGCATCCGGGAGCCTCACTCACGGCACCGAATGCTTGCAAAACGTAATGCGGCATTGCAGCATTGCGGCATGACAACGCTCCCTCTCTCCAAACGCGGCAGCCTGACTCTGCCGCCGGCGCTTCGCCGCAAGATGGGCCTCGATAAGCTCCGCAATCCCATGCTCCTCGTCGAGGAGCGTGACGGCGGGCTGTTCCTGCACCCGGCCATGGCTATGCCAGTGCGCGACGTGACCAAGGCACAAATCAAGGCGTGGATTGCCCGTGACGAAGCCGACATGAAGGCGTTCCAAGCCGCCCCGAAGCCCAAAAAAGGATGAGGCTCTTCCTCGACACGAGCGTCCTGCTCGCCGCCTCCGGTTCGGGCAAGGCGCATCGCATTTTCTCATCACGAAAGCGGCCGCCTACGGCTGGGAATTGGTCAGCTCCGATTATTGCGACGAGGAAACCCGCCGCAACCTGCCGAAAGTGGGCCGGTCGGCGGCAATTGCCTGGAAAAAGGAGATCATGCCGCGCCTGCGCTTCGTCCGGGCCAGCCTGGCCCTCGACAGGCCACTCGTGTTCCCCAAGGCGAAAGATCGTCCCATCGTCATCACTGCTCTGGCGGCCCGGTCCGATTGGCTGCTCACCCTCGACGAAGGCGACTTCCACATGAAGCTAGGCCGCGAGGTTTACGGCCTGCGCATCGCCACGCCGGGCGAGTTCTTGCTGGAGCAGCGCACCCGGGGTGTGCTTTAAAGGTTCCGGGTCCCATGGCCAAGCCCAAGAAAAAGACCTTTGACGCGGTAGCTGAGTCCCGCCGCTGGCGGCGGGCAACCAGCAAGATTTTGAACAAGATGACTTTTGAAGAGCAGCAGGTTTTCTTAAACCGCGCAACCGGCTCAGTTTTAGCCGAAAGCCCCGCCCAACGCAAAAGGACGCGTCACTAGCGGCTCTGTCTGCTGAGTATTTTGCATTTTACGAAGCCGCTCACCTGTCCGCCGGGAGCGGCTTTTCTTTGGCTGGATTTCGGGAATCACGCGCCCCGCAACTACGATTCGCGAACTACGACTTCGCCAGAGCTGCCTGTCCACATGAACGGGAGATTGCAGGCGCCTCCGGGGGACGCAGCGGCGGCCGGGAAATCAGTCGTCGCGCCGGTTGCCCGTGAGCATGAGCAACAGATACAGCAGCTGTCCCATGGTGGAGACGAAGGCCGCCACGTAGGTCAGCGCCGCGGCGTCCAGCGTCTCATTGACCCCCACCATCTCGTCGGGCCCGAGGATCCCGAGGTTGACCAGCTGCACCTTGGCCCGCCGGCTGGCGTCAAACTCGACGGGCAGCGTCACCAGTTGGAACAGAGCGATGACGCTCAGCGCCACGACGCCGATCTGCAGCATGACGATGCCGAAGGCCTTGGCGCCGAGGACGGCCGCCAGGAAGATGCCGAAACTCAGTATACCCCATGCGATTGGCGAGGCGATCTGCACGGCCGGCACCAGCACTTGGCGGAAGTTCATCAGCGAATAACCGACCTTCTGCTGGATGGCGTGGCCGGCCTCGTGGGCCGAGACCCCGAGCGCCGCGAGGCTGGTGCCGCGATAGTTGGGCGAAGAAAGGGCGAGCCGCTTGTGGACCGGGTCGAAATGATCGGACAACTCGCCCTCGACCTCCACGATCTCGACATCATGGATGCCGGCGTTTTCCATGACAGCGGCCGCGGCCTCCCGGCCGGTGATGTTGCCGCGCGACGGGATCTGGATGTTCTTGTTATAGGCGCCCGAGACGCGCATCTGCGCGTAAAGGCCGAACAGGAAGGGAACGATGATGAGGGTGAGCCAGATGAGCATGGTGAAAATGGGTTAAAGATTGTTGCCAGCACAGATTATCGGGCGGCGCCGATTTGCCAGCGGAAAATGGCGGGCTGGAATCTCCCCCGACGGTTGTAAATTACCCCGGACGAAACCAAACGCAAGCGGAGCCGGATGCCCGCTCAGGCCAGGCCCGCCCGCGCCAGCAGTGCCTGCGGGTCGGGCGGACGACCCATGAAATCCACGAACAAATCCATCGGGTCAGCGGCATTGCCGCGACTGAGGATCTTGTCCACGAACTCGGCGCCGACGGCCCGGTTGAACAGTCCCTCGCGCTTGAACCGGGTGAAGGCGTCGGCGTCGAGCACCTCCGCCCACTTGTAGGAATAGTAGCCGGCGGCATAGCCGACCGGATCCGAGAAGATGTGCGTGAAGCGGTTCTCGATGGTCGGCGCGGGCGGTACCGTCGGGACCACGTAGTCCCGCAGCAGGTCCTGGAGCCGGGCGGCGAGGTCCCCGGCCAGATACGACGCCGGATCGAGGTGCAGCGCCAGGTCCAGGCGGGCGAAGGCGAGCTGACGCATCGTGGCGCTGGCGCTGCGGAAATTTTTCGCGGCAATCATCCGCCCGAAGAGTTCCTCCGGAATGGTCGCGCCGGTCTCGAAATGACGCGCGAACAGATCGAGGCTGGCCCGCTCCCAGCACCAGTTCTCCATGATCTGTGAAGGCAGCTCGACGAAGTCCCACGCCACGTTGGTGCCGTTGAGCGACTTGATCCCGAGTTCCCCGCAGAGATGGTGCAGCAGGTGCCCGAATTCATGGAAGACCGTCTCGACCTCGCGGTGGGTCAGCAGGGCCGGCTGCGCGCCCGCGGGCGGCGTCAGGTTGCCGCACATCAGCCCGAGATGAGGCGCGCGGGAACCGTCGGGGCTGCACCCGCCCGTCACGAGGTAGTTCATCCACGCCCCGCCCCGCTTGGACTCGCGCGGGTGCCAGTCGGCGTAGAAGGAGCCGAGGTGCCGGCCGGCGGCATCGTGCACGTCGTAAAACTTCACCTCCGGATGCCAGACCTCGACGGCGCCGGACGGGAGCGCCGTCACCCGGAGGCCGAAGACGCGCGACGCGATCTCAAACAAACCGGCGAGCACGCCCGGCAGCGGAAAATAGGGCCGCAGCTGCTCCTCGTCGAAATCGTAACGCGCCCGGCGAAGCTTCTCGGCCCAGAACGCCGTCTCCCACGGGGCCAGCCGGGTCGCGGGCGAACCGGTCTGTGCGGCCTTGAATTCCTCGAGCTCGCGGATTTCCCGGACGAAGGCCGGGCGCACCTTGGCGTGAAGGTCCTCGACGAAAGCCAGGGCCTGCGCGCCGGTCTTCGCCATGCGCCGGGCGAGGATCAGGTCCGCGAAGTGCGGCTGGTCCAGGAGGGCGGCCTTCTCCTGCCGCAGGGCCAGGATGCGCCGGATGATCCCGGCATTCTCCCAGGGAGCCTGCCGCCCGACGGCGGCCGACGCCTGCCAGACCTCGCGCCGAAGGGCCTCGTCCTGCGCGTAAACAAGGACCGGCTCCAGTGAGGGCGCGTGCAGCGTGAAACGCCAGGCGGGTTTCTCGTCCGTGCCCCGCCCCTTCTGCCGCGCGCCCAGTCGGGCGGCGGCCAGCGCGTGCCGGGGCAGGCCCGCCAGCCGCCGCTCGTCGTCGATGAGAAGTTCCCACGCATTGGTCGCATCGAGGACATTCTCCGCATACTTCTGCGTGAGCCCCGCCAGCTCGACCTGCAAGGCATCGAGCCGGTCCTTGCGCTCCGCGGGCAGGTCGGCGCCCTGGAGACGGAAATTCGCCATGGTCTCCTCGACCAGGCGGCGCTCCTCGCCCCGCAGGCCGGCGGCCGCCGGGCCGGCGGCGGCGGCCTTCAGGCGCAGCCACAGTTCCGCGTTGAGCGGGATCCGGGCAAAGAACGCGGAAACCTGCGGGAGCACGGCGTTGTGCGCCTCCCGCAACGGCGGCGAGTCCGCCACCGCGGCCAGGTGGGTGACCTTGGCCCAGGCCTCGTTCAGCAGGTCGGTGGCGTGCTCGAGGGCGAGGAAGGTGTTGGCGTAGCCCGCCTCTCCAGGATCAAGGCGCGTGATCCGGGTGATGGCCGCGTCCGCTTCGGCCAGGGCGTGCCCGATCGCCGGCGCGACCCGGTCGGCGGTGAGCTCCGACCAGCGGATGTGAAACGAGCGGTCGAGAAATTGATGGTCCATCGGGCCGGTAATGACCGGCCGGAACGGAGGGCTGTCAAACGAAATGACGGCTACCAGCGGTAGGTGGCCCCGACCGAGAACTGCCGGCGCGCCGCGGGCACGGCCGGCACCTCCTGGAAGGCGCTGTTCCACAGGTTGTCGACCAGCAGCGAGAACTCCAGGCCGCGCAGGCGGGGGGGCAGATAGTAGAGGCCCACGGCGGTCAGGAGGGCGTCGTTGCCCCCGGTCACGCGGAGGAGATTCTTCTCCTGCACGCGGTATTCGTTGTCCATCCGCACCTCGAAGCCGGCGCCCAGCCGCAGCGTGACGGCCGCCGTGAGCCGGTGCCGCGCAAAGTTGAGGGCATAGAAACTGGCGTCGACGGTCGCCGTGCCGTAGTCGGCGGACTTGTCGAGCCAGGTGTAGCCGAGGGTGACATCGCAGCGGGCGGTCTTCCGGCTGGCGACGACCTCCAACCCGGCCGTGCCGACGTCCACGGGATTGGCCGTGCGCGCCGTGACGCCCCGGGCAAAGGTCCAGTCCACGAGGTCGTGGTCCCAGCGGTAGAAGACGGCCGTCTCGACGTTCCAGCCTCCGGTGACGAGCGCCGTGCCGAGCTCGAGGTTGCGGCTAGTCTCGCGCCCGAGGTTTGGATTGCCGCGGAACAACCCGGCGACCGCATTGGAATCCAGCGCGGTGTAGGTCGGCACCTGCGTGCTCTCCGCGTATTGGGCGTAGAGCCGTTGCCCGCCAGGCCGCGTCAGGTCGGCCGCCACGAGGGGCGAAACGGCCGAGCCGTCGCGGTTGGTGTAGTCCCAGGTGGCGCCCCCCCGCAGCTTCAACCGGCCCCCGGTCGTATCGGTCGAGACCTCGGGCACGACGGCCAGCTTCACGTAGTCGCGGCTCATGAAGGGGCCGAAGGTCAGCGAGGTGGATTGCAGGTGGTCGGACATGGCCTGGGCACTGTAGGCGACGGCGAAATCCGGGAAGCCCTGGTGCCCGTCGAACGAAAGCGACCTCACCTGGGTGGTGTGCTGATACGGGCTGGCGACGCCCTGCAACCTCCGGTCGAACTCATAGTTGTCGAAATTGCGCCGGGAGGAGGCCCCGATCTCCCAGTAATCGTCCGGGCCGGACCAGACGCGGTGGTTGAACAGGAACAGCTCGGTGCGCAGGTCCTCGCTCTCGTTCGACCCGAACGGCGTGTAGAGGTTGGGCCAGCCGAAGAATTTCTTCTGCACGCCGGCAAAGAGATCCGTCTGGCTTTGGGCCCCGCGCAGCTGGATGCGGCCGGCAGCGCGCTGGAAATCGTGGTCGCCGAAGGGCACCGAGCCGTCCGACTCGGAACGCGACAGGTCGACGTCCGCGGCCAGCGTGAGGCCGGCCACGCCGGCGGGCCAGACGATGCCCTGATACAGGTCCTGGCGATCGGTCGCGTAGTCGCCCACGGCCACGGAGGCTTCGCCGCGCTGCTCGATCGGGCGCCACTGGGCGTCGACCGTACCGACCCCGGCGTTGAAACCGGCGAGGGCGTTGGCGACGCCGGTGAGCACCTTCGGCGATTGCAGCATCGCCGGGGCGATGGGGATCTCGGCCAAATAATGCCCGGTCTGGGGATCGAAGAGCGACGTCGCCCCGATCTTGAACCCCGTGTTCTCGAAGATCCCGCCCCGGATCGTGACGTCGGCCTGGGCTTCCGCCAGATTGCGCGTCTGGAGGTCAACGCGCGGCTCGAAGCGCAAGTCCGAGACCGGCATGGCGAACGCCGACACCGGCGTCTGGTTGGCCACCTGCTCCGAATAGGTGGCATATTTCGGCAATTCGTAGGTCTCGTCGGCCCGCAAGGCCCCGGCGGCCAGCAAGGCAATCATCAGGGGGAGAAGTCGAACCTGACGGGAAGGGAGACCAGAAATACTCAGCAGGAAGTCCATTGGGTTATTATAGAGTTTGAGACTACTTAACATAGGAGGCTCAAGAAAAGCCGCCTCGCCGGAGGCGGCTGGGGAAAGATCCTACTCGGCGCCGTCCTGACCGATGGCCTCGACCGGGCAGCCCTCGAGCGCCTCCACGCAAAGCTGGGTGTCCTCCTCCGTGGTCGGCTGGGTATGCACGAAGGAATAACCTCCCTCCTCGTGCCGCTTGAAGAACGCCGGGGCAGTCTCGCGGCAAAGGTCGCAGTCGATGCACTGCTGATCGACGTAGAACTTGCCGGCGATGTTGTCCTTCCACTTTTCAGCTTTGTTGGCCATTTGGCGTGTCACTCAACGAGTATTCCACAGGCTGTCAAGAAGTCGCGGCTCCGGGCATTCGCGCGGCTGATATCAGGCGCTGGCGGCTTGTATTTGGACGCATGCGACTTAAGTTGTGCCAAATGCTGTCCGATCGATCCTACATGCGCGACGACTATCCGCGGCGGGCAACCTCGACCTTGATCTGGCTGATCGCGGGCACGATCGCGGCATTTGTCATCCAGATGATCCTGGGGTCACCCTGGTTCGGCCGGGGTGACGACGTGCTGAACCAGCTGGCGCTGACCATCCGCGGCCTCCAGTCGGGCCACGTCTGGACGCTGGCCACCCACGCCCTGCTGCACCGGACGGACCAGCCCTTCCACATCCTGTTCACAGTCCTGGGCCTGATCTTTGTCGGGCGGGAACTGGAGCCCATCCTCGGTGGCAAACGGTTCATCGCGGTCTACGTGGGAGCGATCATCCTGGGCGCCCTGACGTGGTCGGCGATCCACTGGCTGCACGGCGGGTTCCATCTCGGCCCTAGCGCGGGGATCCTCGGGCTGCTGGTGGTCCTGGCCTGCCTGTACCCCGACCAGGAGATCGGCTTTCTCCTGCTTCCGGTCACCGTGCGGTTCAAGTATCTCATCTACGGCCTGCTCGTGCTGGATGGATTCGGCCTGATCTTCTATGAGATCCCGGGGGCCATGGCACCGTTCGACTACAGCGCCTCCGCCCATCTTGGCGGCATGCTGGCCGGCTGGCTCTACTTCAAATACTTTCACGCCAACAACGGGTGGGACCGCGCCGCGGGCTTCGCGCTGCCCGACTGGCTGCGCCGGCGCCCGAAGGCCCGGACCGAGGCCGCGCCGGTCCGGAGCGGACCGCGCCGGGCATCGAGCGAGCTGCGCGCCCAGGTCGACCTGATCCTGGACAAGATCAACAGCCACGGTTTCGGGGCGCTGACGGAGGAGGAGAAACGGATCCTCGATGAGGCGAAGGACATGCTCAGCCGCCATTGAGACTGCGCCCGCCAACGCCGGTTTGCGCCGGACGCGACCGACCAAGCCGGACTATTCCAGCCACCGGCCCCTTTTTGCTGAAACAAATCTGGTTTTCCGACGACATATCCCTATCAAACTGATCCTCCCCCTTGTGAACATACTTCCACGCCAGCTTTTCCGCGCCGCCGCGCTCGCCGCCCTGATCCTGACCAGCGCCCTCGGCGCTTCCGACCGCGAGTTCAAGACCACGCCCGTCATGCGGCTGGAAACCCGCACGCTGGTGCAGATGCTGGAGTATTTCCACTACAACAAGGACGCCGTCACCCCCGCCGACTATCCCCAGTTGATCTCCGACTACATGGCGGAGCTGGACCCGCAGCGCCTTTTCTTCACGGCCGCCGACGAGCAGGGTTACCGCCGCCAATACGGCCCGCGGGTGGAAACCGACCTCGCCTACCTCGGCAACATCGACACGGCCTTTGAGATCTACCGCGCCTACGAACTGCGGGTTAAGGCCCGGACCTCCTGGGTCTTCGAGGAGCTGAAGCATGAGTTCGACTTCACGGGCAACGACTCCTATACGCCCGACCGGAGCAAGAGCCCGTTCCCCGCGACCGCGGCCGAGACCGACGACCTGTGGCGGCGCCGGATGAAGTTCGAGATCCTGCAGGACCTGCTGGCGAAGAAAACCGTGGAGGAGGCCAAGGCCACCGTGCGCAAGCGCTACGAGCGCATGCTGAAAAACCTCAACGACATCGAGTCGGCCGACGTGCAGGAGATGTTTCTCTCCAGCCTGACGCGGATGTACGACCCGCACTCCGCCTATTTCTCCTCCGACACCCTGCAGGACTTCAGCATCCAGATGAAGCTCTCCCTCGTGGGCATCGGCGCGGTGCTCAGCATCGAGGACGACGGCAACTGCGTGGTGCGCGAGGTCGTTCCGGGCGGGCCCGCCTACCGCAGCGGCCAGATCCGCGTGAACGACAAGATCGTGGCGGTCCAGCAGGAGGGGGCCGAGAACATCGAGGTCATCGGCATGAAGCTCCGCCGGATCGTGGACATGATCCGCGGCGACAAGAGCTCCAAGGTCACGCTCACCATCCTGCCCCACGACGCGGCCGACGCCACCAAGACCAAGCAGGTGGTGATCACGCGCGACATCATCAAGCTGAACTCCGCCCGAGCCTCGGCCTCCGTCTACGAAGTGCCGGCCGCCAACAACCAGAGCGTCCCGGTCGGCGTCATCTCGCTGAACTCCTTCTACGGCCCGTCCGAGGATTCCAAGGAGAACGAAGCCAAGAGCACGGCCTCGCAGGATGTCGCCGAGCTGATCGGCAAGCTGAAGCAGCAGGGCATCAAGGCTCTCGTCATCGACCTGCGCCGCAACGGCGGCGGGCTGCTCTCGGAAGCGGTGGACCTGACCGGCCTGTTCATCGGCCAGGGGCCGGTCGTGCAGGTGCGCGACTCGCTCGGTCACCTCACGGTGGACAGCGACACGAACGGCGCCGTCGCCTACGAGGGCCCGCTCGCGGTCCTGACCTCGCGCTTCAGCGCCTCCGCCTCCGAGATCTTTGCCGGCGCCCTCCAGAACTACGGCCGGGCGGTGATCATCGGCGACAGCTCGACGCACGGCAAGGGCACGGTCCAGGCCGTGCTCGAGATGAAGAACTACCTGCCCCGCTTCAGCCAGAACATCGAGAACACCGGCGCGGCCAAGCTCACCGTCCAGAAGTTCTACCTGCCCAACGGCTCCTCCACGCAGAAGAAGGGCGTGACCCCGGACATCGCGCTGCCCTCCATCGACGACTACCTGCCGATCGGCGAGACCGACCTGCCGCACGCGCTCGTATGGGATGAGATCAAGTCCACGACCTTCGCCGGCAAGGCCCTCGCCCAGACCTTCGTCAAGCCGCTGCTCGAGGCCAGCCGGGAGCGGCAGGAAACCCTCGGGGAATTCGCCTATCTCAAGAAGAACATCGACTGGTTCAAGGAGCGCCAGGAGCAGAAGACGATCTCGCTGAACCTGCAGCAGCGCCAGGCCCTCAAGCTGGCCGACGACGAGTTCAAGAAGAAGATGGATGCCGAGCGCGACGTGCTGGCCAAGGCGAACTTCGCCACGCGCGAGGTGAAGCTCGACTCCGTGCTGAAGGCGGAGAGTGGCGGCCCCAAGGACGCCGCGGCGACCGTCGACGACGGCGACACGGATGCGGCGCCCGACGCGGAATCGCAGAGCAAGCTGGACGTCCACCTGCGCGAAACCCTCCGGGTGGTCACCGACGCGCTGCGGCTGGACCAGGACCCGCAATATTGGGCGGATGGACGCGCGCCGATCACGGCCACCGCCAGCGCCCCGCTACACAAAGGCTAGCAGGTAGCGATCGCGGCCCGCGAGGTCGCGCAGCGACTCGGTCCGGATGTAGCCGGCCGCCGCCGCCAGGTCCCGCAACAACGCGTGCTGCGCCATGCCGGTCTCGCACGCGAGCAGGCCGGCCTCCGCGAGGAAGGGCCGGGCCCCGCGGATGATCGAGGCCAGGGCCGCGGCGCCGTCCACCCCGGCGGAAAGCGCCCCGGCGGGCTCGAAGTCCTTCACCTCCGGCGGCGCCGCCCGCATTTCCTCATCGGACAAATAGGGTGGATTCGAGACAATGAGCTGGAACCGTTCGTCGGGGGCGAGGCCCGAGAACCAATCCGACCGGATGAAACGCACCCGTTCACCCAATCCGTTGGCCAGGGCATTTTGCCGGGCCAGCGCCAGGGCCTCCTCGCTGCGGTCCACGGCCGTCACCATCGCGCCGGGGTAAAACGCGGTCAGGGCCAGGGCGATGGCCCCGCTCCCCGTGCCCAAGTCGAGGATGCTCGCCGGCGCCACGCCCGGACGCCCGGTCAACAAGGCCACGAGGAACTCGGTCTCCGGCCGCGGAATGAGCGCCCGCCGGTCGACCGCGAGCTTCAGCCCGGAGAACTCGACCTCGCCGAGGATATATTGGAGCGGTTCGCGACCGCCGCGCCGCTTCACCAGCGGGCGGATCTTCTCCAGCTCCCCCTCGGCCAGGGGACGCTCGAACTGCAGGTAGAGTTGCATCCGTTTCAAGCCAAGCGCGTGCCCGATGAGCAGCTCCGCGTTGAGCCGGGCGGACTCGACCCCCCGCTGCTCGAAGAACCCGGTCGTGCGTTTGATGATCTCGAGGACCGTGAGCATGGTCACTCGTCGTCGGGGGCGGGTCGCCGGAGCGAGGGCAACGGGCCGCCGGTCAACTCAGCCAGCTTCTCCTCGAAGGCGGCGCGCTGCAGACCCTGGATGAGAAGATCGATGTTGCCCTCCATCACCGAAGGGAGGCTGTAAAGTGTCAGGCCGATGCGGTGGTCGGTGACGCGGTTCTGCGGAAAGTTGTAGGTGCGGATGCGCTCGCTGCGATCACCCGTGCCGATCTGATTGCGCCGCTGGGCCGCATATTTGGCGTGCTCCTCGTCCTCCTTCAGCTTGAGCAGGCGCGAGCGCAGCACGGCCATCGCCCGGGCCTTGTTCTTCACCTGGGAACGGTCGTCGGCGCAATAGACCGTGAGTCCGCTCGGCCGGTGGACGATCCGGACCGCCGAATCGGTGGTGTTGACGCCCTGCCCGCCCGGCCCGCTCGCCCGCTGGACCGTGATCTCCAGGTCCTGCGGATCAATCTGCACATCCACCTCCTCGGCCTCCGGCAACACGGCCACCGTGACCGTGGACGTGTGGATGCGCCCGTTGGCCTCGGTGACGGGGACGCGCTGCACCCGCTGGACGCCGCTCTCGTACTTGAGCTGCTTGTAGACATCCTCGCCAGTGATGAGGAAGATGACCTCCTTGAAGCCGCCGCGGTCGGACACGCTGGAACTCATGGGCTGGATCTTCCAGCCACGGCCCTCGGCGTATCGCGCATACATCCGGTAGAGCTCGGCGGCGAACAGGCTCGCCTCGTCGCCCCCGGTGCCGGCGCGGATTTCAAACACCGTGTTGCGCGAATCGGCGGACTCGGGCGGGATCATCGCCAGCAGCACCGCCTGCCGCAACGCCTCGCGCCGGGCCTGCAGCTCGGGCAGTTCCTGCTGGGCGAGCGTGCGCAGCTCGGTGTCCGCCGCCGGGTCCTTGAGCAAGGCGGCGTGCTCGGCCAGCTCGCGGCCGAGGCGCACGTAGGCCCCGTAGTCGTCCACCATGCGCCGCAAACCCTGCTGCTCGCGGGAAATTTCGGTCGCCTTGCGCGCGTTGGCGTAGAAGGACGGCTCCGCCATCTGCGCGTCGAGCTCGTCGAGGCGGCGCTGGAACGGGGTGATGTCGGGCAGGGTGTCCATGCAGGAAGGAAGACGGGAAATTGCGAATTGCCTCGGCCGCGGGGCGCGGCTTTATCAAGGGCCAAACCAACGGCGGCTGGCGCCGTCTAGTGGAATATATTCGCGATGGCCTCAACCCTCTTCACACAGAACATCATCGCCTGCGTTTGGGATTTTGACAAGACATTGATCCCGGAATACATGCAGGCGCCGCTCTTCCGCCGCTACGGCGTGGACGAGGCCACGTTCTGGGCGGAGACCAACGCGCTGGTCGACAACTACCGCCGGCGCGGCTACCACATCGCCCCCGAGATCGGCTACCTGAACCACCTGCTGACGTACGTGCTGGCCGGCAAGATGCCCGGCCTGAGCAACAAGGTGCTCCGCGAATGCGGGGCCGAGATCAAGTTCTACCCCGGGCTGCCCGGGTTCTTCGAGGCCTCGCGCGCCTGGGTCAAGGCCAAGCCGGAATACGCCAAGCACGAGATCCAGCTCGAGCACTACATCGTGAGCACGGGCCTCGCCGAGATGATCCGCGGGAGCGCCTTGGCGCCTTATCTCGACGCGGTCTGGGGTTGTGAGTTCATCGAGAACCCGCTGCAGCCCGGCTTCCTGAAGCAGAACGAGTTCCCGATCGACGCGGCCGCCGAGATCGCCCAGATCGGCATCATGATCGACAACACGACCAAGACCCGGGCCATCTTCGAGATCAACAAGGGCACCAATCGCAATCCCGCCATCGACGTGAATGCGAAGGTCACCCCGGAGGACCGCCGCATTCCGCTGCAGAACATGATCTACATCGCGGACGGCCCGAGCGACGTGCCGAGCTTCTCCGTCATCAAGAAAGGCGGCGGCAAGGCCTATGCGGTCTACAACCCCGCGGTACGCGCGGAATTCGAACAGAACGACCGGTTGCGGCAGAACGGGCGCATCGACCACTACGGGCCCGCGGATTACACCGAGAACAGCGCCACCGCCAACTGGCTGCACCTGCAGATCGAGAAGATCTGCGACCGCATCGTGGCCGATCGCGAAGCGGCGGTGGCTTCGCGGGTGGCCCGGCCTCCCCGCCACCTGAATCTGTCCCCCGAGGAGGAGGCCGCCCGCAAGGTTGCGCGGCAGCCGAGGCAGTCCACCTTCCTGGAATGACGGTCAGCTGACCGGCCGACCGGCGGTCGGGCCAGCGGGGCCGTCGGGCAAAAAAAACGCCGCCCGGAAAAGGGCGGCGTCGTGTTCAAGCTGTAGTCGCAGGGCTCAACCCGAGCGGCTGACCGTCGAGGGATCGATCGGCTGCGGCGTGGTCGTGGTCGGATTGCTCGGCGTCGGCGCCGTGGTCGGCGCCGTGGTCGGCGTCACAACCGGAGTCACCGTCGGGGCCGAGTTTGCACCGGAGGCCGCGCTGGTCGAAACCTGGCTGGCGTTGACCGTAGAGCCGGCATTGGACGCACCCTGCACGGCGCCTTGGGCCGCACCGTTCGCCGCACTCTGAGCCGACGCCGGAGAGGCGGTCGACGCACCCTGCGCGGCCGAAGACGCGACGGATTGCGCCGTTGATGTCGCGTTCGCACCGGCGGCCACCGCCGTCTGGGTAGCGCCAGTCGCGGCACCTTGCGAGGAACTAGAAGCAACCGCAGCCACCGTGTCAGCACTTCCTCCCGCGGCCACAGTGGCAGCGGTCGCCGCGTTGGAGAGACTGGACGCGGCCGTGGCTGCAGCCTGAGCCCCGGCGGCCGCCTTGTCCCCGCCGGTGGCGACAGCCACGTTGACGGCAGCCTGCGTGACACCGGCGGCGGCACCTTGCGTGACCGTCTGGGCAATTGCACCAATGGACGCCGAGCTGCCACCACTCTGCGCGGCCGCCGTCACGGCGGCCGTCACGATGGCAGCCGCCTGGGCCGGATGCGCCGCGGCGACATTCGCCACGGCCTGGGCCGTCGCCGCCGGCGCGGCCTGGGCCAGCGTGGCGACGGTCGCACCCATTTCACTGGTCGCGGTGGCGGAACTAACAGTACCAAAATTACCAGGGTTGGCCGCCACGGTGGTGGTCGCCGAAATGGCCGCCTGCACGGCGTTATTGATCGCCGCCGAAGCGGTGGCGTTACCCGCGAACGAACCAGCGGATCCGGTGGTGCCATTATACGACACATTCCCGCCGGTGACACTGACCGTCGCGGCCGTGTTCAGAACACCCGGCGCACTGTAGGGGGTGATAGCCACGGAGCCGGTGCCGGTCACGACCATGTAAGTCTGACCCTCGACCGTAACGGTGAAGACCGTGCCACGGGCGGCGGCGACGCCCTTGGGCGTACGCACGCCGTAGTCGTTGATGGCCCTCTTGTGCGGATCCAAGGAGGAGACAAGGTTGCCAGACTTAAGATTCAACAGCGCACTCTGCTTGGTGACCTCACCGCCTTCATTCGTCGTGAGCGAGAGCTTCTCGAGCTCGACATGGGAATTGGGTTTGATCGTCGCCACGGCTCCACCCATCGGCTGGACATATACCTCGGTGCCCGCACCCGTGATGATGGTGGCGCCCTGCGGCAGATCGTCGCCCTCGCTCAAGGCCGTCGGGGCGGAAGCGCCCGGCAACTGCACCTGGGCCGCCGTCCCCGTAATCTTGAGCACCTTGGCTTTGGTTTCATTTTCAGCCGCAGAGGCTGCGGTCGCGGACATTACCGCTACAGCGGCTGCAAAGATTAAGGCTAGTGTTTTTTTCATGATTAATTGATGGATTGTGCAGGTAATATGCACTTACCAAATCACCCATGCAGGGCAAGCAGTTATTCCTGAAATCGGCTAATGACATCCAGTAGCGCCGGCCCCGTGGAGCAATAATGGCGTCCGGCCAAGCCATCCGGTGCCGACCACCCCTATTTCTCCTTCATCTTGTAGACGCCATCCCAGTTCTCGTCCGGAGGCTCAATCTTGTAGTGGGCAGTGATTTCAGCGTAAACGATGGAAGGATTGCTGACGACCCCGGGCGTCCGGCCCGGGATATTCGGCTCCAAGGCGGCACTGCGGGTGAAAAGCGACCGGGCTCCGTCCCAGTCCCGCGCATAATATCGTTCCAAACCGGCACCGAACAGGTCGATGCAAGCCCGCGTGTCCGCCGCAACCCATTCCTTCAACCCGGTTATTTCAAAGATCTCGACGGCCTGGGCCCGCCCCTTGACGACGATACGCCCGAGCGGACGAAACACCACGCGATCCCCGCCGTGCAGCTCGCACTGCTCCTTGGTCGCCGCCGTGCACATGGTGTAGGCCCCCCAGCTTTTCGCGCCCGACTCCATGCGCGCGGCCAGATTCACATCATCGCCCATCATCGTATAATTGAAGCGGGTGCGGCTGCCCATGTTGCCGATGACGCACGGGCCGCTGTTCAAGCCGATGCGCGATTGCATGGCCCAGACCAGCGCCGGCCACCGGTCGCCCTCACCCCGCCACTTGTCGCGCAATTCGCCGAGGCGGCGATGCACCCGCTGGGTGGCGACGCAGGCCCGGTACGCGTGATCCTTGAGCGCGATGGGAGCGCCGAACATCGCCACCACGGCATCGCCGATGTATTTGTCGAGCGTGCCGCCCTCCTCCTGCACGATGTCGGTGCAGG
>CAZZDB010000038.1:0-23587 GCA_964652485.1 uncultured Oleiharenicola sp.
TGCTGCCGATGGCGTCCAGCGCCTTGGCGTAAACCGCGTTGCGCGCCGCGCCCGGCTTGTCGTCCCGGGTGTGAAACCGGGTGATGACCACCAGATAGGGTTTCTCGAGGTAAACGGGCGAGGAAACCTGGAAGCGGACCGACACCGCGTCGAACAGCTCCAGGGCCCGATCCTCTTCGGCATGGAGGCGCGCAAAGGCCGCATCGGCCACCGCCGACTCCAGCCGATCGGCGTCCATTTGCTGGGCCGCCGTCGCCGTCGCCATGTTGTTCAGGTTGGTCGCGTTGGCGGCAGACTGACCCGCCGCCGCGTTCAGTGCGGCCAGCGCCAGGCCCGTGACGCCATTGGCGATCCCGGCTCTAAGGGCCGCTTGCGCGTCACTGTTAATCTGGTTCGCCTGGCCCGCCGTCATGCCTTGCGGCGGACTATTTCCGACCACGAAACCCCCGTTCGCTGCGGCCAGCGCCTTGCCCTCGGCCAGCGAGGCGGCATCGCCGATGGCGGCCGAGACCTCTACCGATTTTCTCTGTCGCAGCATGACCGGATCAGCTCCGGGCGTATAGGCCCGTTCGGTCTCGAGCCCGGTCACCGAGGCCGAGGCCCGGGCCAGCGTGAGCGTGTGCTGGAAGTCCAGCCGGTGCGGGTTACCCTCCATCGGCACCGTCACCGGCTGGCCGTCCACGCTGATGATGAACGTGCGCCCGGAGACATCCTTGACCGGATAAAGCTTCTTGTTGTTTTCGACCTCCACGTCGGTGCGCATGAAGAGCACGTAGGGCTTGGCCTCCGCGGGCTGGGACGGCGGGGTCGCCGGGACCGTCGGCGCGGCGTGCGCGACGGCGAGCAGGAGCGATCCTGCGCTGAGACTGCGGCTGAGGCAGATCAAGGCGGGAGTTTTCATCGGACTGCGGGGGGTTAATCGTTGACCAGGGATTTGACGCGGGCGAGGTAGTCCTCGACCGCATCGGTGCGCTCAATGTTCAACGCCTGTTGGAGGTAATCGACGCTCCGGCGGTAATGGCGGTTTCTCAGCTCGACGTTGGCGAGTTCCAGGCAGGCCAGGTATTTGGTGTCGCCGGCGCGGAAAGCGGATTCAAAGGCCAGCGACGCATGGGCCAGGTCGTTCTCCGCCGCGTAACTGCGGCCGAGGCCCAGCAGGGCGTGCCCATTGAGCGGCGCCTGCTGCAGGATGGCTTCGAATTCGGCGCGGGCGGCGGGCCACTGTTTCTGCACGGCGAACCATTCCGCGCGCGCCTGCCGGAAAGCCACCCGGTGTTCGGGCGAGACCTTGGGCTCGAGCCGGTCCAGCGCCTCCTTCGCCTCCCGGTACCGGCCGGTACCGGTCAGCATGCTGGCGTACGTGAGTATCCGGCTTTCGCCCGCCTCTGGCGCGACCGCCAGCAGTTTTTGATAAATGCCCAGCGCCTCCGGGGCGAGGTTCTGCTCGGCGTACAGGTCTCCGAGCATGGTGAGTTCGTCCACTCCGGCCACGCCGGTTCCGGCCGCCGTCTCCAGCAGGGTGATGGCCTCCAGCCGGTGGCCCTCCGACAGCTTGATGTTGGCGTAAACCAGCCAATAGCGCGACTCCTGGGGGCGGTCCTTGATGAGCTTCTTCACCAGGGCCTCGGCGCGTGCATTTTGCTTCTGCTGGATGCAGACGCGGAGCAAACCTTCCTTCCAGTCGGAGTTCGTCGGGTCTCCGCCAAGGGCCTGCATGAAGGCCAGCTCCGCCGCCACGTAGTCCTCGGTCTTTTCGAGGCACGATCCAAGCAGGCCGAAGGTCATCGGGTCGCGGTCCCCGAGGGTCACCGATTTCGAAAAACAGGGCACGGCGTCGGCGAGCCGGCCGGCCGTGTAGTAGAGCACCCCGAGGTTGTTCCAGGCCCGGACGAAGCTGGGGAAGCGCTGCACCGCGCTGCGGTAGCGCGCCTCGGCCTGGTCAACCTGGCCGGCGCTGTAATACGCGTTGCCCAGGATGAACTCGAACGACGGGCTCGGCGGCTCCTTTTCATTCATCATGGCCTCGAGCAGCTTGACCGCGAACGCCGGGTTGGTCCCGAGCATCGTCACGACCTTTTCGTAAAGCGCGTATTCCTCCCCGGTCATCTCCGGCTCGCGTTCCTTCAGGAAGGAACTCGACTGGTTGATGATGCGCTTGGCGTCGAGCGGCGTCGAGCTGTGCGCCCGCTCGCTCACCAGCCGGTCGAGGAGGAACCGGTCCATGTCCGAGTCGTCGACCGCCCACGCGACGCGGGTGAGCAACAAGGCAGCGGGGAAGATCCAGCGAAGGAGGCGCATGGGGTCAGTCTCCAAAGGGCGAGGTCGCCCACCGCACGATGACCGCGCGCTGCACCATGCACTTCACCTTCCGACCGCGTTTCACGGCCGGGCTGAACATCCACTGTTGTTTGACACAATCGGCGACGATCTCGTCGAAATTCTTGTTACTCGAGGCACGCAGGATGCGCACGCTCCCGACCGCGCCCGTGGTATCGACCACAAAGAGCAGGGTCACCTGCAGCTCCTTGGCGCCATTGCGGACCACGGGGGGAATGAACGGCTTGGCCTCGATCAACACCTGCGGCCTTTCGTCGACGTCGCCCACCTGGTAGATCCGTTGGACTTCCGCCGCCAGATCCATCCTGGGCCGCAACTCGGAGTACCGGGCCTGCGTGAGCGCCTTCATCGAAGGCGTGATGGCACGGGCCGGCAACAACTCGCTGACCTCGCGCGGGGACACCGCGACTTTCACCGGGGCCCCGACGTCGCCGGTCTGGACGCCGAGTCCGCCGACGATCGGAATCGCGGGTGCATCGGGCGCCGCCGGCCCCGCGGTGGGCGGCGGCGGTGGCGGAGGTTCCATGGGCATCGCGGCCGCCTGCAGATCGCTGTACACCGGCTCCGGCGGCGCCGCCCCGGGATGCTCGATGTGGGCCAGACCCAGAAAAAGCATGACGGTAAAGCCCACGCCCAGCAGCACGCCCAAGGCACCCCGCCACCGCGGGCCCGCCGCGATTCCTTCGAAGTGCATGGATAATTCGCTCGTCATGACGTGGTGGGCGCCGGGCTAGTCGGTCCTGGCCGTGGCAAACTGGACGTGCTGGATGCCGGCATGCTTGGCCTCCGCATAGACGGCGGCAAAGGTTCCGTGGGCGGTGCGACGGTCGGCGCGGATGATGAGGGAGGGGGCCCGGCCGACCGCCGCCTGCCGGACGAATCCCGCCACCTGCTCCACGCGGATTTCCTGGCCGTCGAAAAATATCCGGTTGTCCGCCCCGATGGCGATCAGCAGCACGTTTTGGTCGCTCGCGGTCGTGCCCGTCACGTCCGGCCGCTGCACCTCGATACCCGGGTCGTTCACAAACACGCTGCTGACCATCAGGAAAATCACCAGGACCATGATGCAGTCCACCATCGGCACCATGTCGACGTGGGTGGTCTCGAAGCGGCTGGGACCGAGGTGGCGGCCGATCATGGGGTCAGCTCCTCCCGCGGGCATGCCAGCTGGTCAAGCCGCTCGATCAGCTTGTGCGTCTGGCGGTGCGCCACGTAAACCAGCAACAAGGCCGGGATGGCCACCAGCAGCCCGGACTCGGTGGCGACCAGCACCTCGGAAATGCCGCCGGCCAGGCCCTCCATGGACTTCTGGCCCTGGGTGGCCAGGTGCCCGAAGGTTGCCTCCATGCCGGTCACGGTGCCGAGCAGCCCGAGCAACGGCGCCGCCGCGATCATCGCGCCGAGCGCCAGCCGCTGGTGCCGGAAGCTCTCCTGCAGTTCGGCCTGCCGCCGGCGCAGGGCATGGATCTGCGAGGGCGCGGCGGCCGGGGCGGCACGCAGGGCGCGGCGCATGCCCAGCAGCTTCAGCAACAGGCCGAAGCACCACGAATACAGGACCACCGAAAGCGTCAGGATCGCGATCATCACCGGGCCGCCCTGGCCGATCAAAGCACGCAGCGCACTCATGCGGGGACGTCCTCCTCCTGGGTGACCAGAGGGTCGCCCGACTTCGCCGCGGTCACGAACTCCAGCGCGTAACCCTCCAGCATCGCCAGTTTCTTGTGGATGAGATGCGCGAGGAAGCCATGCGCCACCAGGGTCGGGATCGCCACCATCAGGCCGAGTTCGGTGGCCACCAGGACCTCGGAGATGCCGCCGGCCAGCTTGCCCGCGTTGCCCGTGCCAAAGACCGTGATGAGCGCAAAGGTGCGCACCATGCCGACGACCGTGCCGAGCAGGCCCATCAGGGGCGCCGCCGTGGCGATCACCGCCAGCAAAGGCAGCCGGCGCTCGGCAAACAGCCGCCGGTGCATCAGGATGGCCTGCAGGTGTTCCTCCAGCGTGTCCTTGGAATGGTCGCGGTATTTCAAACCGACGGCAAAAAGTTCCCGCGTCGCCGCCTTGAGCGCAGGCAGGGCGCGCGCCGCATCCTCCGGTGCGTCTCCCGCGACGCGGACCAGAAACTCCCGCACGGTCGCGGGAGCATCAACCGCCAGGCGGATCACGTCGCGGGTCTTCATCGCGATCAGCAGAAGCGCCAGCAGGCCGACACCCACGATCGCATAGGCCACGGTCCCGCCCTTGTTGATGTGCTGCCAAAGGTCCCCCTTGGCTTCCTTCAGACGCAGGGCCTTGCCCACCGTCGGATCCGCCGGCATCGTACCCGGCCGGCCCTGGAAGAACGCCGCCGCTTCCGCGGAATTCCACTCGGGCAGCGCGTGCGCGACGGCGACGAGCCCGGCGGTCTCGTCCCGTGGTCGCATCACCAGGCCCGCCCGGCCGTTGTCCGCGCGAAAATAAACCTGCGGACCGACGAACGCGAAGGCGCCCGGCCAGACCTGGTTGTCATTGTCGAAGCGCGCGCTGCCCGTCACTGCACTCCCACCCAGCGATCCCTCGATCCGGGCCAGCAGGAATTCCACCACGTCTCCCGCCGCCTTGCCCTCCGGGCCGGCCGGGGCATCGAGCTGTTGCTGGAGCGCCCGCAATCCGTCGGCCTGCAGCGCACCTTCGGCCGGCAGCGCGGTGTCGGCAAAGGCCTTGAGGCTGTCCTGCGCCAGCGAATCGAGATAGGCGCGGTTCCGCTGCAGGGCCTCCGCGTCGCCCTGCAGGTGGCGGCGCCTCTCCTGCACCTCCTCGTGCGCGGTGTTCCGCCGCGTGACATCCTCCTGCACGGCGATGAGGCGGTCCTCCGCGGTGCGTAGCGCCGTGAGCAGCGGCGCCTTGTCCGCCGCGATCTTCGCGCGCGCGGCGTTCAGCTCCACGTTGGCCTGCCGCAGGCGCTCGGCGTAATCGAGCGCGGCCTTCTGCACGGTCTGGTCGAAGGACTCCGCCGCCGGGCTGGCGACGGCGAGGATCAGGGCGACGCCGAAAAGTAATCCGGTCTTCACGGGTGGGAGGTTTCGGCGCCCGCGTGATGCAACTGGGCCGGCGCGTTGACGAATTCCGGTTCCGTCTTGTCATCGGCAATGGCAATCAATTCGGAGACGGGCTTGACCGCGTCGGCCCGGGCCTCCCACTGCCAGCCCTGCGGGCCGGGCGCACCGACCCAGGCCCGGCCGCCGGCGCGATCGAGGGCATAGCCGTGGCTCAGGCCCCAATAGATGACTTCCAAGGATCGGGCCGCGGACTCCCCGGGCAGCTTGATCACCTCTTCACCGTGCGTGACCACCCGGTTGAACTGCACGCAGCGGTTCAACACTGTCATCGTGAGCTGGAGGCGCTCACCGAGGGGTATTTCCGCGGCGGAGAGGCTGCGGTAGGGCAGCTCCAGCGCGGCGGAGAGGCGCGGCGGGAGTGACGGGCGGAGGTGCAGCAGTTTTTCATCCAAGCTCCTCAGCCGCGCCTCGGTGGCCTGAAATCCCGTGGCCATCGCCCGGTTCTTCCCTTCCATGGCGTCGAGTTCCTCGCGCTCCTGCGCCGTGCGCGCCTTCAACTCATCGCGGCGGACCTCGAGATTGCCGGCACGCTCCTCCACGGCGTGCACCGTCGACTCAAGGAGTTCGCGCTGCGACGCCCATTCGGCCTGCAGCCGGACGGTTTCCGCGCGGGTTTTCACCCACTCGCCCGCCGTCTTGCCGACCGCCTCGATCGGATCAGGGTCGCCGATCAAATTGGCCAGGGGCAGCACGATCAGGCTCAAGCCGCACCACGTCCGGAAAGAACGGGCGGAGAATCGCATTTTTGGGGACTCCATGGGGGGCAATCAGTTCATCCGGCGGGAGGGGATTCCGGAATCAACATAACACTACCGGCAGGCAAAACCTGTCAACGTACAAAACCTTCCGGCAGGTCATAACCACGGTCGGCGCGCGTTGCGCTAAAGCTCAGCGGCCCTCCATCGCGTCGAGCTGGCGCAGATTGTGCCGGGCGGATTCCTGCCTCGGATCCAGCCGCAGCACCGTCTCCCACTCGCGTCGCGCCTCGGCCGGCCGGCCCATCATCGCATAGGCGATCGCCAGCCCGTTGTGCGCGTCGATGTAACCCGGATCGAGACGCAGCGCCTCCGCATATTGCGCCAGCGCCTCGGCCTGCCGCCCGGGCAGCCGGCTCAAAAGGTACGCGAGGTGGCAGTGCACCGCGACGAAACCGGGACGGAGATGCAGCGCCTCCTGATAATGCGCCAGGGCCTCGGGCACCCGGTCCGGCAATCTCACCAGCAGGTCCGCCAGATTGGCATGGGCCTCGGGGTGGTCCGGCTTCGCGCGGAGCGCGGTTTCATAATGGGCGATTGCATCGGCTTGCCGGCCAGGTCGGGCGCTCAGCGCCAGCGCCAGATTGTAGTGGGCCTCGGGGTAGTCGGGGCGGATCGCGATCGCGCGTTCGTATTCGGCGATGGCCTCGTCCTGGCGTCCGGGCAGGCGGAAGAACTCGACGCCGAGGCCGAGATGCGCGTCGGGATATCCGGGATTGAGGCTCACGACCTGCTGAAACTCCGCCATCGCCTCCGCGTGGCGGTCCGGCGCCTTCGCCAGGGTTGTCGCCAGGATCTGGTGCGCCATCCAAGCCGCGGGATTGAGCGCGATGGTGGCTCGCGCCAGCGTCTCGTTGTCGCGGTAGAGCCCGCTCTGGCGGTGGGCGCCGAGCGCCAGCACACCGATCACCCCGACACCGAACATGACGCCGGTAATCCGCAGCCTGCGCGGAACCTTGGTCAGCGCGATGGCGGTGCCACCCGCCGCCGCCGCGAACAGGCTGATCGCCGGCAGGTATTGGAAGTGATCGTTTACGTAGGTGAAGCCGAAGAAGAAGACCTTGAAGAATCCGAGGATCGGGAAAAGGCCGGCGCCATACAGCAGCCAGGCCGCCAGCGCTCCCGGCCACCGCCTGCGCCCGGCCCAAAGGCCGACCGTCACCGCCGCAGCCGCCAGCAGGTAGCCCGCCCAACCCGCCGCCTCGCTGGCCACGTCCCATTTGGGATAAAAGAAGTTCAAGCCAGCGGGCCACACCAGCTTGTCCAGATAGAACCAGGTCACCCGGCCGGACAGCAACACCCGTTGCACAATGGTCAGATCGAAAACGACCTTGTCGGCGCCGACGATATGGCGCTCGATCCATGAGGTCAGCAAGCCGGACGCCAGCGACAGTCCGAACCACGGCAGCAGCGGCCCGACGTCGCGCCGCCAACGGAGTCCGCCCTGCCTCCACCACAGCACGACGAGCAGGGCGGCCGGGAGGGTGACCGTGACGGTCTTGCTCCCCAGCGCGCAGAGGAACAGCAACGTGGCGAGGGCATAGGATCTCCCCCGGCGTTGCGCGGCGAAATCGAGGTAGGCGAGCGCCGCCAGCAGATAAAACACCAGCGACAGCGTGTTCTTTTGCTCGGTGATCCACGCCACCGACTCGACGCAAACGGGATGCACGGCGAACAACGCCGCCGCGAACCACTCGGTTCCCGCGGGCACCCGCCGCGGTTCACCGGGCCGGGCTGGCTCCCACAGGCGCCGCAAAAGCAAGGCAATCAGGCAGCACGACAAGGTGTGGAAGACCACGTTGACCAAATGATAGCCGAGTGTCGCGTCACCCCAGAGGCGATGCTCGACCCAGAAGGCGCTGAACAAAACCGGATAGTACTGCTGCGTGGCCCGGATGTCCGTCCAGATGCGTCCGAGCCCCGGCCAAGTCCGCAGATCCGGTCGCGGCACATGCGCGGGATCATCCCAGAGCAGGGCACCGCGCAGTGCCGGCCAATAGACGGCCAGCACCAGTCCGAAAATCAGCAAAACCATTCCCCATCTCACGAGATGGGGAGACGGTCCGGCACGACGGTTTTGCATGCGGGGACACTACGTGCCCGCTTCGGCCGAAATCAACCGCCCAATGTGGCAGTCCGCGGTTACTCGTGCAGCTCGATCTTGTGCTGGCCGGCGGGGAAGGGATGCGAGGTATTCTTCCCATCGGGCCAGACAACCTCGATTTTCACGGGCTGGTTGGCGGGAGTTGAACTGAAGAACGCCAGCGGTTCGGACTGCGACAGATAGCCCGAACCCGCGTAGAGTTCGCAGGCCTGCATGGTGCCGTCGTGGAAATGCACCGTGATCTTGGCGCCGATGGCGTCGGGGTTGCCGGGTGCGCCCACGAGCTTGACGGCAAACGCCCGGCCGTTGGACGGTTCGCGCGCGGCCAGGGCGAGGACATTCTCGTTGGTGCGGGTGATGATGAGGCCGGGCCGGCCGTCGCCGGTCCAATCTCCGACGGCAACGCCGCGGCCCTCGCCGGGGATGCAGATGCCGCTCTGCTGCGCGGTCGCCGCCGTGAAGTCACCCTTGCCGTCCCCGAGCAGCAGCAGGCTGATGCCGCCATCGAAGCGGCCGGTCTCGACCTGCGGCCCGGCGAAGTTTTGCACGGCGACAATATCGACGTGCCCGTCGCCGTTGAAATCGGCGGCGGCGAGGCCGAAGATGGGCGACGTTTGCGCCAGGCGCGGCAACGGCTTGAAGGTGAAATGGCCGTGGCCGTCGTTCAGGAACACGCCCGAGGCCAGTTGCGTGGCGGTCAGGTGCAGCGCCCCGCCGAGCTTCTCGTCCGTGTAGATCTCGGGCAGCAGGGCGGTGCCCCACTCGTGGAAGGTCGGGAACTTCCCCTTGAGTGCGGGCATCGCGCGTGAGGAGCAGCTGCGGCCGCGGACCGGGAACAGCTTGTCGCCTTCCCATTCGCTCTCGACGACCTCGCGCTTGCCGGTGTTGTCGAAGTCGCCGTAGTAAATACCGGCGGGACGTTCCGGGCTCGCCTTGTACTTCGTGTTGAGGCCGACGTTGCCGGCGATGTAGTCGATGAAGCCGTCGTGGTTGAGATCGACGGCCGTGAGTGAATTCCACCAGCCGGTCTGCCCGGCGAAGCCGGCCTCGGTGGTGGTCTCGGTGAACGTGCCGTCGTGGTTGTTGTGGAAAAGACGGAGCGGCATCCACTCGCCGGTGACGAGCAGATCGACCCAGCCGTCACCATCGGCGTCGGTCCAGAGCGCGGCCGTGACCATCCCGACCTTGCGCAGGGCCGGGCAGGCCTGGTCCGTCACGTCCACCAGCTTGCCGTCGCGATTCGCGAGCAGCACCGAGTCAGGGGTCGAGGGATACTCCCCCGGGACCACGCGGCCACCGATGAAGACGCCGAGGACCCCGGTGTGCTCGAAATCGGCGGCGCACACCGCGGCCGACGAGATCGGCGGCAAGCTGAATTGCTCGGCGGGCGCCTCGGTGAACTTTCCCCGGCCGTCGTTGAGGTAGAGGTGGCTGCGGAGCAGGTCGCTGCCCTTGTCAGCCTCGACCCCGCCGGAAACCACCAGGAGATCCATCGCTCCGTCGCGGTTCACGTCGAGAAACACCGCGGACATCGCCTCGCGCTCGATCGTGTCGTCCCACGGCTGCTGCTGGTGCGAGCGGCTGAAGTGCCCATGCCCGTCGTTCAGATAGAGCGCGCTGCCGTGACCGGCGGCACCGGCGAAAAAGATGTCGGGATGGCCGTCGCCGTTGGCGTCACCCCAGGCCACGCCGCCGCCGAGCGTGTTCATGCGGTTGGGCAGCAGCGACTGACCCGGGCGCGCCATGTCGTTGAAGACCCGTTCCTGGTTCACAAAATCCAACCCGAGCGCGGGCGCCTGGTCCGCGAACAGCCCGTGATCCACGGGGCGGCTCTTGACCGCGACCGTCGGCCGGGCCGGGCCCGCCGGCTCGGTGATGACGTAGCGGGCGTTGGCCGCGAGATGCTCAAAGCGCTGCACCTGGCCGCTCGGCCAGTCGACTTCGACCGACGCGACACTGGGGTCGGCACCGAGGCCGAAATGCGCGATGGACTCCGACGACGAAAGCACGCCGCGCGCAACCGTGAGCTCACGCATCTGCAGGCCCTGCCCGGTCTGCGCCAGGATCCGCGCGCCGATGCCGCGGCGGTTGCTAACCGTGCCCCTGAGCTCGATCTCGATGCTGTTGCCCACGGGGCAATCGTTGCGGTAAAGGCTGACCGTGTCGTCGAAGTTGACGTAAACGAGGTCGAGGTCGCCGTCGTGGTCGAAGTCGGCGAACGCCGAGCCGAAGCTGACGCCGGTGTGGTCGAGGCCCCACTCCTTCTGGACCTTGGTGAAACGAAGGTTGTGGTCGTTGCGGAACGCGAGGTGCGTCTCGCGTTGCGGGGGCTGCTTCTTCATCAGGGCGATGATTTCCGCCTGCGACTGCATCTTCTTGATCTGGTTGAGCAGGTCGGAATCGATGAAGGGCCGCACCATGCCGTTGGTGACGTGCAGATCCACCCAACCGTCGTTGTCCAGGTCCTCAAAGCGCGGTGACCAGCTCCAGTCCGTGCTGCCGAGCCCGGTCATCTTGGCCACCTCCCGGAAGCGGTCCGCGCCGGTGTTGAGGAACACGGCGTTCTTCATGTACTGCGGCGTGACGAGCGTGTCCATGTAGTTCACGAGCCCGCCCATGTCGCCCATCGCGACCTTGGACTTGAAGTGCGTGGTGCCCGCCATCTCGGCGACGAACAGGTCGGGCAGGCCGTCGTTGTTGATGTCCGCGGAATCCGCGCCCATCGAGAACCAGGTGGTGTGCGGCACGGCCGTGGCGAGGACATCGGTGAAGGTGCCGTCGCCGTTGTTGCGATAAAAGTGATCCGGCGCGGCAAAGTCGCTCGCGACATAGAGGTCGGGCCAGCCATCACCGTTGTAATCGAACCAAGTGGCCGAGTGGCCGTGAATCGGCTCGCGCGAGATGCCGGCCTTCACCGAGACGTCCTCGAAGGTACCGTCGCCGCGGTTGTGATAAAGGTGGGGCGGCTCGCCATCGGGCGAGCGCTTGGCATCCCAGATGTTGGTCAGGACAAACAAGTCCAGGTGGCCATCGCGGTCATAGTCCTCGAACGCCCCGACCACGCTGCCGGACACGAGGTCGACACCCGCCTGGTGTCCGACCTCCTTGAAGTGGCCGTGCCCGTCGTTGAGGTAGAGCAGATTCGGCGCGTTGTAGCGGCAGACATAGATATCGAGGAACCCATCGTTGTTGACGTCCGCCATCGTCACGCCGGTCTTCCAGCCCACGCCGTTGGCCGCCGGCGGGCCGGCGACCCCGGCCTCCGCCGTGACGTCGACGAACTTGAACGGGGCGACCTGCTTGAAGAGCTGGTTCGGGCGCGTCTTGTTGGCGACAAAGACCCAGAGGGTCCCGTCGCCGTTGAGATCGCCGACCGCGATGCCGGTGCCGATGGCGCCGGTCGAGAACTCCTGGTAGCGCTCGCCCCACATCGCCGGGTCATCATAGGGATTCTCCACGACCAGACCCGACTCGGTGGCCGGGATGGCGGTGAACTGCATGTGTTCCGCCTGGCCGCTTTTCTTGGTGAAGGGGAAGCTCTGCAGTGCCGGGACCGGCGCACTCCAAAGCGAGGTGATGACAAGGAAGGCCGCAACCGGCAGGGCACGGCAGACGAGCTTGGTGGGGTTCACGTTCTGTAGGGGTTAGGGGAAGGACCATCGCACCCGCCCGCCGACGTGGAAAACGGACCGGAGCAATGTCCTGCTTGTCCGAGGCGTCGCGCCTACGCCAGTTTCCGGGGGCGAAACGCCGCCAGCGCGTGGCCAATCGCGAGACCCCGGGCGCTTGCCCGTGGCTGCCGACCACCGCTCAGGGGTGGTGCGGCGCGGCGGGATCCAGCAGTCGCCCCAAGGCTACCGGATCGCGCGTGGGCAACTGGCAGACGAAATTCTCACAGACGTAGGCCGTCGCCTCCGCCGGGTCGTTGGCCGGGAACGCGGCGACCAGCGGCACATGCGCGTCGAAGAACGGCCGGCTGGCCGTGTCGATCAATACGAGCGCGCGGCGCGGCAGAAAACGCGACCAGACCGTCGCGAGCATGCGCCGGGTGGCGGGCGCTGCCGTCTCACCCTGGATCAGGATTTGCGCCGGCGACCCGCCGAGCCAGCCCGCGGAGGCCAGCATCTGCGGCATGGCCAGCGGGGCGCGTCCGAGCTGCGGGCCGAACGCCTTCGCCGTGCGGCGGGCCAGCGCGAGCCAGTCCTCTCGATGGAGCAGCGCCCCGATCCGGGCGAGGTTGCGCACCGCGATGGAATTGGCGGAAGGCTCGGCGCCATCAGTGTCTTCCTTGAGTCGCAGCAGCACGCTGGTGTCGCCGGTGGCGTTGGCGAAATAGCCGCCGGCCGTCTCGTCGCCAAAGAGCTGGTTCTGCTTTTCCTGCAATTGCACAGCCCATGCCAGCCAGCTCACGTCAAACGTGGTCTCATAAAGATCGAGCAGGCCCTGGATAAGGAAGGCGTAGTCCTCGGCGAAGCCCTGCTCGTCCCGCGCACCCTCCCGCCAGCTCCGGGCCAGCCGCCCGGTGGCCGGGTCGAACAACCGGCTGCGCAGAAAGCTCGCCGCGCGGGTCGCCTCCCCGGCCCAGGCAGGATCGCCGAGCACCTGCGCCGCCCGCGCGAAGGCCGAGATCATCAGGCCGTTCCAGGCCGTGACGATCTTGTCGTCGCGGGGCGGCGGCGGGCGCCGGTCGCGGGCGGCAGTCAGGGTGGCCGCCACGGCGGCCAGGCGGTTTCGGACCACCGGCTCGGACAGCGAGAACCGGGCCGCCGTCTCGGCCTCGGTGTGGGCCCGGTAGAGAACATTCTGCTGCGCCAGCTCGGCCCCTGCTTCGCCGGTGACGTTGCCCCCCGGCAGCACGCCATAGAAATAGCTCGCAAGCCGGGCGTCATCGGCACCGAGCAGCGTGGTCAGCTCCGCCTCGGTCCAGACATAGAAAGCCCCCTCCCCGTGGGCGGCGGGGTCGGCCGCAAGGCCGCTGTCCGCGTCCTCAGCGGTGTAGAAACCGCCCTCCGGGCCGGTCATGCGGCGCCGAACGTAGCCGAGGGTATCGATCGCGGCATCGCGCAGGGCGGGATCGGCGGACAGCTGCCACGCAGTCAGGCAGACGTTGGTGAGCTGGGCTTGGTCGTAGAGCATCTTCTCGAAATGCGGCACGCGCCAGGCGACATCAACCGCATAGCGGTGAAACCCGCCGCCGAGCTGGTCGTGGATGCCCCCGGCGATCATCGCGCGCAGGGTGGTCAGGACCATTTCGAGGGATTCCTTGCGATGCGCCGGATCGGGCGAGGTGGCGGCCACATCAAGGAGAAATTCGAGGTTGACCGCCGTCGGAAATTTCGGCGCGGCGTCGAAACCCCCGTGAACGGGATCAAAGGACTCCTTGAGCTGCGTGAACGCCTGGTTCCGGAGCTCCGCCAGCGGCAGCTCCCCCGCCTGAGCGGCGGAGTGCGTGTCGGCGGCCAGGGCGGCGAGCATCTGGTCGGATTGCTCAAGGATCTGGGCATGCTGGCTGGCCCAGAGCTCGGCGAGGCGCGTGAGCAGGGTCTTGAAACCGGGCCGGCCGTCGCGGTCCTCCGGGGCAAAATACGTGCCGCCATAAAACGGCTTGAGTTCGGGCGTCAGCCAGACGGACAGCGGCCAGCCGCCGCCGCCGGTCGAGGCCTGGACGAAGGTCAGGTAGACGCGGTCAACGTCGGGGCGCTCCTCCCGGTCGACCTTGATGCAGATGAAGCTGGCGTTGAGCAGCCGGGCGATCGCCGGGTCCGAAAACGATTCCCGCGCCATCACGTGGCACCAGTGGCAGGTGGAATAACCGATGGAGAGGAAGATGGGCTTGTTCTCCGCCCGGGCCCGTGCGAACGCCTCCGGCCCCCACGGGTACCAGTCGACGGGATTGTCCGCATGCTGGCGCAGATAGGGCGACTTTTCGCGGGCGAGCCGGTTCGGCGGCCGCAGCCCTGATTCAGCCGCGGCGAGCGCGACCGGCAGCAGGAGGAGCAGGATGCGATTCATGGGTTAGGCGGTCAGTCCCGTCCAGCTCCGCAAGGCGGAGCCGAGCATGTTTGTTTCCACAGCCAAACAATGATGGTGGACGCTACTGGACTCGAACCAGTGACCCCGTGCGTGTGAAGCACGTGCTCTAACCAACTGAGCTAAGCGTCCAAAAGGGAGGCAGACGATTATGAGCCGCCCCCTTGAAATCAATCATTGTTTTGGCCGGCCGCTTTTGCCGTCCTCCGGGCGGCGGTCGGGCCCAATTTCCACCCTCCACCGGCCGCTCGGCAAGTGGCAACCGCACCCCACAACCCGCCGCTACTCGTGGTGGGTGGTCCAGAGCACCGTCACGACGCCGGCGAAGAACAGGGTCGGACCGATGATCACGATGGGGGCGACCGGCACGTTGTAATGCGGGATCGCCCAGGCCACCGCGAAACATTTCGCCACGATCACCACCCACGCCACCCCGAGGAACCAGCGCTCGAACCGCGACAATCCGGCCAGCGGATGGAAGTTGAGTTTCATGGCGCCAAGCTACACCCCGCGCGCCCCTGCCGCTGCGCAGCCGTTGGCCCAAGCTGCGCACGTTTTGCCGGCGCCTACTTTCTGGTTCGCACCGGACGCCGGCCGGGAAAAAGGGTCGCGCAGATCTCGCAGACCGTGCCGTCACAGCCGTGCGCCGTGCAATGCGCCCGGCCGTAATAGATCATCCGCAGGTGCAGTGGATTCCAATGTTGCGGCGGAAACAGTTTCTTCAAGTCGCGCTCGGTCTGCTCGACACTGCGCCCGCCGGTCAGCTTCCAGCGCTGGGCCAGCCGGTGGATGTGCGTGTCCACGGGAAGCGCCGGCACGCCGAACGCCTGGCTCATCACGACCGAGGCTGTCTTGTGCCCTACTCCGGGCAGCGCTTCCAATTCCTCGAAGGTCCGCGGGACCGCCCCGCCATGCCGCCCCGCGATCAGCCGCGACAAACCCGCGATCGCCCTCGCCTTCTGCGGCGACAACCCGCAGGGCCGGATGATCGCCTGGATCCGGTCCACCGGCACCCGCGCCATGTCCGCCGGATTGTCCGTCAGCGCCCACAGATGCGGCGTGACGAGATTGACCCGCTTGTCCGTGCATTGGGCCGAGAGCAGCACCGCCACCAGCAGCGTGTAGGCGTCCCGGTGGTCCAGCGGAATCGGCGGCGCGGGATAAAGCTCGGCCAGCCGCCGGTCGATGAAGGCGGCGCGTTCGATGCGGGTCATCGGCCAAGCAAAGCGCCGGCCCGCGGGCCGGCGCAATGGTGAAAACAATCCCGTCGGGAAGAAACCGGTTACGGCTCCACCTCGCTCAGCAGGCCGTTGCCGTTGATGGTAAGCCGGTCGCAAACGGCGCCGCCCGTCAGCGTGCTGTTGCCATTGATGATCACCGAGCCATTGGGAGCGACCACGAAACCACTGCAGGAAACATTGCTGTTCAAGGTCAGGCCGCCGGTGGCCAGATTGAGGGTGAGCCATTCGGGATGAGCGCTGGCTCCGATCGAGCCGTTGAGCGTGACGCCGCTGGCGAGATTGATCGTCACCGGGCCGACGACTTTCACCTGGCTGGTGCCATTAAGGGTGAGGCCCTGCAGGTTGTAGACCGCCGGGGCAACGGCGCCTGCCACGCCCAGCGTGATGACATTGTTGCCGTTGAGCGTGAAGGAACCGTAGGTGCCCGCCGGGACGGTGATGGAGAAGCCGTTGCCGTTGAGCGTGAGATTGCGCAACGTGGCGAAATCCCCGGGAGTCTGGCCCGCGTTGTTCAACGAGACACTGCGCGTGCCTGTGGGCGCGGGTGGCGCCGCCACCACGGACATCGCCACCGCATTGATGCGGCGGATGACATGGCGGAGAACGGCGTTGCCGTTGAGCGTCACGGTGAAGGTGGCCGGCGCGGAGCTGCCGGGACCGTCGATGGTGCCGCCATAAACGGGATGCCCGTTGAGCTGGACGGCGGGCGTGCCGGGCAGCAGCAAGTCGCCGGACACGATCGCCGATCCGTTCAGCGTGGTGCTTTCGGGGAGCAAGACCTGCACCGATCCGTCCACCCCGCCGTTCAGGGTCGGGGCGTGCCGCACGAGCGTGGCCGCGGCAATCACCAGCGTGCCGCTGGCCGAGCCGGTATGATTCGGATCGGTGATCGTCGCCACGACCGGATACGAACCGGGATACGTGGGAACCGTCGAGCTGCCGCCATAGGTCACGGCCACCGGCAGTCCGGCGGGCGACGTGACCACCGTGACGGCCTTGGGCGTGCCATCGTAGGTCTGCAATAGATCGTCGAGCGTGACCGTGACCCCGGCAGTGCTGATGACCAGCGTGCCCGCAGCCGAGCCCGCATGGTTGGCGTCACTGGCCGTCGCGGCCACAGCGTAACTGCCGACATTGGTCGGCGGAGTGGGCAGACTGTTATACGTCGTGGTCACGGCGAGCCCCGTGGGCGACGTGGTGACCGTCACCGGCTTGGGTGTGCCGTCGAAAACCTGCGCCAGATTGCCCAGCGTCACCAGGGCCACGGCCCTGTTGATCGTCAGCGTGCCGCTGGCACTTCCCGTGTAGTTCGCATCGTTGACCGTGGCGACCACGGCGTAGCTGCCGGCGTTGGTCGGCACGACGGCATTGCCATCATAGGTCAGGGAGGCGGAAACGCCGGAGGGAATGGTCGTGGCCGTCGCGGGCTTGGGCGTGCCGTCGTAAGTCTGGCTCAGGCTCCCCAGCGTAACGGTGGCAACGCCCTTCGCGATCGTCAGCGTGCCGCTGGCCGTGCCAAAGTAGTTCACGTCATTGATGGTGGCCGTGACGGCGTAGCTGCCGGCATTGGCCGGAGCCGCGGCATTGCCATCGTAGGTGAAGGCCACCGCCAAACCGACGGGGTTGGTGGTGGCGGTCGCCGCCTGGGGTGCGCCGCTGTAAACCGTGGCCAGGTTGCCCAGCACAATCGAGGCCGCCGCCTTGTTCACCGTGAGGCTGGCGGCATCACTGGTGGCGGAACCAACGCTGTTGCTCACGACGACATCATAGCCGCCGGCATCGGCCGTGACGGCGCTCACCATGGTGTAGCTGGCCGAATTGGCGCCGCTGATCGGGTTGCCGTTCTTTCGCCACTGGTAGGCGGGCGCGGGGTTGCCGGTTGCAGTGACGCTGAACGTCACGGGGTCACCCACGGTCACCGTCTGGCCCGACGGCGGCGCGGTGATCACCGGCGCCGCCGTGAGGTCGACCCCGATCACGACGGGATCGTGGTCCGAATAGCGGTAGGGCGTGCCGGCGTTGATGGCCTGCTGCGCCACGCTCTTGTTCTCGAGATTGTAGTCGTAATAGACCGGTTCGTCGGAATTCACGTGCCAGGTGGCGGCGCTGAGCACCTGGGCGTTGAGACTGGCGGTCGCCAGCGCGTGGTCGAGGTGGCCGAACTCGCCGTTGAAAGAATACGAGTAGCCGCCCGCGCCTTCGAACCGCTCCGTCAGGCTGGCGTAACCAGCGTTTTCGATCGCAACGATCGGGTCTTCCTTGGCGTAGGCATTGAGGTCGCCGATGATGAGGAAGTCGGGATCGCCACTGCCCGTGGGGTCGGTCGCAAGCCAGGCCGTCAGGGCGTTGGCTTCCTGGACCCGGAGCGCGTTGTTCGTGCCCTGGCCGTCGCCGGAGTCGTTGTTGCCGGCGCCGGTCGCCGCGCCGCCCTTGGCACGCAGGTGGTTGATGCAGACCGTGAGCTTGCCGCCGGTGGCCAGCTGCCGGAAGGTTTGCGCGAGCGGGTTGCGGGCGAGATCGTTGAACGCGGGATCGTTCAGCATCGCGGGCAGCCCGACGGGCTCGACGGCCTGGGTGCGATAGATCAGCGCCACGTGGATCTGGTCGGTCGTCACGTCCACGGCGGCCGCGTTGATGAAGGCGTAGGTGGTGCCTGCGGGGGCGCCGGCATTGAGGCTCGCCACCAGCTGGGCGATGGCGCTGTTCGGGCCGTAGCTGTCCGGCGCGCCGTTGGTGACCCGGTCGTTTTCAATCTCGGTCAGGCCCATGATGTCGGGCGCCAGATTGAGGATGCCGGCGGTGACCTTGGGCAGCTGCCGCTGGAATTCCGCATAGCTGCTGGCCCCGCGGGAAGTGGGAAACCCTCCGCCGAGGCCGTCGCCATTCATGAAATTCTCGACGTTGCCGATGGCGATGCGCAACGAACCGGCGGAGGCGGGGGCATTGCCGCGCGGATTCGCCTCGACGAAGACCGGCGCCGCGGTCGGTTCGACGACATACACGCCGAATTTGTTGGCCAGGACGCCGGTGACTCCGGTGGTCGTGCTGCCGGTTCGCCGGGTGGCGGTCGCGGGATCGCTGCCGCTCAGGTAGGGCGTGGGATCGGGATTCGTGGTGCTCACTCCGTCGTCGAGGATGACCTGGTTGAGCAGGTTGGCCGCCTCCAGGGCCTGCGCCGCTGCGCCCGGGGTCACGACGTTCGTGGGGGTGGACAGCCGGCCGTTGCTGAGCAACAGCTCGCCAAACGACCCGAGGTCGAAGTTGTCCGTGACGGTGAGGGTCTGCGGCAGGGTGAGGCGCATACCTTCATAACGCTCCGCGTAGCCCGCCGACGGGAAGGGCAGCGTGACGCTGACCGGGGTGGGCAGCGGATTGCCGCTGCTGCTGATCGTGCAGCTTGTGACCGAGCTGATTTCCGTGTCGGTCGCCGGCGCCGTGCCAAATTCCGTGACGGTGCCCCGGACCGTGACAAAATCCCCCACGGTCACGCTGTTGGTGTTGTCGAAGACATAGATGCCCTCGGAGGTCGCGGGATCGGCATCCTGGTCGGCATCGGGCGTCTCGATGAAATAGCCTCCGATCATGCCCGGGGCCTGGAAGGTCGCCGTCACCACTCCCTGCACGGTCTCCACGTGATTCACATAGGGACTGATCAAGCCGCTGCCCTGCACGGTGTGAATCGGCAGGGGCGCGCTCGAGAAGGTGATGAAGCTCGCCGAGTAATCGGCCTGGGGGTGGCGCGTGCCCGTCGTCACGTCGGTCACCTGCGCGGCCAGCACCGTGAGCGTCACCGTCTCGCCCTCGCTGAACGGGACCGCCGGCGTGAGGGTGTACTCGGTCGGTCCGCCGCTGACACTCGCGCTGTGCGGTCCGCTGACGCTGCCGGTCAGGGTGAACCACGAACCGGTAACCTCGACCGGCTCGTTGAAGGCGACCGTCACCGGCGAGGCCACCGGAACGTCGACCGCCGCACCCGCGGGATTGGTGAATGCCACCGCCGGGATCACCGAACTCGGGTCGATCGGCGTGGTGAAGGAAAGGTCGTCGACCGCGAGCCCGTCGTCGTTGCCGCTGTCATTCACGTCGGTCCAGCGCAGCGTGAGCGTCTGGCCCGGGGCCCAGTTCAGGCCGGTGACCGTGGCCGAGACCGCGGTGCGGTTGGCCGCGGCATTGCCGTCGACCGCCACGCTCGTGCCGGTGGTGTTGGGAGCGGTGAAATCGAGGGCCGGGGCCGCGGTGAACGTGCCGGTGTTGATGTCGGTGGCATCGGTCGCGTATTCGAACGTCAGCTTGTTGGCCGCCGCGCTGCCCCGCCGCCATTCCTCCCCCGTGTAGCTGAGCGTGAATTGGGTGATCGTCTGGCCGGTGTTGTTGACCAGAGCCGAACCGAAGCGCGCGATCGTCGTTCCGCTCGCCAGCAACCCGAGGGCGCGGTCGGTGGCCGTTCCCGTACCATAGGAGTAGACGCTGCCCGACGTGCTGCTGCCGGCGTCGACGCGAAACAGGGCCACGGTGCCCGTGCCCTCATATTTCGCAAAACTCCAGCCGCCCAGTCCGCCCGCCAGGACCGGCGCGTCCGCGAGCCCGAAGGGACCGTTGTTCGGCAGGGTGAACGTGCCGCCGGCCGGCAGCGTGTCGAAATTCTGGGTGTAGGCGCCGCCGGCATAGGAGATCTGGCCGGTCGGGGTGATGATCGCGGCCAAGCTCAATGCGACCGCGTTGCTCGTCGCCGGCGGATTGGCGGCATTGCTCACGACGACGTTGTAATTGCCCACGTCGGCGGCGCCCACCCCGGCGATCGTCAGCGTGGCCGTCGTCGCGCCCGAAATGTTGCCGCCGTCGGCCAGGCTCGATCCCCCTTTGAACCATTGATAGGCCAGCGGCGCGGTGCCCGCCGCCACCACGTTGAAAGTCGCCGTTCCCCCCGGTGCGACGCTTTGCGGTGTCGGCTGGATGGTGATGCCCGGCGGGATCAGCACCGGGTTCACCGTCAGGACCGCGTCCGCGCTGGTAGCACTGCCGCCGGCATTCGTGACCACCACATTGTAATTGCCTGCATCGGCGAGGGCGACGCCCGTCAGCGTCAGCGTGTCGGTCGCGGCCCCGGAGACGATGCCGCCGTCGCTCAGCGCGGTCGTGCCCTTGCGCCACTGGTAGCTCAGCGGGGCCGTCCCGCTGGCCACGACCGTGAACTGGGCCGTGCCTCCCTCGGTCACGGTCTGCGCGGCCGGCGGGGTGCTGATGCCCGGAGGAACCGGCCCGCTGGCGCCCGTGGTGACGATGGTGAAGTCATCGATGCCAAAGGTGTCGCGGCTGCCGGAACCCGACGTCACCACGAGGGCGACGATGCGCAGCCAGACATTGCTCTGGTTGTCGAGCGCGGTGCCAAAGCCGCTCGCCGTCATCGTGGTGGCGCCGAAGACGGCGGGATCCGAGTAGGAAGCAACGGTGGTCCAGGTTGAGGGCACGGCCCCGAGGCCGTACTGCAGCGACCAGGTCGTGCTGCGCGTCTGCACCGAGAGCATCTGCGCCGAAAACGAGATGGAGGTCACCTGCAGGCCGATGGTGGAGAAATTGAAGTTCGCCGCCGCCCCGGGATCGCCGAAGGCCCCCGTTTGCCGGATGCCGAGGGCCCGGTCCGTAGCCGCGGCCTGGGCCGCAGTCGCGGTGGTGGCGGTAAATCCGGGATTGTCGGCCGCCGCCGAGTTGCGCCACGAGCCGGTGGTCACGGACCAATTCGACGACGTCGAGGCGTCGAACGCGGCGGTCGTGCCCAGCGCGGACGCCGTGGCCCCCGTGGTAACCGACCAGCCGGCGGGCAGCCCGCTGCCGATGGCATCGAAGGTCTGGACGTACGTGCCGCTCGAAAGCGGCACTTGGGCCGCCAGGGGCCCGGTGATGATCGCGGCGGCGGCCAGGAGCGCGGCCAATCGAAATGCAGGAGTGAACATAGGCGGTGGTGGTGTGGAAAAATTTCTACGCCGGCATCATCCCGAATCAATCCGGGAAGGGTTACGATTGGGTGGCAGTGTTACCCGGCCGGACGTGGGGTTCATCCCCTGTGCCGGTCAGCAGCAGGGCTTCCCGGGTTGAAACAGCCGCTAATCGCGGCGCCCCGCACCCAAATCGCTGTTGCGCCACCACTGCCCGCGCCTACCGTCCGCGGCATGGATTTTTCCCGCGAACTGCTCGCCCCGCTTGACACCTTTGAACGCCGCCATACCGGCTCTTCCGCCCCGGAAGTCGCGGAGATGCTCAAGACCATCGGCTTTGATTCGGTGGACGCCCTGACCGATGCCGCCGTGCCGCCGCAGATCCGCCTGAAGCGCCCGCTGCGCCTGCCCGCCGCGCTGGGCGAGCGCGCCGCCCTCGCCGAACTCCGCGCCATCGCGTCGAAGAACAGGGTCTACCGCAGCTTCATCGGCATGGGTTACTACGACACCGCCGTGCCCGGCGTCATCCAGCGCAACATCCTCGAGAATCCCGGCTGGTATACGGCTTACACGCCTTACCAGGCGGAGATTTCCCAGGGGCGGCTTGAGGCGCTGCTGAATTTCCAAACGATGGTCTGCGACCTGACGGGCCTGGAAATCGCCAACGCGTCCATGCTCGACGAGGGCACCGCCGCCGCCGAGGCCATGATGCTCGCCCACCGCGTCAAGCTCGGCGAGAGCCACGACGCCTCCCGCTTCTTTGTGTCGGAAAAGTGTCACCCGCAGACCATCGACATCGTGAAGACCCGGGCGAAGCCCCTCGGCGTCGAGGTCGTCGTTGGCGATCACCGCACGTTCGAATTCCAGGGCCGGGTCTTTGGCGCGCTCGTCCAATATCCCGACACCACGGGCAGCATCCATGATTTCGCCGCCTTCTTCCAGCAGGCCCACGCCGCCGGCGCCCTGGCGATTGTCGCGACCGATTTGCTCGCGCTCACCCTGTTGCGCGCCCCGGGCGAGTTCGGCGCCGATGTCGCCGTCGGCTCGGCGCAGCGCTTCGGCGTGCCGATGGGGTTTGGCGGCCCGCACGCCGGTTTCCTCGCCACCAAGGACGAGTTCAAGCGCCAGATGCCCGGCCGGCTCGTCGGGGTCTCGAAGGACGTGCACGGCAACCCCGCCCTGCGCCTCGCCCTCGGCACGCGCGAGCAGCACATCCGCCGCGACAAGGCCACGTCGAACATCTGCACGGCGCAGGTGCTCCTCGCCGTCATGGCCTCGATGTACGCCATCTACCACGGGCCGACGGGCCTGAAGGCGATCGCCCGGCGCACGCGCCTGCTCACCGGCCTGCTCGCCGCCGGCCTAAGATCCACCGGCGCCACGGTCAACGCCGAGCCGGTCTTCGACACGCTCACGGTGTCCGGCATCGACACCGCCAGGATCCACGCCGCTGCTCTCGCGGCGAAGATCAATCTCCGCCTCGTCGACGCCTCGACGGTCGGTCTCTCGCTCGATGAGACGACCACCGTCGCGCAGGTGGAGACGTTGCTGGGGCTGTTTGGCTCCCAGCTCCCGGCTCCGGGCTTCGAGTCGGCCGATTACGGCGAGCCGTTGGCTCGCCGGTCGCCCTATCTCACCGCCTCCGTCTTTAACCTCCACCATACCGAGCACGAGATGCTCCGCTACATCCGCCGGCTCGAGGCCAGGGATCTCTCGCTCTGCCATTCGATGATCTCGCTTGGCTCCTGCACGATGAAGCTGAATGCCACGAGCGAGATGTTCCCGGTCACGTGGCCGGAGTTCGGCCAGCTCCACCCGTTCGCGCCCGGCGACCAGACCAAGGGCTACGCGAAACTTTTCAAGGACCTCGAGAAATGGCTCGCCGAGATCACCGGTTTCGCCGCGATCTCGCTCCAGCCGAACGCCGGCTCCCAGGGCGAATACGCCGGCTTGCTCGTCATCCGCGCCTACCACGAGTCGCGCGGCGAGGGCCACCGCAACATCTGCCTCATCCCGACCAGCGCGCACGGCACCAATCCCGCCAGCGCCGCGATGTGCGGCTTCAAGGTCGTGCCCGTCGCCTGCGATG
>CAZZDB010000039.1:0-23499 GCA_964652485.1 uncultured Oleiharenicola sp.
GCCTCGTGCACATCAGCCAGATCCAGGAAGACCGCGTCGACAAGGTGAAGGACGTCTTGAAACCCGGCCAGGAAGTCCAGGCCCGCGTCATCAAGATCGACCGCGAACAGCGCCGTATCGGCCTGAGCATCAAGGCCGCGAACTACTCGGCCGAACAGCTTGCGCAGGAGACGGCGACCTACGACCAGTTCTCCAAGAGCTCTGGTGCGTCCGACATGACAAACCTCGGTGATATCTTCGACGAGGCCTCCAAGAAGGACGAGTAAGCTGCCGTTCGCTTCCAGCGATCCACTTCGAAGGCGTCCCGCGCGAGCGGGGCGCCTTTTTTTGCTCCGACGCAATCCCTCCGGGTGCACTCGAGCGCGGTAAGTTGACGTAATTGGTGCCAGAAGTTCCTGAACAACCTAAGGTGTCCACCCTATTAACCCTTAGTTGTTTGTCGTCCCGACCGATTTAACGAGGTAAGCTCAATAACGCGTCAAGCACTACAGGCCATGCCTTCAACCTCCGACTCACGACGGTCGCGCCCACTCCTATTCCGATGGGCGTTGGCGGTCGCTTGCGCCTTGACCGCGGAACAGGCCCGCGGGACTGACGGCGACTCACGTCCGCCGCGGACGATCTCGCCGGTGGTGATCACGTCTTTTGAACAAATCTGGCAGATGCCGGAAGCCGAGGCTGAAGAATGGCACCGCCTCCGTCTGGACTACACGGTTTATTACTACGATCCGCTTTGGCAGGCCATGTGGGGCCGCAGCGGGGAAGCCGACAGCTATCTTTCGTTAGGCAAGACTCACTTTCCGATCAAGGCGGGACAGCGCGTTCTGATCGAGGGCTTGATCCGGCCGATCAACAAGGGTCTGGTCGTCGACGAACCGGTCGTCACAGTATTGGCCGATTCGACTCCAGTGGACGTGTTGTCCACGCGGGGTGAGATCGGGAACATCCAGCGGTTTGACAAGAAGCTCGTGACCGTCGAAGGCTACGTGAACCGGCAGACTTCCCGTGACGCGAATCATCAGGAATTGGAACTGGTCGTGGACGGGCGGGTGGTCGTCGCAAGGCTCCTGCTCAAGAACGATGATCTGGCTCCGCAGGCAAATGGTGCGCTGGTGCGGGTGAAGGGGGTCTATTACGCCCGCACGGAACCCACCTGGCCGGCCCCCAAGGTGGAAGTTTGGGTGCCTAGTCTCCAGGATATCGAGATACTGGGTCAACTGGATCGTGATGCGAGGTTTCAATGTGCGGCCACCTTGGTCCAGGATCTGGCCAACGCTCCCCCGGACAAACTTGTGCGACTGGCCGGCGTTGTGCGGGAGCAGGCGCCCGGCGAGTCATTGACGCTTTCCGACGGCACCGGCACGGTTACCGTCCCCACGGCCCAGACTCAGGTCTTGGAAGCAAACGCGCGGGTGGAAGTCATCGGATTTCCGCTGCGCGGGCGAAACGACTGGAGCCTGACCCAGGCGCTTTACCGTCCGGAACTGCACCAGATCACGACCCTGAACGATCTGCTAAGCGAGGCGGAAGGCGGGCGGAACGAGGTGCACACGGTCCAGTGCGAGTTCACCGTCTACTTTTATGATCCGGAATGGAAGGTCTTGTGGGGTCGCTGGGGCGACGTGGACACCTACTTGGGACTGAGGGAGTACCCGGTGAAGCAACTCAAGCCGGGACAGAGAATCCTCATCACCGGTCTGGCCGTGCCCGCGAAGGGCGCCCAGATTGACCAGGCTAAAATAACCATCGTCGGCGACGGAGAGCTTCCCGCGGCGATGTTGACCCGCGGACAGGTCGGTCGCACGGGAAACTATGACAAGCACGTGGTCACGGTCGAGGGCTACGTTGACCGTCAGTATCAGAATGGCCCGCGGCACATGGAACTCGACCTCGTCGTCGGGGGACGGTCCATCACGGTTTGGGTGCTGCTCGAGGGCGGATCAACGCCGCCGAATCTCGTGGGAACCCTGCTGGAGGCTCGGGGGGTGTACTCCGCCACGAGCGATCCGCTCGGCGCCCTACCCAAGATCGAGCTATGGGTACCGGGGCTCCACTATGTCGCTCCCAAAGGATTGCTCAACGATAGCCCGCAATTCAACCTGCCGGCCACCTCCGTGGAGAACTTAGCGACCGTTGCATGCGGGAAACTGGTGCGGGTTGATGGTGTGGTGAGAATGCAGGAGCCGGGCAAATCGCTTACCATCCGGGATGAGACCGGGCAGGTGACGTTGCAGACGGCCCAGGCCCAGGCGCTGCCTCAGGGAACCCAAGTCGAGGCCATCGGGTATATCGCTCAACAGGGAGCGGAGTGGCAATTGAGCGAGGGCCTGTATCGGCGGGCCCCGGAAAGGCCGCAGGATGCACCGTCCATCGAACTCGCGAGCTTGCGGCTGGCCGAGCAGGTGCGTGAGCTTTCACCGGAGGCGGCGGCGCGCGGCCACCCGGTGCAACTGACGGGCATTGTCACTTGGGCGAGCGGTTCGGCGGATTTCTTCTACATGCACGATTCGAGCGGTGGGGTTTGCGTGATCCAGCCGCCGGTGCGGAACGACAAGGTCGTCAATGGGGCCAAGGTGATCGTGGTGGGTGTGTCGGGCCCGGGAAGATTCACGCCGGTGGTGCTCGCCTCCAGCACGGCTACGACCGCCCGGCTGGGTCCTCCGGAGGCGAAACAAGTTACGCTCGAACAGACTCTGACGGGCGTGGAGGATTCCCAATGGCTTTCAATGAGTGGTTACGTCCGGCGGGTCACCCGCGACGGGCCGTGGAGCCGTCTTGAGCTGAGCTCGGCCGCAGGTGAATTCACCGCGCTCCTTGGTGGAGGCGAGCAACTCGCGAGCCTGCGTGGCTCGGTGGTGCAGGTGCGCGGGGTCTGCCAAGTGCTCACGAATGCGAAACGACAGCTCACGGGCATCCAGTTGTGGGTACCCTCCACCCAGGACATTGCGGTTCTGGAGGCTGAGCCCGCCGAGCCTTTCAAGGTGGCGGCGCGTTCGCTCGCGAACCTGCGACAGTTCAATTCCCTCAACGTGATCAATCGCCGGGTGCGGGTGACCGGCGCGGTCGTGCATCAGATAGCGGGAGAGGTGATGTACGTCCAGGAGGGAACCGAGAGCCTGCTGATCCTGAGCCACGACCCGACTCCCCTGGACCCTGGCGATCGGGTCGAGGCGGTCGGATTCCCGGGGCGCGAGGGAAACCGGGTTGTCCTGCGCGATGCGATCTACCGGAAGCTCGCCTCCGGGCCGGAACCGGCGCCGCAGGCACTCACCGAAATCACGCCGAACGACGTCGACCTCGACGGCCGGCTGGTGCGCATAACGGCGATGCTGCTGGATTCCGGGACGCCCGGAGCAAGCCGGCGTCTGGTCCTCCAGGCCCGGGACGTGATCTTTGAGGCGCAGTTGGAAAGGAAGCAAGACAGCCCGCCCGTTACCTGGGTCGCCGGCAGCCGCGTGGCCCTCACCGGCGTTTATCAGGTCGAATTTGACGAATACAAGAGGCCGCATGCGGTGCGCTTGCTGTTGCGTTCACCGGCGGATATCCAGGTGATCAGTCGTCCGTCGTGGCTTACCGTTGGCCGGGTGCTGGCGGCGACCGGTGTCCTGGCCGTCTGCCTCGTGCTCGGCTTTGGCTGGGTGGTGGCGTTGCGCCGGCGGGTCCGCCAGCAAACGGGGCAGATCCAGCAGAACGTGGAGAGCGAGCGGGCGGCCCGGCTGGAAGCCGCGCTGGCCCGTGCATCCAAGCTCGAATCGCTCGGAGTGCTCGCCGGCGGTATCGCCCATGATTTCAATAATCTTCTCACAGTGGTCATGGGCAATCTGTCCCTGGCGAAGCTCGATGCGCGGCTGGATGCGGAGACCATGGAATGCCTGCGCCAAAGCGAAAGCGCTGCTCTGCGGGCGCGCGACCTGACCCACCAACTCATCACGTTCGCCAAGGGCGGCGAGCCCGTGCGGACCGTGACGGCGCTGCCGGCGGTGGTCCTGGAGGCGGCCCAGTTCGCCCTGCACGGATCGAAAGCGCGCTGTGACTTTGACCTGGCGCCCGAGGCGTGGCCGGCCGACGTGGACCGCGGTCAGATCGGCCAGGTGGTGCAGAACATCATCCTGAATGCGACGCACGCCATGCCGGCCGGCGGGGTCATCCGAATCACGCTGCGCAATGTGACCGTTGCGGCGGGAGCCAAACCGACTCTGGCGGCGGGCAATTACCTGCGGCTGTCCATCGCCGACTCGGGAACCGGGATCGCCCCCGATCATTTGTCCCGGATATTTGAGCCCTACTTCACCACCAAGAAAGAGGGCAGCGGTCTGGGGCTGGCCACCGTCTATTCGATCATCAAGAAGCATCAGGGGCATGTTGAAGCGGAGTCGAAACCGGGTGCGGGCACGACATTTCACCTCTGGCTGCCGGCGGCGTCGACCGATCCGGTCCTCCCGGCTGCCGAGTCGAAACCTGTGCTCTCGGCCCGCTCAGCGCGTGTGCTGTTCATGGACGACGAGGCGACGATCCGTTCCCTCGCCGGAGCCATCTTCAAACGCATGGGCCTGGAGCATACCGCGGTGGCTGACGGATTGGCGGTGTTGCGGGAATTCGAAGCGGCCCGGAGCGAAGGTCGGCCATACGATCTGGTCATGCTCGATCTCACCGTGCCCGGTGGCATGGGCGGGGCGGAGGCCATGGAAAGGCTACGACAGATCGATCCCGGGATCAGAGCCATAGTTTCGAGCGGCTACTCGAACGATCCGGTGATGGCCAACTACCTGGCTCACGGTTTCCAGGGCCGGGTCAGCAAGCCGTACGAGATCCCCGAGTTCATGCGGACCCTCGCTGCGGCCCTGCCGGACCGCGCCGCGAGAGGGTGACCCCGGGGCCAGTCCCGCGGTCAGGGCAGGCGGACCTCCACGGCATCGCCTCGATAACGCACGGTCCAGTCAGCACGGGAATTGGGCGCGAACCCCACGGGTCTTTCGCGCGAAACGAGCACAACTTCGAAAGTCCGGTCCGTCAGCATGCCGGCGAAGGATCCGGCACGGGAGGAGATGGTGAGCGTTTGGGTGAGGTCGTTCCAGTGAAACTTGATGGTCGAGCTGGCCCCTCTCTCGTATTGGTAGGTCAGGCCGTCGTCCTCATAGAGCGTGAAGTCGCCATCGGCTCCGGCATAGATGTGGAGCCTCACGGGGTCCGCCGGCTTTTCCTGAGTGTATTGGAGTTCAGGCCCGAAGGGAACGATGGATCCGGCCCGCACGTAGAGTGGCAGGGAATCGAACGGTGCGGGTGCTTCGATGCTCTGGCCCCCGGCAAGAGCCGCCCCGGTCCAAAAATCAAACCAGCCGGTCCCAGCGGGCAGGTACACCGGCCGGGTGCGGGCTTGATAGGTGGTCACGGGGTTGACGAGAAATGCCGGGCCGAACATGTATTGGTCTTCGATGGCGTGTGTCTTCGGGTCGGCGGCGAAGTCCATGACCAAGGCCCGCATGAAGGTGCCGTTGTCATGCGTGACGGTTCCGGCGACCGAGTAGATATAGGGCAGCAGCCGGTAGCGCAGCCGGTCGAACTTCAATTCCGTCTGGAAAGCAGGACTGGTCTCGCCTCCAAACTGCCACATCTCGCGGTAGGGATACTGGCCATGAACCCGCAGCAGGGGCACAAAGGTGGCGAACTCGAACCAGCGGGCATTGAGTTCGCGCCATTCCTCGACGTCAGCGGGCTTCGGATCCTTGGTCGAGAAGCGCGCTGGCACGGAAAAACCGCCGGAATCCATGGTCCAATAAGGCAAACCGGAAAGGCAGAAACTGAGGCCGAGCGGGATCTGTTTGCGCAGCGCCGTCCACGTGGACGAGATGTCGCCCGACCAAGTGGCGGCGGCGTAGCGTTGTTGGCCGGCGAAGCCGGATCGGGTGAGGATGAACACCCGTTGGTCGGGCGCGACGATCCGCTGGCCTTCGTAGACCGCGGCGCTGTTCGCCAGCGAGTAAGCGTTCAGCACGCGGGTGCCGGGACCGAGGGCGGTCGGATTGACGTAGTCCCGCTGGCCGTCGAGGGTGGGCGTGGGCCGGAGGTCGGGCTCGGTGGCGTCCATCCACCACGCATCGATGCCACGGCTGAATAGCTGCCGGTCGATCTGGTCCCAGAGCAACTTGCGCGCCCCCGGGTTGAAGGCGTCGTAAAAAGTGTAGGGCTGCCCAAGCCAGTCCACGGTTCCTTCCTTGAGATTGCGCTCATAGAGGTAGCCGGGCGAGCGCATCGCCTCGAAGTTCTGCGTGCCCGGGTTGAATTTACCCCACACGGAAATCATCAGGCGGGCATGCAGTTCATGCACGGCCTTGATCCACGCGTCAGGATCGGGAAAACGGGCGGGGTCGAACTCGTGTGAGCCCCACCTCCCATCGGGCCAGTAGCGCCAGTCCTGTACGATGTTGTCGAAGGGAATTCCCGCTTGGCGGTACTTCTTCACCACATCGAGACTCTCCCGGGCGGTTTCGTAGCGTTCGCGGGATTGCCAGAGCCCGAACGCCCAGATGGGCATGAGCGGCGCGGCTCCAGTGAGCCGCCGGTAGCCGGCGATCACGTCATCGATCCGCGGCCCGTAGACAAAGTAGTAATCGATGCCGTCGGCCGCCTCGGACCAGAGGGACGTGTCGGTCTCGCTTGTCGGCGTCTTCCAACGCAGGCGCATGGTGGGCATGCCGTCGTCCCGCGACCACTCCAGCTTGAGGTGATGGCGGTGTCCCCGTTCCAGCGGGAACTGTGCAACTTCGAACCAAGGCAGCCAGCCTTGCCGCCAGTGATCCATGACGAGGCGTCCGTCGATCCAGAGCTTGATGCCGGAATTCGAGAAGGTCTCAAAAGTGTAAAGACCGGCTTGTCGCGCCTCGACAAACCCTTCCCACCGGACGCTGCAGTTTCCCTCGGCCGGCAGGGCGGGGTTTATGTCATGGTTGGGGAGTTTGACTGAATCCGGAATGGCGATGTCGATCGTGGTCTCCCTTCGCCGGTCCACCAGTTGCCCGAAGGCGTCGCCGGCGTAGTAGGATGCGGTCAGCCCGCCCGGCTGGCCGTCCTGATCGAACAACTGCGCAGCGGGAATCGGCTCGGTGGTCCGCAGGTCGCCGAACCGGGTGTAGGAATTGTTATCCCAGAGCAGGCCGAAGCCGCGGCTGGAGACGAGGAATGGCACTGCCACGGTGCCGTTGTGTTGCCAGAGGTCGAGGTCCCGTCCCTTGAGATTGAGCCAGCCGAGCTGGTTGCTGCCGAGGCCATAGAGCGCTTCGTCGGGCGGTGAAGACCAGGCTTGGCGGACATGCCAGGTCTTCTCCCCTTGCAATTCCGCCGGCTGCAGCGATCGCGCACCAGGCTGCTCCGCCAGTACCGTGCGGCCTTGCGCGTCCAGGAAGGTGACATCACCCGATTGGAGATCAACGCGCACCTGCAGTCTTGCGGTGCGCAGGGTCGCAAAATTGTCGGTGGTTTCGAGCTGCCAAGACGGGACGCTGGCGCCGCGCTTTTCCAGCATGAGACTGGCGTGAGCAAAAAACGAGCGCTCCGGCGTAAACACGACCCGGATGATGTCGTCGGCCCGGACCTCGATCTTTTGAAACACTCCGGCGCGGGTGAAGATGATGCCGTCGGGCAATAGTTCCGGCGCGGGAACGGCCGCGAAAAGCGCCGGTGCGAGGAACAGCGGGCAGGCGCGGCGCAGCAAGGCCAGTTTGGATCGGACAAAATAGGGCATGGCAGGCAGGAGAGAGGGGGGACTCCGGCATTACATCGTGCATTCGGCAGTCCCTGCCAAGTGGGAACTTCGCGCGATGCTTGAGCGGGCGGCCATCGCGGTCGAGTCGACGAGCCGGCTCCCGTCTGCCCAAGAAAAGGCGCCCGCCGATGAGGCGGGCGCCAGGGCAAAGCGTTGACTAGAACTACTGGGCCATCGCCGGCTGTTTGGCGATGAACTCGCGAATGATCTCGGCCCGCCGGTCGGCCAGGGTCTCCTGTTCGACCTCGTCGGCTGTCCGCTGCTTGTTGTGGTGATGCATCTGCTTCCGCAGGTGGGACAGGGCCAGGTACTCCAGTTGCCGGATGCGTTCGCGGGTGACCTTGAACTTCTTGCCGACCTCCTCGAGCGTCAGTTCCTTGTGCCCCTCCAGGCCGAACCGCATCTTGATGATGCTGGCTTCACGGGGATCAAGGGAGTTGACCATGGCACTCAGGTCCTCGCGCAGATTCTTCTCGCCCAATCCCTGGTCGGGACTGACGGCCATCTCGTCGCCGACGAGGTCGCCGAGCGTGGCCGAATCGTTGTCCTCGCCCACGGGCGCATCAAGCGAGGCGGGGCGCACGCTGACCGTCTTGAGCAGGGCGACCTTGGCGGTCGGGATCTGCAGCTCGGCTGCGATCTCCTCGTTCTCCGGCTCGCGGCCCAGTTCCTCGGTGAGCCGCGCGATCATCTTGCGCATGCGCGAGATCTTGTCGACCAGATGGACGGGGAGGCGGATCGTCTTGGACTGGTTGGCCAAGGCGCGCTTCATGCACTGCTTGATCCACCAGGCCGCGTAGGTGGAGAGCTTGCCGCCCTTGGCGGGGTCGAAACGCTCGACGGCCTTGATCAGGCCGAGGTTGCCTTCACTGATAAGGTCCATGAGCGGCAGGCCCATCTGATTGTAGTCGTAGGCGATTTTGACCACGAGGCGCAGGTTGGCCTTGATCATGTGGTCGCGGGCCGCCTTGTCGCCGCGCTTGATCCGCGCCGCGAGCTTTATCTCCTCCTGTACGGTCAGAAGCGGCGTCTGGCGGATTTCGTTGAGATAAAGCTGAAGATTTGAGCGCTCGTCGCGACGGTCGATCGGTGAGGCCTGGTCGAACTGGGACGGGGCGACGGCGGCGATAATATCGGGCCGGAGCGTCAAGCCTTCATCAGGCGACGGAATGGTAACACCGGGCGTGGCACGATCCGCAGGCATCGTGACTTCAACCGGCGTGGAGCGGAGAGTCTTTTTGCGTTGTGGCATGGCTGATATGGTTGACGAGTGATAGTCAGGATGGTTACCCCAGCCTCCTTGCATATTAGATGCCGGTAGGCCGGAGGAAATTCCCGGATACCCTGTTCTGACCGATAATACGCGTCTCTGTGCCGCCGAGACGCCGCAACTCAGAGTTTTTCCGCGAGGGAAATGGCCTTGAACAGCGCCGAAGCCTTGCTGATGGTCTCCTGATATTCCGCCGATGGAATGGAGTCCGCCACGATGCCAGCGCCGGCTTGGATGTGGACCTTGCCATCCTTAATCAATGCCGTCCTTAGGGTTATACAGGAATCGTGGTTCCCGTCGTAGCTGAAATAGCCGAGCGCCCCCGCATAGCTGCCGCGCTGGGTGCCCTCCTTTTCCGCAATCAACTGCATGGCGCGGATTTTTGGCGCTCCGCTGACGGTGCCGGCTGGAAAAGTGGCACGCATCAGGTCAAAAGCGGAACGTTCTGGCGCTAGTTGTCCCTCCACCTGTGACACAATGTGCATCACATGCGAGTAGCGCTCGATGATCATGAATTCGGGGACCTTGACCGAGCCAAAGGCACAGACCCGGCCGATGTCGTTGCGGGCAAGGTCCACCAGCATCAGGTGTTCGGCCCGCTCCTTTTCATCGGCCAGCAATTCCTTCTCCAGGACAAGGTCCGCCTCGGCGGTCCTGCCGCGCGGCCGGGTGCCGGCGATGGGGCGGATCTCCACTTTCCGTCCGGTGAGGCGCACGTGGACTTCGGGCGAGGCTCCGACGAGGGCGAAATCGCCGGTTTCAAGCAGGAACATGTAGGGTGATGGATTCACCGTGCGCAGAGCCCGGTAGAGGTCGAGCGGGGTCCTGGTGAATTCCCGCGTGAAGCGCTGGGACAGGACGATCTGGAAGATATCTCCCGCGCGGATGAATTCTTTGGAATCCTCGACCGTCTTTTCGAATGCGGCCTTGGTGACGTTGCCCGCGGGCACGTGGACGGCCCCGGTGTCGCCCAGGACAGCCGAATTCAGCGGCGTGGGCCGGGCGAGGGCTGCGGCCATGCGCGTGAGTTCGGCGCAGGCCGAGTCGTAGGCGGCGCCCGCGTCGGAGCCGACATGGGCGTTGACGATCAGGCGCATGGTCTGGTGCGCCCGGTCGAAGGCCAGCACGGAGTCGCAGAGCATGAACCACATCATGGGCACGTGCAGCTCATCGCGGGCGGCGAGGGGCACGGTCTTCTCGACACTGTGCATGAACTCGTAGCCGAGATAGCCGACGGCTCCGCCGGTGAACGGCGGCAGGCCCGGCACGTTGACCGGCTGGTAATTGGCCAGTTCCTGTTGCAGGGCCACGAGGGGATCGGAATCGCCGGGTTGTGCCTGGAGGATCTTCCGCGGGTTGCAGCCGATGAAGCTGTAGCGGGAGACGTTCTCGCCGCCTTCGACGGATTCGAGCAGGAAGGCCGGTCCGGTGCCGCGCAGCTTGGCATAGGCGGAAACCGGCGTCTCCAGGTCGGCGAGCAGGTCGGCCCGCACCGGAACGACGTTGCCCTGCCTGCTCAGGCGCAGGAATTCCTCGCGCGTCGGGGTGACTTGCATGGCTTATTCGACCGTTACCGACTTCGCGAGATTCCGCGGCTTGTCCACGTCGCGCTGCAACTCGACGGCGATATAATAGCTCAGCAACTGCACCGGCACGGTGGCGACGACCGGCAGCACGGCCTCATGGCACTCGGGGATGCGGATCACGTCGTCGGCGAGCCCGGCCGGCAGGTCGCAATTCTCGGTGACGACGGCGATGATCATGCCCTTGCGGGCCTTGATTTCCTGCATGGAGGAGACGACTTTGTGGAACATCTCCCCGGACGGGACGAAGAACACCGACGGGCACAGTTCGCTGATGAGGGCGATGGGGCCATGCTTCATCTCCGCGGCGGGGTAGCCCTCGGCATGGATGTAGGAGATCTCCTTGAGCTTCAGCGCGCCCTCGAGGGCGATCGGGAAGAGAGCTAGGCGGCCGAGGAAGAGGAAGTCATGATGATGGGCGTAGCGCCGCGCGATCGCCTTGATCGCGGGGGCCAGCTCCAATGTCTTCCGGACGAGGTCGGGCAGGCGCTTGAGTGCCTGCACAAATTCCACGCCGTCGCTGAAGCTCATGTCGCGCATCCGGCCAAGGTAGAGCGCGAGCATGGCGCCGACGAGGAGCTGCGAAGTGAACGCCTTGGTCGAGGCCACGCCGATCTCGGGGCCCACGTGCTGGTAGACGCCGCCGTCAGACTCGCGCGCGATGCTGGAGCCGACGACATTGCTGATCGAAAGCACCTTGTAGCCCTTGCGCCGGGCCTCGCGCATGGCGGCGAGGGTGTCGATCGTCTCGCCGGACTGGCTGATGGTGAAGAACAGCGTGCTGTTGCCCAGCGGCATGTTGCGATACCGGAACTCCGAGGCGTAGTCCACCTCGACCGGCGCGCGGGCGAAGCGCTCGATCAGGTGCTCGGCCACCAGGCAGGCGTGCCAGGCGCTGCCGCAGGCGAGGAAGTGGAAGCGGTCGATCTGCCGGAGATCGAGGGCCGAGATGTTCAGGCCGCCGAACTGGGCGGTGCTGCCGTCCTCGGAGAAGCGGCCGCGCATGGAGTTCTCGAGCGCGGCCGGCTGCTCGAAGATCTCCTTCTCCATGAAATGGGCGTAGCCGTTGAGCTCCGACGCCTCGATCTTCCAGGTCACCGTGTCGATGACCGGGGACACGTCCTCCGAATCGAGCGTGGTGATGGAGAAGTTCTTCGCGGTGATGTGGACGATCTCGCCGTCCTTGAGGTAGACGACGTTCTGCGTGCGGCTGATGATGGCGGAGACGTCGCTGGCCAGCATGTATTCGTTGTCGCCGACCCCGAGGATGAGCGGCGAGCCCTTGCGCGCGGAAACGATCTCGGCGGCGCAATCGGCGCACATCACGGCGATGCCATAGGTGCCCTCGACATGGCGCAGGGTCTTGCGCACGGCCTCGAGGAAACGGCTGGCATCCTCGGCGGACGGTTCCTTCTGGTAATGGTAGGCGATGAGGTTGCACAGCACCTCGGTGTCGGTCTCCGAGGCGAAGGTGTAGCCCTTGCCCAGCAGGAATTTCTTGATGCTGACGTAATTCTCGATGACGCCGTTGTGGATCAGCGCGATCTTGCCGTCGCTGCTGACATGCGGGTGGGCGTTGGCGTCGGTGACGCCGCCGTGCGTGGCCCAGCGCGTGTGGCCGATGCCGGTCGTGCCCGCCAGCTTCTGGGCGGGGGTGCTCTTGATCAGGCCGGCGACGCGGCCGATTTTCTTGGCGACGTCGAACCGCCCGTTTTGCAGGATGGAGATCCCGGCGGAGTCATACCCGCGATATTCGAGGCGCTTGAGCCCCTCGAGGATGATGGCCGAAGCCTTCTGCCTGCCGATGTAACCGACGATTCCACACATAATTTTGTTTAAGCTGGCGATTTTTGACGGTGTTCAAATCATACTGCAAGGAATTAGAATGTTACCCCTATGGCTGAATCAAGAAAAGTCCTGTCGGTGATCATGGGCGGCGGCCGTGGCACGCGGTTGTTCCCCCTGACCAAGGAGCGTTGCAAGCCGGCGGTGCCGCTCGCGGGCAAGTACCGGCTGGTGGACATCCCGATCAGCAACTGCCTGAACTCGGGTTTCAACCGCATCTTCCTGCTCTCGCAGTTCCTCACGGCGTCGCTGCACCGGCACATCCAGAAAAGCTTCCATTTCGACCCGTTTGGCGCGGGCTTCGTCGACATCCTCTCGGCCGAGCAGACGGAGAAGAGCAGCGCCTGGTACGAGGGCACGGCCGACGCCGTGCGGCGCAACATCGTTCATTTCAACAGCCACCGCCACGAGTACGTCCTCATCCTCTCGGGGGACCAGCTGTACCGGATGGATTTCAGCGAGATTATCGACCAGCACATCGCCACCGGGGCCGACGTCACCATCGCGGCGATCCCGTTCCCCGTCTCCAAGGTCGAGGGTTTGGGGCTGATGCGCGTCGCCGACGACCTGGCCGTCTCCGAGTTCGTCGAGAAGCCGAAGGATCCGGCCATCATCAACGGCCTGACGATCAGTGCGGCGCTGGAAAAGAAGCTCTCGCCCTCGCCGGAGAAGCGCTGCCTTGCCTCGATGGGCATCTATGTCTTCAGCCGCGAGGTGCTGCGGCAGGCGCTCGAGAACAACATGAAGGATTTCGGCAAGGAGGTCATCCCGGCCCTGCTCGGTAAGGCCAAGCTCTTCAGCTATATCTTCGAGGGCTATTGGGAGGACATCGGGACGGTCCGTGCCTTCTTCGAGGCCAATCTTGCGCTGGCGCAGCCGCTGCCGCCGTTCAATTTCTTCGACCGGGGTGCGCCGATCTACACCCATCCGCGCTACCTGCCGGCCTCGAAGATCAACAAGTGCAACATCGACCACGTGGTCATCGGCGACGGCTGCCTCGTCACGGACTCCACGCTCAAGCATTGCGTCATCGGCATCCGTTCGGTCCTGGGCGAGAACTCCCACCTGGAGGACGTGGTCATGATGGGCGCGGACTATTACCAGACCGAGAAGGAAGTGCAGGCCGACCGGGCTCAGGGCCGGCCGCCCATCGGGCTTGGGCGCAACTGCAACATCCGCCGCGCTATCATCGACAAGAACGCCCGCATCGGCGACGGCGTCACTTTGTCGCCCGCCGGGAAAGCCGACGGCGATTACCCGCACGGGGTGGTCATCCGCGACGGCATCTTGTGCGTCTGCAAGGGTGCCATCATCCCTTCAGGCTTTGCCTTGTGAGCCCTGCCGGCTGGCGAACGCGATCAAAGCGCCGCCCGCGATGACCAGGAAGACCGAGTAGAACGTGCCGCGGCTCAGCCCGAGGATCAGGCCGGCGTCGGGTTCGCGGAAGACCTCACTGATCGTCCGTGCCACGGCGTAGGCGATCAGGAATTCACCGGAGAGCCGGCCGGGCCGGCTTGCCGCGCAGTCGCTTTTCCAAAACCGCCATTGCATGAAGGCAAACAACAGGAGACCCTCGAGTCCGGCCTCGTAGAGTTGCGAGGGGTGCCGGGGAAAATTGCCGCCGCCGGTCTGCTCGAAGATGACGGCCCAGGGAACCGTGGCCACCTTGCCCCAGAGTTCGCCGTTGAGGTAGTTGGCCACCCGGCCGAAAAACAGTCCGAGCGGAGCGGTGGTGACGACCAGGTCCGCGATGCGCAGCATGCCGGTCCCGTGTTTGCGGGCATACCACCACAGTGCCACCACCACGCCGATAAATCCGCCATGGCTCGCCATCCCGCCCTCCCAGACCCGCACGAGGACCAGCGGGTCGTGGAGAAAGATATCCGTCTGATACAGCAGGAAGTATCCCAGGCGCCCGCCGATGATGACCCCGGCGATCAACGCCGTCATCAGGTCGAAGATGGCGTTCAGGCCCAGCGGTGAGCGATGGACCCGGTGATACGCGCGCAAAAGCCAGCCGGCCGCCAGAAAGCCCGACAGATAGGCCAGGCCATAATAGCGGATGCCAAAGTTCTCACTGAACTGGATCAGGAAGGGGTGCGGCGTGTGCAACAGATACGCGAATGGAAGCAGGCCGGGCATGGGAAGTGTAGGTGGCGGCGGAGGCGCTTGAACACAATATCTTTTGGTGCGCCTGGCCCGCCATAATGGCTGCCGACGGTGCGCAAAGATTCCTTGCCCGTGCCGGCCGGGGTGCGCTTAGTGGGCGGATGAGCGCGCCGCAGACCACGCCCCTCAATGCCTTCCACCGCCAGCATGGCGGCCGCATGGTCGACTTCGCGGGTTGGGACATGCCGGTCCAGTACCGGAGCATCCTGGAGGAGCACAAGGCCGTGCGCCAGCGTTGCGGCCTATTCGACGTGAGCCACATGGGCGAGGCCGATGTGCAGGGGCCCGAGGCACTCAGTTTCCTGCAGCACCTCGTGACCAACGATTGCAGCAAGCTTTTCCCGGGTCGCATCCTCTATACCGTCATGTGCTATCCCCACGGCGGTGTGGTGGACGACCTGCTCGTCTACATGCGCGGCGCGGACGACTATCTGCTTTGCATCAACGCCGGCAACGTCGCCAAGGATATCGCCTGGATGCAGGAGCAGGCCAAGGGTTTCAAGTGCACGGTGACGGACCGTTCACCCGATTATGGCCAGCTCGCCATTCAAGGGCCGCGCGGCGCCGAGTTGGTCCAAACACTGACCAGGACCGATCTGGCCGGCATCAAGTATTACCATTTCGCCCAAGGCGAGGTCGCCGGCGTGAAGTGTCTCATCAGCCGCACCGGCTACACGGGCGAAGACGGCTTTGAACTTTACTGCGCGGCTGGCGACACCGTGCGGCTGGCCGAGGCAATCGTGGCGGCCGGCGGCGGGTTTGGCCTCGAGCTGACGGGGCTCGGCGCCCGCGACAGTTTGCGCCTCGAGGCCGGGTTCCCGCTTTATGGCCACGAGATCACCGACCAGATTTCGCCGATCGCGGCCGGACTCGGTTGGGTCGTGAAGTTCGACAAGGGGCCGTTCGTTGGTTCCGTCGCGCTCAAGGCAGAGAAAGAAAAGGGCCCGGAGAAGAGAATCGCCTTCTTCCGGACCGGCGACCGCCGTATCGTTCGCGCCGAGACGTCCGTCCTGAATGCCTCCGGGGACGTCGTGGGTCGGGTCGTATCCGGCACACTCTCGCCCATGGTCAATGAAGCGATCGGTTCGGCCCTGATCGACGCCACTGCGCTCGCCGCGCCCCTGTTCGTGGACATACGCGGCACGAAATTGAATTTGCACCTCGTCAAGCCGCCCTTCGTCCCGCTAAAGAAGAATTGATCCTCCATGAGCAACATCCCTGCTGATCTCAAATATGCCAAATCCCACGAATGGCTCAAGGTAGCCGGCGACGGCACCGCGCTGGTTGGCATCACCGACTACGCCCAGAACAGCCTCGGGGACATTACTTTTGTCCAGCTGCCCAAGGTCGGCGCCGTGCTCAAGGCCGGCGAGACGTTTGGCGTCGTGGAATCGGTGAAGGCCGCCTCGGACGTCTATGCGCCGGTCGCCGGCGCCGTGCTGGAAGTCAACCAGGCGCTCGATGCAAATCCGGAAAGAGTGAACCAGGCACCGTATACCGACGGCTGGATGCTGAAATTGAAGCTCGCGAATCCGGCGGACGCCGCCGGCCTGCTGTCCGCAGCCGACTATTCGAAGCTCACCGGCTGACCCGCCCTTGTGATGCCTTGCGTGGCGACCCCGCCGACCGTCACGCCGTAGCACCACCTGCCGGCGGCCTAGAAATGAAGTCACACCTCGCCTCGCTCCTTTTCGCGACCACGTTGCTGGCTGGCCGTGCCACCGATTTGCCTGCAGCTCCGGCCAGCTTGGCGACGGCGCTCCGCGGCGCCGAGGCACAGCTTGCGGCCTGCCGGGAGCGCTACTTGGCCAACAATCCCAAGCTGCAGGAGCAGGTGGTCCGCGTGGGCGAACTGAGGCGCATGGTCGAGATGGACAACCGGGAGCCGCTCGTGCTGCAATTGGCGAGAGTGGACCTGGTCGCGATGCGTCTGCGCTATCTCGGGAATCATCCCAAGTTGCGGGCGCAGGAGCTGGGTGTGGCAGCGATGGAAAGGCAGTGGCGCGCGGATCCGGCCGCTCCTGAGGTCCTGTTGGCCGCTCAGGCGGAGTTGGCTGCCATGAGCGTGCGTTACGGCGAAAATCATCCTCGCTACGTCGATCGGAAGCAGAGAGTGGAGGCGTTTCAACGCCACCTGCTTGGTCCTTCCGTCGATTCCTACGAGCTGCGGCTGGCGCGAGCCACGCGCGAGTACTACGCCGACCGCTATGGCGACAGGCATCCCCGGATGCAGGCACTGGCCGAGCAGATCGCCGCTCTCGAGGACAGGGCCCAGGTGGTGTCCCGAAAATAGGAGACCCGCGACGCGACGATTAGCGGCCGCGGGCTCGAAGCGGGAACGGACTCAAGTTAGGCCTTGCCGGCCTTCGCAGCTTTCTGGCGGGCGCCGTTGTTCAGTATCCGTTTGCGGAGGCGCAGGCTCTTCGGCGTGACCTCGACGAGCTCGTCCGAGGCGATGTATTCGATCGCCCGCTCGAGCGACAGCTTCGACGCCGGCGTCAGGCCGGTGGCGACGCCCGAACCTTGGGAACGGAAATTGGTCAGCTGCTTGGCGCGGACCGCGTTGCAGGCGATGTCTTCATTGCGGGGATTTTCCCCGATGATCATGCCTTCATAGACGAGCTCGCCCGGGTTGACGAAGAGCTTGCCGCGTTCCTGCACCATGACGAGCGCGTAGGCCGTCGTCTCCCCCGCCTCGGTGGCGAGAAGCGTGCCGGTGATACGGGTCAGCACCTCGCCGGCATACGGTCCGTATTCCTTGAACAGGTGACTGAGCACGCCGCGCCCGCTCGTGGCGTTGACGACGTCGATTTCCATGCCGATGAGGCCGCGAGTGGTGATGGTCGCCTCCAACATCGTGCTGTGGGGCAGTTTTTCCATGTTGGTGAGCCGGCCTTTGCGATTGGCGAGGTTCTGCATGATCGTGCCGACGCATTCGTCGGGCACTTCAATCCAGACGGTCTCGTAGGGTTCTTGGCGTTCGCCATTCGGGCCGGTTTGCTCGATCACGGTGGGACGGGAGACGAGAAGCTCGAAGCCCTCGCGGCGCATCGTCTCGACGAGCACGGCCACCTGCATGGCGCCCCGGGCCTTGACGTTGAAGATGCCGGCCTTGTCGGTGTCCTCGATCTTGATCGAGACGTTGGTCTTGAGCTCGCGGAAGAGGCGTTCGCGGAGCTGGCGGGAGGTCACGAGCTTGCCTTCCTGGCCGACGAGCGGGCCGTCGTTGACGCAGAACTGCATCTCGAGGGTCGGCGGATCGATCTGGGTGAAGGGCAGGGCGTGGCCGGCCTCGTCGGCCGTGATGGTGTCGCCGATGTCGATATCCTCGACCCCGGAGATCCCGACGATGTTGCCGGCGACGGCCTTGTCGGTTTCGCGCGTACCGAGGCCGGTGAACTCGAAGACCTTGGTGATCTTGGCGCGCACGCGCTTGCCGTCGGCATGCCGCACGACAAAGATCGCGTCGCCGACGTTGGCGGTGCCGCCGAGGATCTTGCCGACCGCGATGCGGCCGACATAGTCGCTCCAATCGATGTTGGAGACGAGCATGTGGAAGGGCTCGTTCGGCTTGGCGAACGGGGGCGGCACGTGGTCGAGGATCGTCTGGAAGAGGGGCGACATGTCCTTCTTCTCCTCGCCGAGGTGATACATCATATAGCCATCGCGGCCGGAGCCGTAGACGACCGGCGCGTCGAACTGCTCCTCGGTGGCGTTGAGCTCCATGAGGAGCTCGAGGACCTTGTCATACATCTTGGCGGGCTCGGCGTTCTCGCGGTCGATCTTGTTGATGACGATCACAACCTTGAGGCCGTGCGCGAGGGCCTTGCGGAGGACGAAGCGGGTCTGCGCCTGGGGGCCGTCATAGGCATCCACCACGAGCAGCACACCGTCGACCATGCGGAGGGCGCGCTCGACCTCGCCACCGAAGTCGGCATGTCCGGGCGTGTCGACGATGTTGATGATCTTGCTCTTCCAGTGGACGGAAGTGTTCTTCGCCTTGATCGTGATGCCCTTCTCCTTCTCCAGGTCCATGGAGTCCATGGCGCGTTCCTCCACCTGTTGGTTGGCACGGTAGACGCCGCCCTCCTTGAGCAATTTGTCCACGAGGGTGGTCTTGCCGTGGTCAACGTGGGCAATAATGGCGATATTACGGATGTTCTTGTTCATGGGCACGGAAGCGAATGTAGCTGAAAAAAGAGCCCCAACGTGCGAGCCCAAATTGCGCTTGGCAAGAAGGAAGCTGCCCCGTCGCCGAAGATTAATCCGCCGAATCCGGATCGACCGGGAAGTGGCAGCTAAAGCACGTGCCTTTGCCGACTTCCGTGCTAAGTGTGACGAAGCCATTGTGCCGGCGGACCAGGCGGATGACTGTGGCGAGACCCAGTCCCGTACCCTTGCCCTTGGGCTTGGTCGTAAAGAAGGGATCGAACAGCTTGGGCAGGATGTCCGCGGGGATGCCGGTGCCGTGGTCGCGGACGCTGATGACCACATAGTCGCCGGGAGCCGGCCGGCCGCCCATGACTGTCGCGACCGTTCCGTCGACCTTCCGGCGTTCGACCCCGATGACGAGCGCGCCGCCGTCGGGCATGGCGTCCCGGGCGTTGACGCAAAGGTTCATGACAATCTGATGGATCTGGGTCGGGTCGACGAGGACGCGCGGAAGATCCGCGGCGGCATGGAATTCCACGGGATAGCAACGGCCGAACGTCTCCTTGACCATGTGTGCGACCTCGGCGGCCACTCCTGCCGGGTTGGATGATTCGAGTGCGCCGTCCTCGCCGCGGGCGAACATCAGGAGCTGCCGCATCATGCTGGCGCCACGCTGCGTGCTGGTCAGGATCTGGCCGAGATGAAGGGAGAGGTCGGTGCCGCCCTTGATCTCGATCAGCTGGGCGCTGCCATGGATGGCGCTGAGAATGTTGTTTACGTCGTGGATGGTGCTGCCGGCGAGTTGGCCCAGGATCTCGATGCGCTGGGAACGGAGCAACTGCCGCTCAAGGTTCTTGCGCTCGGTGATGTCCCGGATCGTGAAAAGGATGATGCCACGCCCTTCCCACGGGATCAGGCCGTGGGATAGCTCGACCGTCTGCACGGTCTTCTTCGAGAAATTGAGGGTGGTCTCCTGGGCGGCGAGTTGGAAGCCCGTCTCACGGGCGATGCGCTGTCGGGTCTGCTTCGCGGATTCGGCCGGCAGGTAGGCGAAGAAGTTGTCGGAAACCGGCGCGGCGGGATCCAGCAATCCGGCAAAGGTCTGGTTGCGGTGGAGAATCGTGCCATCGAGCTCGGCCAGCACGACCCCGTCCGGGGAATGGGTGATGGCGGCCTCGAAGCGGGCGCGCTGCTCGTAGAGGCCGCGAAAGCGGTTCAACCGGATGATGGTGCGCACGCGGGTGCGCAGCTCGACCGAATCGAAAGGCTTGCTCACGAAGTCGTCCGCGCCCAATTCCAGGCCCCGCAGGCGCGACTCGCGGTCGTCGAGGGCCGTGAGCATGAGGACGGGCAGTTCCGAGAGACGCGGGTCCGCGCGGATCCGGCGACAGACCTCGAAGCCGTCCATCTCGGGCATCATGACGTCGAGGAGGACCACGTCGGGCTGTTCCCTGGCGGCCAGTTCGAGGGCCTGGGCCCCGCTGCCGGCCAGGAGTACGCGGCAGCCTTCGGATTCGATCAGGTTGCGCAGGAGCAGGAGGGCTTTCGGCTCGTCGTCGACGGCCAGGACGGTGCTGTTCGGTTTCATGAATGCAGTGCCGGGGAGTCAGCGGGAGTGGAGGCGGCTTTGGGCGCGAGCAACTCGACGATCTGTCCGGTCAGATACTTTAGACTGACGGGCTTGCTGAGATAGCTGTCGGCCCCGGCCTCCAGACAGCGGATTCGATCCTCCGGGCGGGCCAGCGCGGTGACCGCGATGATCGGCAGCCCGGCGGTGCGGGCGTCGGCCCGCAGCCGGCGGATGGCTTCCAAGCCGTCCATTTCGGGCATTTGGACGTCCATCAAGACGAGGTCGGGGTGGTCCGCCAGGGCGCGCTCGATGGCCTCATGGCCGTTGGTGGCAAAGGAAAAGCGGCAGTTGGAGCGGCCGAGATGACCGGTGTAAACCTGAACATTGATCGGATTGTCCTCGGCGATCAGAATAAGCGGTTCGCCGGTGATTATCGGGGCCTGGGTGCGGCCGCGGGGCATCAGCTCTATCTGGGTCGGGGCCGCCTGCCCGGCCTTGGCGTCTCCGAGCGGCAGGGAGACGGTGAAGCGGGCGCCCTTGCCCGATTCGCTGACGACCTCGACCGCGCCGCCATGCATCTGCGCCATGCGCTTGACCAAGGAAAGGCCGAGGCCGGTGCCCGCATATTTTCGGTTCAGCGCGCTGTCGATCTGCTGAAACGGTTGGAACAACTTGTCCTGGTGGCGGGGATCGATGCCGATGCCGGTGTCTTCGACCGCGAAGTAGATCCGATCGGGTGCACCGGCTTGGCTGACGGCCAGGGTTACCGATCCGCCATTTGGGGTGAATTTCACGGCGTTGGAAAGGAGGTTGACCAGAATCTGCTTCAAACGGCGGGCGTCGGCGGTGAGCGTGGAGGCGGACTGGGTGTAACTGACGCCCAGCCGGATCGATTTCCTCATCGCGGCCTCGCGGACGAGTCTGAGGCTGGCCTCGCAGACATCGCGCACGCGGGTTTCCTGTAGTTCAAGGTCCATCATGCCGGACTCGATCTTGGAGAGATCGAGGATGTCGTTGATCAGCGCGAGCAGGTGCCGGCCGCTTTCCTCGACGGCGGCGACGCATTCCATCTGCCGCTCGGTGAGCGTGCCCTGGTATTGCTCACGCAGGATCTCCGACATGCCGAGAATGACGTTGAGCGGCGTGCGCAGCTCATGGCTCATGCTGGCGAGAAATTCGCTCTTGCCGTTGTTGGCCGACTCGGCGGCCCGGCGCGCTTCCTCCAGCTGGGTGGTGCGCTCGCGGACCTTTTCGTCGAGATGCATCAGCACCTGGCGCAACTGCCGGTGTGACTGGTCGCGCTCGCCGATGGCGCCGGCCAGCTGGCGGTTGGATTTGCTCAGGGCGGAGGCGGCGTTGTGGAGGTCGGCGCTGATGATCGCAAATTCCCGGGACGGGAAGAGCTCGGGCCGCTTCAGCAACTTGGGCTCCTGGTTGACCAGCGCCTGGGTGGCCTCGGCGATCTGCTTCAGGGACTGGGTTATCTCCCCGGCGGTGTTACGCGCCAGCCAGAGCGACAGCCCGATCGCGAGCAAGCCCCAGAAGAAGGTGACCGCGTAGAATGCGGCGATCGTGCGCTGCGTGTTCCAGATGGGCTCGAGCATGATGATGCGCCAGCCGCAGGTCCGGATCTGGCACGAGGCCGCGAGTTGCCGTTCGGCGCGTCGCCCGCCGGCTTGCTGCCAGTCGAACGGAGCGACCTGCTCCTCGTGGGGACTGGCCCGCTGCAGCGGGTGATTGACCAGCGAGGAAAGCGTGGGCAGGTGCACCTCACCCGTGGAAAAAACGACATTCTGCGCCCGATCAACGGTCAGCAGGCTGCGGCCCTCCAGCCTGTTGCTGGCCGCGAGAGCGTCGAGGATGGCGGTCAATTTCAGCGAGCCTTCGAGGATGTATTGCACCGAGCCGTTCATGCCGAACACGGGCACGCTGATGGCTACGATCAGGTCATTGCCAAAACCCCGGCCACGAAACACGTTGCTGACATAGGGCCGGCTGGTCGCCATCGGGTGGCGGAAATACTCCCGGTCCGCGACGGTGAGCCCGCGGTGGGCCAGCGGTTCCCCTTCCGCGTCGACCAAGGGCGCCGTAGCGACAATCTCCCCCTTTCCGTCAGCCACCAACAGCGTCAGGAATCCGGGATACTGGCGGCGCAGCACATCCATCCGGTCGAAAAAATCAGCCGGCTTGATTCCCTCGGCCTCAAACTGGCGCGCCAGAGTGACGAGCGCATTTTGGTGTTCGACCAGTTGCTGTTCGATCTGGTTTGCCAGCTCCTTGGTGTCATTGCGCAGGCTGGAATCGGCGTTGGCCAGCAGCGTGCGGTCAAATTTCTGGCCCATGAGCAGGATTAGCATCGTCAGTGGCAGCGTCGCAAGAATGCCGACGCGCCGGAAGAGCACGCGCTGCAGCGGTGTGCCTGAGTCGTCCGGTTCCTCCAAGCCGAGCCAGCGGCGAAGCCGGCTCGAATTGCTGGCCGGCAGGGCGATGGCGGCCACCAGGATGCCATTCAACGGGTATTTGATCAGGATGGCCCAGTTCGATGGGAAGGGAATATCCTTGAGCCACAGGAGAAACACAAAGAGCAACGGTCCACCCAGAACCAGCCAGTAGAGAGAGGTGGCTTGAACCGGGGCCATCCGGCGCCGGCTCACCAACCAGCCCACGACCACCGCCTCGAGCGTGTAGCAGACGAGGCTGGCGGGATGCTGCCATGCCATCCAGGTGCTGGAAAAGGCGACCAAGGCGGCGAGTCCGCCGTAAGCCGGACCGAGAATGAACGCGGTCAGCAGGCTGAAAAACCCGCCAAAGACGAATGGGGTCCCGCCGAAGACCGGCATTTCGAACTGATTGAGGGCGAACCCGGCGCATCCAGCTCCTAATGCGAAGAGGAAGGGTTTGGACCGGAGATGCACGGAGAAGCTCATGAAGCCTCACTCCAAATCGACATCTCCGCGAAAAAATTAAGGGGAAACCCCTAGAAAACACGGTCAGCGCGCCAGACCAAGCTTAAGCTCGAGGTTCCGGGCAAAAGTGGGATCCAGCGCGCTGACAAAGTGTTGTCTACTAAAGATAAAGGCCCGGACACCTTGCGGTGCCCGGGCCAAAATCGGGGGTGGGTGCTCGCCACGCACTCTTCCCCATTCGCACA
>CAZZDB010000040.1:0-23441 GCA_964652485.1 uncultured Oleiharenicola sp.
ACTGGAGCCAGGTCGGCGGCACCGCCGGCCCGATCTCGATCTACACCCGCAACACGTCCTCGGGCACCTATTCGGACTTCAAGGAACTTGCCATGAAGAAACGCGACTATGCCTCCTCCTCGCAGAAGATGGCCGGCAACGAGCAGATCGCGGCCGAGGTGGCCAAGAACGCAAACGGCATCGGCTATGTCGGTCTCGCCTATCTGTCCGATCCCGGGATCAAGACCGTTTCGATCGAAGGTTCTCTGCCCACTGAGGAATCGGTCATCGCCAAGAAGTATCCTTATGCCCGTCCGACGTTCTATTACACGAACGGTGAGCCGGCGGGTGAGGCCGCCAAGTTTCTCGAATACACCTTGAGCGACGAAGGCCAGAAAACGGTCCGTAAGGTCGGCTTCGTTCCGATCCGCGCACTCAATTGATTTGGCTATTGAGTTAGTGTGTCCTGAGCCGCCCGCAGCCCGCCCGGACTGTGGGCGGCCTTCTGATAAACCATCGCAGTGGTCGATGACCGACGGAGATGGCCCGCCCCAACGTCCCGCTTTGTAACGCAACTGTAACCTGCCTCGGTTGACCGGCCCTGCCGCCGACCCCGATGCTGCCACCGCCTTCCGGCATGCCTGCTGCCACTCAAAATCCTCTGTTTCCCCGAATGGCCACCGCCGAGGTGCTGCTGCGCAAGCGCCGGGGCTGGTTCTTCGGGATGACCGGCGACGAATTCGTCAAATATGTCTTCCAGGGCAATGCTACGATTTCCATCGTGGTGCTCGGGCTGATCACCTTCACCATCTTCAAGGATGCCATCGGTTTCCTGCCGGCCAATCACGAGAACCTGGTGATCTACCGGCTCGCCGGGCTCGAGTATGTCGACATTTTTCGCGAGCAGGTCACTGCTCACAGCACGATCTCCCGTTACCTGGCCAGCGTGCGCGCGCAACGGCTGGCCGCGCTGATCAAGCAACCCGGCATGACACCCGGCGCCGCCGTGGGGCAACTGTCCGCTTTCGATGATTTCGCCAATCGCTTTGCCGACACCCTTGGGGACGAGGAAACGCTCCTGGGCAACATGACCGACCTGGCGACCTCCCTGAAAGAACGGCGGAAGGTGGCGCAGGACATGTCCGAGTCGAAGCGGAATCTACTCAACGCCATGCGCGGGGCAACACCGGAGCGCGCCGCCCAACTGCAGAAGGAGGCCGATGCAGTTCAAGTCGAGGTGTTGGATTTCAAGGCGGAGATCCGGCCCTTGTTGGCGTTGCGGGCCGACGTGATCGCGGCGAATGTCAAATTGCTCGCGGCGATGAAAGAGCTCGCGGCCGACGCGCCCAAGTTCGACGATCCGGCGCTTGCCAGGCGGATGGAGAAATTCCAGGGCTACGTGCGCGACTTTGCCGGAGAGGTCGGCGCGGCCGAAAAGAAGATGGCCGCATGGGACCAGAACAAGCCGGTCGGCTGGCTGGAGTCGTTCAACGCCTTCGCGTTTGGCCGGCAGTGGATCACCGCGAGTTTCTGGCAGGACTGGTATGGCGTCATCCCGCTGCTCAGCGGATCGCTGCTTATCTCGTTTCTCGCGCTGCTGCTCGCGATTCCGTTTGGCGTGGCGGCGGCGATCTATGTCAACCAACTGGCCGGGCCGGTCGAGCAACGGGTCATCAAGCCCTACATCGAGTTCATCTCCGCGATCCCCAGTGTTGTGCTCGGCTTTTTCGGCATCGCAATGCTCGGGGAAACCCTCCGGCGGGTCTCGCAGTTGCCCGCGCTCGGCTGGTTTCCCGGCTTTCCCATTGCGGAGCGGCTCAATGCCACCACGGCGGCCTGCCTGCTCGCACTGATGGCGATTCCCACGATCTTCTCCCTGGCCGAGGACGCCATCAACAACGTGCCGCGCTCGTTCAAGGAGGCCTCTCTCGCGTTGGGGGCGACCCGGCTGCAGACCATCGTCCACATCACGGTGCCGGCGGCGCTGTCCGGCATCATGGCGGCGATCCTGCTCGGCTTCGGCCGCGTGGTCGGTGAGACCATGGTCGTGCTGTTGTGCGCGGGCAACCGCATACAGACGCCGGATTTCAGCGCCGGGCTGGGGGCCATCTTCCAGCCGGTGCACACCATGACCGGCATCATCGCGCAGGAAATGGGCGAGGTCGTGCGTGATAGCATCCATTACCGCGCGCTCTTCATGATCGGCGTCGTGCTCTTCCTGATTTCCCTGCTCGTCAACTGGCTCGCGCAGAAGATCGTGCGCCGCTATCGGATCTCAATCGGATGAGCACCGGAACCACTGCCGCCGCCATCTTCGGCCGGCCCACCCTCGCGAAGCGTATGGAACAGGCCGTGGGCTGGCTGCTGCGGCTCAGCACCTACTTCGTGTTGCTGTGCGCCGCCACCATCTTCCTCGACATCGGCTGGAAGGGCGGCTCCGTGATCTTCCGGACCTCGGCGCCGTTCATCAACATCCCGTTTCTGACCGAGTCGCCGGAGACCCTGAATGTTTTCGAGCTGAACGGGAAGAAGGTCACGATGGGCGACCGGGCCTTTCGGGCGTTCAAGGCGGGGCATCCCGCCGAGTTGAAGGGCGTGCACGTCGACGCCTTTGTTTATTCCGCCGGCGGCATCTTCCCGAATATCGTCGGCACCGTGCTGCTGGTCACCGGCTCCATCGTCATCGCCCTGGTGCTCGGCGTGCTGAGCGCCATCTACCTGAGTGAATACGCGATGGACGGACCGTTCATCCGCTTCCTCCGGCTCTCCATCGTAAACCTCGCCGGCGTGCCCTCGATTGTCTTCGGTCTTTTCGGTTTCGGCATGTTTGTGATTGCGCTGGATTTTGGCGTCTCGCTGCTCGCGGGCTGGCTGACACTGGCCTTCATGGTACTGCCTATCATCATCACGGCCTCGGAGGAGGCACTCAAGGCCGTGCCCAAGGGCTACCGCGAAGGTTCGCTGGCGCTCGGGGCCACCAAGTTCCAGACCATCATGACCAACGTGTTGCCCTATGCGCTGCCGGGCATCCTGACGTCGTCGGTGCTGTCGATCGCGCGGGTGGCGGGCGAGACCGCGCCCATCATGTTCACGGCGGCCTTCGTCATGCGTGACGAGCTGCCGTGGCAGGTGCAGAAGTGGACCGACTTCATCTTCCAAGGGGTCATGGCACTGCCCTATCACATCTACGTCGTCGCTTCCAAGATTCCCCAGAACGAATACACACGCGACGTGCAATACGGCACGGCGTTCGTGTTCCTTTTCACCGTGGCGGCCATCGCGATGACCGCCGTAATCCTGCGGCAGAGACTCCGCAAAAAATACAAATGGTAACCTCCGTCATGTCCGAACCCGCTTCCCCCGCCACTCCCCGTCAGGTCGCCGTGCCGACGGCCATTGTCGTCGCCGGGGTCGCCCCGGGCGCCGCAATCCCGGCCGGTCGCCCGGTCATTGAGATCGACGATGTGGACTTTTGCTACGGCACCACCAAGTCACTGCACGATATCACGCTGAACATCCAGGAAAAGCAGGTGACGGCATTCATCGGCCCGTCCGGCTGCGGCAAGAGCACCTTGCTCCGCTGCCTCAACCGCATGAACGACCTGATCGACGGCGCCCGCGTGTCCGAGGGTCAGATCCGCATCGATGGCGTCAACATCTACGACCCGCGCGTCGATGTCATCGAGCTGCGCAAGCGGGTCGGCATGGTGTTCCAGAAGTCCAATCCTTTCCCGAAATCCATCTACGACAACATCACGTACGGGCTGCGCATCCAGGGCGAGAAGAGCAAGGCCCGCCTCGACCAGATCGTGGAGCGGAGCCTGCGCGGCGCGGCGCTCTGGGACGAAGTGAAAGACCGGCTGCATGAAAGCGCGCTGGGCATGTCCGGCGGTCAACAGCAGCGGCTGTGCATCGCGCGGGCCATTGCCGTAGAACCCGAGATCATCCTGATGGACGAGCCCTGCTCGGCGCTTGATCCCATTGCCACCGCCAAGGTGGAGGAACTCATCCACGTCTTGAAAAAGGATTTCACCATCGTCATCGTGACCCACAATATGCAGCAGGCGGCGCGCTGCTCGGACCGCACCGCGTTCTTCTATCTGGGCAAGCTGATCGAATACGCCGAGACCCGCACCATCTTCATGAATCCCTCCAACCCCCAGACCGAGGCCTACGTCTCGGGTCGCTTCGGCTAACCGGACATCCCGCACCCATGAAACGATTCTTCGACGCCGAACTGGAGAGCTTCCGCTCCCACCTCCTGCAGATGGGCGAACGGGCCATCGACCACACCCGTCTCGCCATGAAGGCCCTGGTGGACGGGGACATTCCCCAAGCCGATAAGGTCATCGCGGCCGACGACGAGATCGACAAACTGGAGGTTCACATCGACGACGAGGCCATCCGCTACATGACCCTGCGCGGCCCGGTGGCGTCGGAGCTGCGTGTGATCGTCGTAGGAATGAAGGCGAGCCACGATTTGGAGCGCGTGGGCGATGAGGCGACCAGCATCGCCCGTCGCGCGCGCAAGCTGGCCATCGAGCCGCGGCTGGAACTCTACGTCGACATGCCGCGCATGGCCAACATTGCGCTGGAGATGCTACGCGATGCACTCGACTGCTTTGTCCAGGAGGACGAACATAAGGCCATCAGCGTCATCCGTCGCGATGCCGAAGTGGACAACCTCAACCGGCTGGTCTACCGGCGGCTGACGAGCTTCATGATCGAGAAGCCCGAGACCATCGCGCGGGCCATTGAATTGATGTTCATCTCGAAATCCATCGAACGCATCGCCGACCATGCGGTGAACATTGCCGAGGAGATGGTTTTCCTCTCCAAGGGGATGGACATCCGGCACAGCGCTGTGGCCAAGTCCGGCCCGCCTCCGGGCGCTTCCGCTCCCCCGCTTTAGATGCAGGGCGGGGTCGTTGATCCCGCCCTCCGGCTGCGCCGCCCTCAACGATAGCCGAGGACGCTGCAGGCCACCATCGTCAGGTAGCCGACGAGGCCGCAGACGGGCAGGGTGAAGAGCCAGGCCCAGATGATGCGCTCGACCAGGCCCCATTTGACCGCCCCGAAGCGCTTGACGACGCCGACGCCCATGATCGACGTGGTGATCACGTGGGTGGTGGACAGCGGGATGCCGAGGGTCGTGGCGAAGTGGATGATGCTGGCGGCGGTGGTCTCGGCGGCGAAACCGTGCACCGGCTGCATCTTGACCATCTTGTGCCCGAGCGTGCGGATAATGCGCCAGCCACCCGCGGCGGTGCCGGCGGCCATCACGAAGGCGCAGGTCACGACGACCCATTTGTCCACCACGAATTCCGGGGTACGCAGGAAGCCGAGCCAAGGCGGCAGGTCCTTGAACGCGCCGGACTTGGTGCCGGTGAAGAGGGCGAGGGCGATGATGCCCATCGTCTTCTGGGCGTCGTTGGAGCCGTGACTGTGCGCCATGAAGCCGGCGCTCACGAGCTGGAGCTTGCCGAAGACGTTGTTCACGATCCGCGGTCGAAGCCGGTGGATGCACATCGTCAGCAGCAGCATCAGCACGGCACCGCCGAGGAAACCGACCAGCGGCGAGGTGAACATCGGCAGCACCACCTTCGGCCAGAGGCCCGCGGCGGCACCCCGGCCATCGGTCGTGGCCCAGCGCAGAACGTTCCAGTCGTTGCCGGCCGAGGCAATGGCGGCACCGCACAGTCCGCCGATCAGGGCGTGGCTGGAACTGGAGGGAAGGCCCAGCCACCACGTCGCCAGGTTCCAGACTATCGCGCCGATCAGGCCGGAAAAGATGGTGACCATCGTGACAACATTCGTATCGACCAGTCCTTTGCCGATCGTGCTGGCGACCGCCGTGCCCATCAGAGCTCCCGTGAGGTTGAAGACTGCGGCGAGCGCGATGGCCTGGCGCGGGGTCAGCACCTTGGTCGAGACGACGGTCGCGATGGCGTTGGCCGCGTCGTGAAACCCGTTGATATATTCGAAGGCCAGCGCAGCCAGGAGGACGATCAGGAAAATGGTCATGGGGCTCGGCGGCGGGGCGGCAGTCGGGCTCAGGAATATTTCAACATGATCTGGAAGACGACCTGCCCGGCGTCACGCGCACGGTCGACGGCCGTCTCGACGAGGTCGTAAAGCTCCATGAGAATGACGACCTCCTTGGCGTCGAAGGGGCCGTTATAGAGGTCCTTGACCAGTGCGAGCATGACCTTGTCGGCCTCGCCCTCGGCGAACTGGAGGCGGGAGTGGGCGTCCTGGATGCGCTCGATCTGGGTGCCCTTGCGCAATTCCTTGACCATGAAGACCACCGACTCGACAGCCTCCTCGAGCAGCACGACCTGCCGCTGCATGCTCTCGCGGGGGACCCGGGCTGGGCAGATGGTAAGCCGTTCGACGATTTTCTCGACGGTCTTGGGGATGCGGTAGAGGGCGAGGGAGAGCGCCTCGATGTCCTCGCGCTCGAACGGGGTGACGAAGGTCTTGCAGAGCTCCTCGGTGATCTGCTGGGTGATCCGCTTGTCCTTGCGACGGGTCTGGATGATGTCGTGGATGTTCGAGGCCTGGGCGGCGCTCTCGCTGGAGAGGATCTTGGCCAGCAGCCCGGTGCTCGACTTGGCTTCCTCGGCGCTCGCTTCCAGCAGGTCGTAGAACTTCTCCTCCTTGCCCAGCAGTTTCTTCAGGGAAATCATGCCTGAAACCGGATACTGCAAGTGGACCGGGAGGCGAGGCCTATTTTACAAAAGCGAGTCCTCCCGGAGGGGTTACGCTAGGACATTACCATCCCGGGAGAATTGTTGACAGGGGTGGGGTGGGTATGGATGTTCCCCGTTCCAGATTTTACGGCGGCCATAGCTCAGCTGGTTAGAGCACAAGATTGTGATTCTTGGGGTCGCGGGTTCGAATCCCGTTGGCCGCCCCATTTCCAATCATTCCCGTGCCCACCTCACACCCCTTTGATCGCCCGAGGGTGGCATCACGGACAAGCCTCCGCGAAACGGATCGGTTGAGCCGGGTGGGACGGCCAAGCCTGGAGAGTGTTGGGCCCAACCCGAGATGGAGTCCGGCAATCCTGCCGGCCGACCCAAGTTCCCCATGGCGCGTTACCGCCTCCTGACCTTTAACATCGCCCACGCCCGGGGCGCACTGCCCGTGCACCAAGGGTTGCGGTCCGAGGCCAGGATCCGGTCCAACCTGCTCAAGATCGCCCGGTTCATCCAGCGGCTCGGCGCGGACATCGTAGCCCTCCAGGAGATCGACGAGAATTCGCATTGGAACGGCAGTTTCGACCACCTGGCCTTCCTCAGCGCGCACACCGGCCTGGCCCACGCCGTCCACGGCGTGAACAACCGTCGCACCGGCCGCTACCATCTCAACTACGGCAACGCCATCCTCTCGCGCTTTCCTATCGTCCACAGCGAGACCACGCCGTTCGGCCTCCGCAAGCTGGGTGAGAAGGGATTTGTCTTCGCGGAAATCGCCGTGCCCAAGAAGGGGCTGCTGCCCCTGCTCAATGTGCACCTGCACCACAGTTCGCGTCCGCAGCGGCTCCGGCAGGCCGCGCGGCTCATCCACTATCTCGAAACGCAGCGGACCCACCGCGCGGCGCACTGGCACATCCCGCCGCTCGTTTGCGGCGATTTCAACAATCCCTCGCACAAGCCCGACGCCACGGCGACGCTGCTGGGCTACCTTGAGCAGACGAACAACTACACACTGCTGCCGAAGACCGGGCGCACGTTCCCGTCCCTGCTCCCGGCGCGCGCCCTGGATTATGTCTTTCTGCCGGAGGAATGCCTTGAGCCCAAGGCCGAAATCATCCGCCGCCTCCTCTCGGACCATTGTCCCGTGCTGGTGGAGTTTTCGCTGCCCTGAGGGCGGGGCGTGCAAATTTCGCTCGACCCCCGGCATCAGGCTTTCGACCCTGTGTCTTTCATGGATCGCATCTCCCAGGCCTTTGCCCGAGCCGGCCGCGAAAAGCGCGCCGCGTTTGTCGCGTATCTGTGCGCGGGGGACCCGGATTTCGACACCTCCCTCAATGCGTGCCGGGCCGTCCTCGAGGCCGGGGCGGATGTGTTGGAACTGGGCGTGCCGTTTTCCGATCCGCTGGCCGACGGCCTGACTAACCAACTCGCCGCCCAGCGTGCGCTCGCGGGCGGAATGACGACGGCGCGGGTGTTCGAACTGGTGCGACGCGTGCGCGAGTTCAGTCAGGTGCCGATCGTCTTCTATACCTATTACAACCTCGTCTTCTCCAATGGCGTCGAGGGTTACGTGCAGGCGGCGGGGGAGGCCGGGGTCGATGGCATGCTGACGCTCGACCTGCCGCCCGAAGAGGCGGACGAGGTGCTGGCGGCGTGCAAGAAACACGGGCTGAAGACCGTGTTCATCGTCGCACCGACGACTCCCGCCGAACGCCTGCCCCGGATCGGCGCAGCCGCGACCGGATTCATCTACTACGTCTCGCGGGAAGGCGTGACCGGCGTGCGCGACCAGGTGGCGGGCAACATACCCGATGCGGTGGCCCGCATCCGCGAACATACCAAGCTGCCGGTCGTGGTCGGCTTCGGCATTTCCACCCGCGAACAAGTGCGGCAAGTGGCACGCAGTGCGGACGGTGTCGTGGTGGGCAGCGCCCTCGTCAACGTCATCCGGGAGAATCTTGACAACCGCGCCGGCCTGCCCGCCCGCCTGCGCATCTCCGCGGCCGAACTGGTCGCCGGCATCGCATGACACCTTCGCTTCCACCCGCCAGAAAGACGCGCAAACTTCTCCTGATCGACGACGACCGGTTGCAGCAGAAGCTGATGGAGGCGATGGTCCGCAATTTCCGCAGCGGGCCGTTCGAACTCGACGATGCGACGACGTATGCCGACGGCCTGAAGAAACTCATGAGCGGCAAATACGCCGCGTGCCTCCTCGACTACCGGCTCAACGACGGCGACGGCCTGGCGCTGCTGCGCGAGGCACGCTTCGCCGGTTCGGTCACCCCTGTGATTGTGCTCACGGCCGACGACAGCGAGGAGGTGGATATCGCGGCGATGGAGGCCGGGGCGGCGGACTACCTGGTCAAGGGCACCTTCACCCCCCGGCTGCTCGAGCGCGCCCTCCGCTATGCCCTGAAGCTCGACGAGACGCTGGCCCAACTGCGCCAGCTGGCCCAGCGCGATGAATTGACGCGCCTGCTCAACCGCCGCGAGTTCCAGCGGATCCTCGAGGAGGAGTGGGACCGCAGCGTGCGCTTCAAGCGGCCGTTCACCCTCGTGATGGTCGATATCGACCATTTCAAGCGCATCAACGACACGCACGGCCACCAGACCGGCGATGAGGTCCTGCGCCACGTGGCGAGCCTGCTCGCGGGACAGGTACGCAATGTCGACCGCGTCGCGCGCTACGGCGGCGAGGAATTCGCGCTGATGATGGTCGAGACCGACCAGAAGAGCGCCATCGAGACGATGCAGCGGCTGGGCCTGCTGCTGGCGGAGACACCCTGCGTCGTGCCCCTCAACAACCTCACCCTTCCGGTCACGCTCAGCGCCGGGGTTGCCACCAGCCTGGAGGACGCCAACAGTGCCAGCGACCTCGTGGCGGCGTCGGACAAGGCGCTTTATGCGGCCAAGGCGGCCGGTCGCAACCGCATCGTCACCAGCAACGGCGCGTCGTACGCGTATACCGTGACCTGAGCGCGAAGCCGGTGGCCGGGGCCAGCGGTTCCGGCTGCGGCATACGCTCAGTCGGCTCGGTTCAAGACCGGCACCATGATCCGCAGGCTGTGCGGTTTGAGCGAGATCTCCAGCCGGGCGATTGTTGCGCGCGGTTCGCCGTCGGTGTGGACCCAGCCGGGCTTGTTTCGTTCGATGACGAATCCTTCCCCACTGAGGCGGGTCACCGCCTTGACCTGGTCGAAGGTGTCGGTGCCCAGCCGGTAAAGCATGCCGCACGCCCCGAGGAAACCGACCCGGGGCACGCTCACCAGTTCGAACCGCCCGTCGTCCATCTTTGCCCCGGGAGCGACGCGCGCGTCGTTGCCGTATTGGTCGGAATTCATGACCGCGAGAGTGAAGGCCTGCAGTTCGGTGGCGGTTCCGTTTTGATGGACGGTGAGAGGCTCGGGCTGATGCGAGAAGAAGGCCGGCACGCCGACGCGGAAATACCCGGCCAGGCCGCGGCTGGTGAGCCGGCTGAAGCGCACCGCGATATCAGCCTCGAAACCGAGTCCCATGGCGTTAAAAAAAGGGAAACCGTTGACGAGGCCGGTGTCGATCGGCATGGCCCGGCCCTCGAGCAGCGTACGGAATGCACCGTGACCTGGCCGGCGGATGCCGAGGTGACGGCCGAGCCCGTTGCCCGAGCCGCAGGGTATCAGCCCGAAAAGCGCGGAGGTGCCGACCAGACCGGTGGCGACCTCGTTCATCGTGCCATCGCCGCCGATGGCGACGACGAGGGTGCAACCCTCCGCGACAGCCTGCTGGGCCAGCTCGGTGGCATGGCGGGGCCGTTCGGTCGAGACGATCGTCCCGTCGAGTCCCTGGTGGGCGATGAATTCGGCCGCCCAGTCACGCAGATACGGATCTTTCTGATTCGAGCCGGAGAAGGGATTGAAGATGAACCGGACTTTCAAGGCCTGGAGGAGAGATGGAAGAAAAGCCGCGGATCGCGCGGATTGCACGGATTTTGTTGTGACGATTCCGGCACAAAAGGGGCTTTGCGTGCCTGCCGGGGCATGGTTGCATCTCTGGCATGCCACGCGTCCTTCATGTCCTCACCGGGTGCACCGCGGTCGGGAAGACGGCGTTGGCCCTGCGGTGGGCAGAGGCGCACAACGCGGAAATCGTGTCGTGTGACTCGCTGCTGTTCTATCGCGGTATGGACGTTGGCACGGCCAAGCCGGCGAAGGACGAACTCGCCCGCGTGCCGCATCACCTGATCGACCTCTTCGCGGTGACGGAGCGGATGGATGTCACCCGCTATGTCACGCACGCCGGGCGGGCGGTGGCGGACATCATCGCGCGGGGCCGCCAGGTGCTGGTGGCGGGCGGCAGTGGATTCTACCTGCGGGCGTTTCTCGGGCCGGTGGCCGACGAGGTGAATGTGCCGGACGAACTGCGGACGGAATTGCGCGAGCGACTGGAACGTGAGGGTCTGGTCCCGTTGGTGAAGGAATTGCACGGCCTCAATCCGGCCGGCCTCGGCGCACTGGACGTGCAGAACCCGCGCCGTGTGCTCCGGGCTTTGGAACGCTGCCGGGCCTCGGGTCGGACCCTGGTCGAGCTACAGGCGGCTTTTGCCGCACAGGCGGCGCCGTTTGCCGGATATGAAGTGAAACTTTGCGAGCTGGTGCGCGAGAAGGACGAGTTGGACCAGCGTATCGAGCAACGCGTGGCGGGGATGCTGCAGGCCGGACTGGTCGAGGAGGTCAGGACGTTGCTGCCGGCGGGCCTGAAGCAGAATCCCAGCGCGGCGAATGCCATCGGCTATCGCGAGACGATCGACTTCATCGAGGGCCGGCTGCCCGCGGTTGAACTGGCGGGACTCATCGTGAAGAACACCCGGGCGCTCGTGAAGAAGCAGCGCACCTGGTTCAAGACCCAGCTGCCGGAGCATCCGCAGGTGGATGCGCGTTCAGCCGATGGGCGGGGGCTCTTTTTGCCGCAGGTTTAGCCAGAGGGACAGGATGGCGGCCAAGGCCCCTCCGAGTAGCGTGTAAAGTCCGATGGTTAGGCTCGCCAGGCCGACGGGCCCCGTCATCCAGCGAACGGAGCGGACGAAGGCCCGGACGGCCGGTTCGCTCTCACCGACGGCCCGCATCTGCGCGACCTGCCATTCAAGATAAAGGTCCGGCCACTCGGGATTGATGAAATTCACATAGACCGTGAGGAACATGTAGAACACGAGGCCGGCCACGAAGCTGGCAAGCGCCCCGTAGAGCATGCCTTCCCAAGCGGGCAGCCAGTAACGGTTGAGCGTGGCGAATTTCAGGCGCAGGAGGCGCCACAGCATCACGAGCAGGATGACCTCAGATCCCCAGCCGGTGAATTTCCCGAGTGCGAAGCGCGTCTGGTGGATCCCGAGGGCGAATTCCGTGAGGGTCCACGCGATCATCGCCACCCCGGCGGCGAGCCCGTATTTCAGCTCGGGTTTCACGCGGCGGATGTCTCGCGGCGCAGGCGCAGGTAGATTATGACGTGGGTCGCGATGATGAGCGGCACCAGGAAGGTCGGCAGCAGGCTCAACGGCAGGACGGTGATCGCCAGCATCCGCCACGGGGCCGCCAGTCCGATGCGACCGGCCGTGACCACGACCATCATGATATCGACGAACCCGATGACATTCCAGATGGTGAAGGCGCGGCGGCGCAGGGCGTCGCTCATGGGGACAAATACGACCACCAGCGCGAGCGCCGCCGTGATATTGTCACCCCAGCCGCCCGGCACCGCGAACTCATAGGGCAATTCACCGCGATGGTAGAGGACGAGGAAGTAGAAGCCGACGAAACGGGTCGCGTGCAATAGTACGAGCGACCGCAGGTCGAGGCCGTTGATCCAGGTCCGCAGAGCGCCGAGCTTGAAGTAAAGCAGCAGCAAGATGGCGGTAAGGCCGAACAGCACGCCCTGCACCGCGGGCATCGGCAGGCGCTGCAGCAGCCGGTAGTTGCCGACCAGCATGGCGGCGATGAGCCAGGTCCAGATGGAGAGGCGGACGAGCAGGGGTGTGGTCATGCGGCCTGGCCCCTCACGGTTTGCCGGCTTTGGTCCGGCCGGCCTGGATCTGCCGCAGGATCAAGTCTTCGGTCCCAAAGGCCTGGCCCGGGGTGGCCGGCGGCGGCAGAGCGAGGCCGGTCGCGCCCGACTGGGCCTGTGCGATCAGCTGGCGGGCCGCGACGACATTCTGGCCCATGGGAAAGCGCGCCAAATACTCCTTCCAGATCTCGATGGCCTTGGCGGGCTGCTTGAGGTCCTCCAGGTAAAGGCCACCCTGGTTGAAGAGACTGGTTTCATGCGCCGGGTTCATCTTCTGGGCGAGGGTGTATTGCGTGAGGGCGTCGGTGGAGCGGCCGGCGAAGCGGTAGGAGTTGCCCAGGTCGGTGCGGATGTCGGCGTCGTCCGAGCCCAGCTTGACGGCGGACTCGTAATGCTTGATCGCCTGCGCCCAATCCTGGCGGTCGTAGTAGAAATTCCCGAACGTGCGCTCGGCTTGGGCCGGAGGCTGGCCGGCGGTCAGCTCCGGGGCCGGCGCGCGGGTGGTTGGGTCTGGGTTTGCGGCCGCAACTGAAGCGGTCTGGACCACGGTCGGCTGCAACTGGGGCCTTAGCGCCAGATACGTGATCGTCGCACCGAGGAGCATGCCGAAGAGACCGATGGTGGCGAAGGGCAGCCAGAACGACGGCGCGGGTGGGTGGGCGGGAGCCGGTGGGAGGTTCTTCGACATGGGCGGGGCGGACAGATGAAAGACGCGGACGGATTTTGGCAACGCGTCTTTCCGTGGGCATGCCGGGAAGGGCCGGCCACCGCCCAGGGATCAGCCGACGATGAGCGAACCGTGGACCGGGGCCAGTTTCGCGGTGAAATGGCGCAGCTGGGCGGGGGCTTCGGTGATCCTCACGCCACGGATGCGGGATTTCAGGCCGTTCACGTGCAACAGCACCTCCGCGAGGTAGTCCACATGGCTCTGGGTGTAGACCCGGCGGGGAAAGGCGAGGCGGACGAGCTCCATCGCCGCTGGCTTCTCGGTGCCATCGGGCTGGCGGCCGAACATCACCGAGCCGATCTCGACCGAGCGCACGCCACCCTCGAGATAGAGCACGAGGGACAGGGCCCACGCCGGGAACTCGGCGGGCGGGATGTGTGGCAGCATGGCCTTCGCGTCGATGTAGATCGCGTGGCCGCCCGTCGGCCGCACAATCGGCACGCCGGCCGCGGTGAGTTTTTCGCCGAGGTATTCGACGGAACGGATGCGGTAGTGCAGGTAGTTCTCGTCGAGCACCTCCTTGATGCCGATGGCGAGCGCCTCGAGATCGTAACCGGCGAGCCCTCCGTAGGTCGGAAATCCCTCCGTGAGGATGAGATTGTTGCGGCACTTGGCGGCGAGGACCGGGTCGTTGAGGGCGAGGAACCCACCCATGTTGACGAGACCATCCTTCTTGGCGGACATGGTGCAGCCATCGGCGCAGGCAAATACCTCGCGGGCGATGTTGGCGGGCGTGCGGTCCCCCTGGCCGGGCTCGCGCTGTTTGATGAACCACGCGTTCTCGGCGAAGCGGCAGGCGTCGAGGATCAGCGGCACGCCATGCTGCTTGCAGAGGGCGCCCGCGGCGCGGATGTTGGCCAGGCTCACCGGCTGGCCGCCGCCGGAATTGTTCGTGATGGTGATCATCGCGAATGGCACTCGGCCCGCGTGCGCGGTCAGACACCGCTCGAGGGCGGTGAGGTCGATGTTGCCCTTGAACGGGGCGATGAGGGACGGTTGCGTGGCCTCGGCGCAACGCAGGTCGAGGGCCGTGGCGCCGATGGCCTCGAGGTTGGCGCGCGTGGTGTCGAAATGCGTGTTGTTCGGCACGAGGTCGCCGGCCCGGCAGGCGCTGGTAAACAGGATGCGCTCGGCGGCGCGGCCCTGGTGCGTCGGGATGATGTGCCGGTAGCCGGTGACCTCGCGTACGGCGGACTCGAAGCGGAAAAACGAGCGGGCGCCGGCGTAGGATTCATCGCCTTGCATCATGCCGGCCCATTGGGCGGCGGACATCGCCCCCGTGCCCGAGTCGGTGAGGAGGTCGATGATGACATCCTCGGCCTTGAGGAGAAAAAGATTGTGGCCGGCCTGCTCCAAGGCGGCGGCGCGTTGCTCGCGCGTGGTGAAGCGAATCGGTTCGACCGTCTTGATCCGGAACGGCTCGACGATGGTCCTGAAGCCCATGGGACCTGATAAAAAACCCCTGCCGCCGCGGGGCGACAAGGGTTTTGATGTAGGCCGAATGGACTAAGTGGCGGGGGCGGCTATTTCGTGATCAGGTTCACGCGATAGAGATCAAGCGAGGTGCCCTCGAGAAAATGCAGGTCGGCGACCGCGTTGCGGAGGCCGACCTCCGCCTGCAGCTGCGCGAGGCGGGAATTCTCAAGCTGGTTTTGCGTCTGCAGCACATCGAAGCTGGTCGCAAGACCGGCTTCGAACCTGGCCTCCTGGAGCTCGTTTTGCTTCTGGCTCAGAAGCATGGCCTGGGTGGCGGCGGTGACGGCCTCCTGGTTGGACTGGACGGCACGGACGGCCGCGCGCACCTGCACCAGCAGGTTCTGGTCGGCCTGATCATAGGCGGTTTCCTCACTGTGGACGTTGGCCAGCGCCTGGCGGTATTGCGCGCGGGCAGCGCGGAGGCCGAGGGGCACGCTGACGGTCAGGCCCGCGTTCCAGTCGTAGCCCGGACCGGACCAGACGGTGGAGTTGGCGTCACCATAGGAATGTTCCGAGCTGCTGTAGCTGCCGCCGGCCACGGCGTTGAGCGTGGGCAGGGTGTTCCGTTTGGCCCGGAGGGCGGTGAGCTTGTATTGCTCGATCGTGGCGGCAAAGACGGCGAGGTTCGGGCCGTTGTCGCGGGCGAGCTTGTAGGAGACCGCGAAGCTGGGCAGCGCGGCGGGGGCCGTCGGGAATTCCACGCGACCGACCGGGGTGGAGAACTCGCGCTCACCGAGCGCCTGGAGCAGCGTGTCCTCGGCGTTTTCCATGGCCCGCTTGTAGCCGATGAGCGTGCTCTGGGCGGTCGCCAGCCCGGCCTGGGCCTGGACGACATCCAGGTCGGTGAGAACGCCGGTGTTGCGCTTGGTGACGTTCTGGTCGAGCAGCTGTTGGGCGAGTTTCACGGCGTCCTGGCCGACCACGAGCTGGGCGCGGGCGAAGGCCAGGTTGAAGTAGGCGGTCTCGACGTTGAGGATGGTGGTGAGAACGGAGCTCTTGAGATTGAGGTTGGCGATCTTTTCACCGAGCTGGGCGATTTGGATCGTGGCTCGGCTGTAGTCGGTGCCGGCCCCCTGGAGCAGGGGTTGGCTGAAATTCAGCCCGACCTGACCGTTGTAGCTTGGATTGATGAGGGCCTGCACGGTGTTGCTGGCGCTCCGGCCGAGACTGTAGTTGGCGGACAAGGTGCCGCCCGTGATGAGGGGCTGGGACAGCGATAAGGCGGTCGATTGGTTGTCGGTCTGCGGCTTGGCGCCACCGAGCCCCGTGGTGGTGGAAAAGAGAGCGCTGGGGCTTTGTTGGAACGCTTTCTGCCAATTGGCACCAAACAGGGGGTCGAAGGCGGCCTGCGAGATGATGACCGAGTCATGCGCCTGCTGTACGGCGAAGGATTGGATACGCACGGCAAAGTTCTTTTCGAGCGCCCGGGCCACGCATTCCTCCAAGGTGAGTTCGGGGCCGGCCGGTGTCGCGCTGGGCGGGATCGGTCCGGGAGGCGCTGGTACCTCCCCGACGGGGCTCGGAGTCATCAGTGATTTGACCGGGACCGGCGCCGGGGCATTGTCCTGGGCCAGGGCGCAGGAGCAGGAGGACAGGGCCACCAGCAGGAAGGTGGCGATACGGCGGGGGAGCATGATCATGGGAAAATGGTGCAGCGACACGGCAAGGACACGCGAAATCTCGGAAAAGTTTAAGCTTTTTGTGGCGGTTCCGGCAAGATGCCGGTTGCGGGCAATGAAAATGCCACCGTGGGGGCGGTGGCAGCGAAGAGATGGGCGGGCGGTGATTCGGCGGGATGAGCGGCCCGTCCGGCCGTGTCGGGATCGCCGTCCGGGCCGTTCCCGCCCGGGCCTCAGCGCGTCGCGGTGGCGGGCGCCGTCTTCTTGAGTTCGCCTTCCACAAGTTCGCCGAGGAAGGTGCTCTGGTTGGCGTTGGCGGAGTAGAGCATCAGCTGCTGTTGGAGTTCGGCGTAGCGCGGGTTGCCGGAGCCCAGGTCGGGCAGCTTCTTTTCCTGCGTGTAGACCAGCATGCCCTTGTCGCCGGTGGCGGCCATCTCCGAGACATCACCGGCCTCGACGGTCCGCAACGTGGACAGGGCGGCGTAGGGCAGGTCCTGCGGCGGCTTGCTCATGGTGAAATTCGCATAGCTCTTGACCTCGAGTTTTTCGGCGGCGGCCGCGGCGGCGAAGGCCGCGGGGCCGGACTTGGCGGCAGCCTGCAGCTGGGCGCGCAGGGTCCGGCCGCGCTCGATGAAGAGGCGGCGCTTTTCGCTGTCCTTGTAGTCGGCGGCGACCCGGTCGTGTACCTCGGTGAAGACCGGCTTGTAGCCGGGCAGGGTATCGTTCCAGAGCAGGACGACGAAGCTGCTGCCGGTCGGCAGCGGGTCGCTGAAAAAGCGGTCCTTCGTCAGTTTCGAGATCTGCTCGGCGTAGTTGGCCAGCCACGGCATGTTCGCCGGCGGCGCGTCCGGGGCGAAGGGGGTGATGGGCTGCGTGGGGCGCCGCTGGCCGGCGAGGAAATCAGCCAGTTCGGGCGAGTTGGCGGCGAGCTTCTTCTCGTAGAGGGCGACGGTCAGGTCGTTCGCGGCCTTGACGGCGTAACGGGCGGCAACGGAATTCTTCAGGGCGAGCTCGACCTGGGCGCGGACCTTTGTGAAATTGTCGACGGGCGCGGCTTCCTTCTTGTCGGTGTCCGCCGGCAGCGGGAAGCTGGAGCTGTTGGCGTTGTAAAAGGCCCGCAGCTCGGCCTCGGGCGCATCGCCCGGCGGCATGAATTCCCCGGCCTTGAACTCGACGTAGCTGAGGCGCGGGCGGACGGGCACCTCGTAGCGGAAGGAATTTTCCTCGTAGTATTTCTTGAGCGTATCATCGGTGGCGGGGATGGCGGGGTTGAAGGCCGCGTAGTCGACCGTCGCGACTTGGACGGTCCAGGTGGAGTCGGAGCGGATGAGCTGCTGCTTCACATCCTGGGCCAGCACGTAGCCGGGGCCGCTGACGATCTTGCGGAGCTCCTCAAGGCGGACGTCATCGCGGAGCACGCGGTTGACGTCCGCGATGCCGATGGTCTTGGACGCCTTGAGGGAGTCGCCGAAGGCGGTGTATTTCTTCTGGTCGAACTGGCCGGACTCGTTCTGGAAGGCGCGGAGGCCGGCCACATATTTGGAGATCTGGTCGGCGGAGGGCGGGGGCAGGTGGAGCTCGTCCGCGACCGCCAGGCCAGCGACGCGCTGCAGGGAGTATTGCTGCAGCTGGCCTTCCTGGAGGGCGTCGTAGCCCGCCTTGAGCTGGGCGCTGAGGCTGCCGTCGGTAAAGACGCGCGTGGCCTGCTCTTCATTGCCGAGGTTCACGTTGAAGAAAGGCCGCTCGTTGACCTTGCCGCCCGCCCGGCCGCCGGCACCGGAGGACGGGCTGAAGATCACAATCAACGGGATGGCCATGGCGGCCAGCACGAGCAGGAAGACGAATTTGAAGTGCTTTTGAAAGTAGCGTTGAATCCAGGTGATCATGGGGGGAAAGAGGCTCAACGTAGAAATGGGGGGACTGCTGTCAACAGGCGAAGCGGAGGGGTAGTGGGTCAGGCGGGAATCGGGTTTCCCCCACGATTGGGCGCCCGAGTTGGCCGCGAAACACGGCTTTCAAAGCTGACCTCGGGTCGGGGCTAGGCGCCGCCGGCGCGGAGCACCTTGTCCACCGCCTTGGTGAGCTGTTCCGCAGTGAAGGGCTTGACGATAGTATGGGCGGCGCCGAGCTTGCGCGCCATTGCCAGATAGTCCCCGGCCTCGACCATGCCACCGCCTGAAACGGCGATGATCTTCAGATTCGGGACCTTCCGGCGCAGGTGACTGATGGTTTCGAGGCCGTCCTTTTCCGGCATGATTACGTCGGTGACGACCAGGTCGAACACCGTGTCCACGAAAAGCGGCACGGCCTCCCGGCCGTTGGCAGCGGTGACAACCTCATGGCCGGCGGCGGACAGGACTTCGCGCTCCATGGCCAGCAGCTCGGCATTGTCGTCGATCAATAGTATCTTGGCCATGGGTGGACCTCGCGGCCGACCCGGACTGCGAGGTAATGAATCAATTAGCCGGATCGCTCGTCACGGCAAACCATTTTGATCGAGCGCGTCCGGCGAAACTGGGCAATGCCGCCTGCCGGCCGGTTCACCTAACCGGGAACGGCGCGTAGGTCCGGCTGGGGTGCAGCTCGTCGATGAGCTGGTCGAGGGTCCGGTCACCGAGGGCGGCCGGGAGGGCGTGGGCGAGGCGTTCGTGATAAAGCGCCAGCACCGGATCGATGTTGTCGAGCAGCTCGCCACTGGGAGCCTCGCCGTAGTTCTCGAACTCGCGCCGGTATTCCTGGAGCGTGATCTGGTCCAGCGGCCGGGCCGGCTGGTAGCGGAGATCGTTGGGCTCGGCGCCTGCGGCCGGCGGCAGCTCGATGATGAGCTTGATGTCGCAAAGGCGGTTGAGGCTTTCGTTGAGGATTTGCGACGGCACGCGGATGAGACGCGCGAGCTCGGAGATGGAGTAGGCGGGCGCGACCGCCTTGAAGCGGCGGGCGATGAGGAGAAGCACGACCAGCGACATGCTTTCGCGGGTGAAGTGGTTGAGGCTGTGCCATGCGGTCTGGCTGCTACGGTAGTGCGCGTTCTGCACGGCGTAGGTCAGCTGGCCGCCGACGAGCACAAAGAACCAGAAAATGTAGAGGCCGACCATCAGCACCGGCATGATACTGACGGAGCCGTAGAGGCTGCGGGAGAGGACCACGCGCTTGAAATAGAGGAACGCGAGGTAGTTGTTCAGGAACAGCAGGGCGGTGACGACCAGCGCCCCGAGCAGGGCGGCGGTCCAGCGCACGCGCGTGTGTGGTACCAGGCGGTAGAACAGGGTCAGCAGGGCGACGAGCAGCAGGACGGACCCCGCGGGCAGCATCCAGACAAAGAGGCTCTTGAGCTGTGCGCCGAGCGGCACCTTCTCGAAGAAGACGTTGAGAAACGCCCCGGCGGAAAGCAGCGTGAGCGACGTGAAAAAGAGCAGGGCGCCGAGCGTGATGACGCTCCAGTAGTAGACGACGCGCGCCAGCCAGCTCCGGCCCCGGCGGACACCCCAGATGTCGTTGAAAGTGTTTTCGATCGTGGTGAAGAGCCCGAGGACGATCAGGAACAAGGTGAGGATACCGATGAGTCCGGCGGCGCCAGAGCGGGAGCTGGTGATGAAGTTGTTGATGAGGTTCACCATCTCGGGAGTCGCGGGGGGAGCGAGGGCGGAGCTGGCGGGCGGGTGCGCGGGCCCGGGGGCGGACTCATGCTCGCCAGCGCGGTCATATTGCACGACCTGCGGGGCGATAAAGCTGATGACGCGGTTGAGGCCTTGCGCGGCGAAGCCGGGATCCTGGTTGCCCAGGGCAAAGCCGGAGATCAGCACCGCGATGGCGACGAGCGGACCGAGGGCGAGCAGAGAGCTGTAACTGAGCGCGGCGGCGCGGATGGCGACATGGATATCGCGCAGGCCGGAAACGGTAATGGAGACGATGCGCAGCAACGCCAGCGCACGGCTTTTGAGGGACTTGTCGCGGGTCAGACCGGCGGCCCAGATGTCATGCGTCCAAAGCCGCCGGAGGCGGGGTGGGAACGAGGGCAGCGGCATGGGCGGGACCCGGCAAGCCAGCCCTGACTCACGAATAGGACATCGTGGCCAGCATAGCCATGCCGCCGACCCCAAGCAGGACCGCGACCGCCAGGGGAATATAGCTCAGGAAGATCGTGCAGAAATACAGTCCGGCCGATCCGGCGGCGACGGCGAGCATCGGGGTGAGCTGCCCCTGCGTCATGAACAGAAAGCCAAGGAAGCCCAAGCCGAACACCGCGCGGAACCGTACAAAGGGATAGATACCGATGACCCCGAGCAGGAGCAGCAACGCGATGGCGGCGTCGGCCACCCCCAGGAACAGGAAGGGACGCTCGACGATCTTGCCCACGTCCATGGCCATGAGGGCGTCGATGCTGGGCAGGATGAGCGCCACGGCACTGAGCAGGGAGATGCCGGCAGCGGAACGCGTGCCCCAGATCGCCGCGTTCATCATCATGACATTCCGGTCCTTCTTGCCCTTCGTATCCTCGGTCTGTCCCTCGGCGGCCGCGAGGAAATCCTCCACGGAAATGGCCTTGGTGCCCTCGGCCACCTCTTCGTTGATGACCTTGAACTCCTTTTGCTTGAAGCCCATCTTCCTTTTCTCGGGCCAGAGGGCGGCCTTCATTTCGGGGCTGCTGCCGATCGTCAGCCATTGCTCGGAGGAGGGGTCGTAGAAATAGGTTTCGGCGGTGACCTGGCCTGCCTCGACGAGGGAGATGACCTGATCGAGGCTGAACGGGCCGCGGGCCTCGGTGTCCTCCGCTCCACGGATATAGATTTCAGCGCCACCAGAGGATTGAGAAGAGCCACCGGACATAGTGCCGCCATGTTGCGCCCCGGACCGATCGCGGCAAGTGCGAATTGGCGAGCAGGTCGTGGTTGGATGGGGCGAATCCTCTGGATGGGCGGCGGCTCATCAGGGACGACCCGCCCTACCGGTTCACATCCGCGCCAGGTCGGTACGAAGGCCGAGCAAATGCAGGCCGGTTTCCAGCACGATCAGGGTGCGGTGGCAGAGCAGCAGCCGGCGGGCGCGGACGGCCGGATCGTCTACGATGACCTTGTCGGCCGCGTAGAAGGTGCTGTATTCGCCCGCGAGCTCGTAGAGATAAAGGCCCAGAAAATGGGGGCGCAGGGTGTTGGTGGCGAGCTGCGTGGCGTCGGAGAACTTCACCAGCTTGCGGGCCAGCGCGGTTTCCTGCGCGGTCTCGGGCGCGGAGGCGCCGGCAACCGGCGGCCGCGCGGAGTCGAGTTCCGCCTTGCGGAAGATGCTGCGGATGCGGGCGACGGCGTAGAGCAGGTAGGCCGCGGTGTTGCCTTCGAGCGAGATCATCTTGTCCCAGGTGAACACGTAGTCGCTGGAGCGGTTCTGCGAAAGATCGGCGTATTGCACGGAGGCGACGCCGACGATGTCGGCGATCGCGCGGCGCTCGGCCTCGGGGAAATCCGGGTTCTTCGAACTGACGAGCTGGAAGGCCCGCTCGCGCGCCTCGTTGAGCAGGTCCTTCAGGCGGATGTTTTCGCCGTCGCGGGTCTTGAGCGGCTTGTGGTTTTCGCCCAGCACGGTGCCGAAGTCCACGTGTTCGAGCTGCGGCAGCTTGCGGCCGGTCTTCTCGAACCATTTCCTCGTGGTGAGAAACAACTGTTCCATATGGTCGCCCTGGCGGAAATCGATCACATAGGCCGCACCGTCGATCTGGAAGTGTTCCGCGCGGTAAAGCGCCGTGGCGAGATCGCTCGACGCGTAGTTGGCGGCGCCGTCCTTCTTGCGGATGATGAACGGCTGGGTCTTGAAGCGTGGATGCTCCTCGTGAAACACCACGAGCGCGCCCTGGCTCTCCCGGGCGAGGCCGCACTCCGTCAGCTCACGGTAGACGCGCTCGACCTTGTCGTTGTAGAAGCTTTCGCCGAGGGTGAAGTCAAATTTGATGCCGAGCTGGTCGTAGATCAGCTGGAAGGCCGCGAGTGAGACGTCATTGATCCTTTGCCAGATGGCGAGATTTTCGGCGTCGCCGCCCTGCAGCTTGACAAGCTCCTGCTGGGCCTCGGCGAGCACGGCGGGGTCGGACTCGGCGGTCGTGTTGCCGAGCTTATAGAGGCGTTCGAATTCCTCGAGCGGTTCGCTGGCGAGCGCGGCGGCGTCGAGGTGGCGCTTGTAGGCCCAGATGAGTTTGCCGAACTGCGTGCCCCAGTCACCGATGTGATTGTCGCGAATCACATTCGCCCCGCTGAAGGCGAGCAGCCGGCAGATGGCCTCGCCGATGACGGCGGAACGGAGGTGACCGACGTGCATCTGTTTGGCGGTGTTGGGCGACGAGTAGTCGACAAGCCATGTTTGCCCGCGCCGCGCGCTGCCTGCGCCGGTTTGCAGGTGCTCCTCCGAGTCGTAGGTTAGCAGCCAGCCCAGGAGGGTGGCCGGCTTGATGCGGAAGTTGATGAAGCCCGGGCCGGCCAAAGTTAGGTCAAAATGGGCTGTCAGGTCGCCCAATTGGTCGACCAGCTGCTGGCCGAGGGCGCGCGGGTTCTGTTTCTCCCGTTTGGCGAAGGCGAGGGCGCCGTTGGCCTGATAATCGCCATTGGCGGGATCCGCGACGCGCACCTCGGGCTGGAACCCACGCTCAAGCAAACCGAGCTTGCCGGCGGCAGCCCGGATGGCTGCATCGAGGTGGCTGGCGACGTTGAAAGGGAGATCCATCGGGCGATTGAGGAATTGCGCTTGGCTTTGAGCAAGAAGGATTTTTGCGGGTGGAACCGACGCCGGCGCCTGCTGTTACAGGACGGTGGAGCGTCGCCATGAAAATAGACGTGGTTGGCTCCATTTTAGGCTCGACAAAATCAGCAAAACCCATTGCCTCTGCGAGCTTTGCGCCGCACGGCGCCATCCCCTGACATA
>CAZZDB010000041.1:0-23368 GCA_964652485.1 uncultured Oleiharenicola sp.
GGCAAGGTCGAACAGGCCGTGGTGCGTCGGGCCGTCATTCGCCGAGAGGCCGGCGCGGTCCAGGCAGAAGGTGACCGGCAGGTTCTGCAGGCAGACGTCGTGGATGATCTGGTCGAATGCCCGCTGAAGGAACGTCGAATAGATGGCACAGACCGGACGGAAACCCTTCGTCGCGAGGCCGGCGGCGAACAGAACGGCGTGCTCCTCCGCGATGCCCACGTCGAAAAACTGGCCGGGCACCTCCTTCGCCAGCACCGACAGGCCGGTACCGGCGGGCATGGCGCCGGTGATGCCGAGCACCTGCCGGTTCTGCTTCGCGAAACGCGTGAGGGCGGCGCCGAACACGTCCTGGTAGTTTGGCGGCGTGCCGGGGGCGACCTTCGTGCTCTCGCCGGTGATGGGGTCGAACGGACTGGCACCATGGAACTTCTCCGGGTGCTCCACCGCGGCGTCGAGACCCTTGCCTTTCTTCGTCAGCACATGGACGAGCACGGGTACGTCGCAGTGCTTCGCAAACTCCAGGTTCTTGACCAGGGCCTCGAGATTGTGGCCGTCGACAGGCCCGAGGTAGCGCAGGCCGAATTTCTCGAAGAGCGACGACTCCATGAAGAAGTCCTTCGTCTCGCGTTTCCACTTGTGGTAAACCTTGTTCATCTCCACCCCGGTCGGAAAGCTGCGGAAGAAGGCTTCCACGTCGTGGTGTAGCTTGTTGTAGGTCGGGCTGGTGCTGATCCGGTTCAGATAGCCGGCGATGGCGCCCACGTTCTTGGCGATGGACCACTCGTTGTCGTTGAGGATGACGATGAGCCGCTTGGTCGAGCTGACGACGTTGTTGAGCGCCTCGAGCGTGATGCCGCAGGTGAACGCGGCGTCGCCGCAGATCGCGACGACATGCTCGCTGGAGCCGCGCAGGTCGCGCGCCGTGGCCATGCCGAGAGCGGCCGAGAGCGCCGTGCCTGCGTGGCCGGCGCCGAACGCGTCGTGCGGGCTCTCGGCGCGAAGGAGAAAGCCCGAGGCGCCGCCCGTCTTGCGCAGTTTCCTGAAGAACTCACCCTGGCGGCCCGTCAGCAGCTTGTGCACGTAACCCTGGTGCGCGACGTCGAAGACCAGCTGGTCCTCCGGCGTGTTGAAGACGCGATGCAGCGCGATGGTCAGCTCGACGACCCCGAGATTCGGGCCGATATGGCCGCCATTCTTCGCGGTGACCTCGATCAGCTCGGTGCGGATTTCCTGCGCCAGTTGCGGCAGTTGGGCGGGCTCCAGGGCCTTGACGTCGGCGGGGCCGGCGATGCGGGCGAGGAGGCTGGGGACCGGCGAAGATGTGCTCATCAGGGAGTCGGATGCAAACCGGCGGTCATTCCGCCCGGTTGGATTCAAACGGCTCGAAGGCGGCGCCGCCATCCTTCTGCTTTTTCAGTTTTTCGATCTTCAGCTCTGCATCCTTCAGGCGGCCCTCGCAGACCTTCAGCAACTTGCTGCCCTCGTCGTATTTGGCGAGCAATTCGGCCAGCGGGACTTCGCCCTGCTCCATCGAGTCGACGATGGTTTCCAGCCGGGTCAGGGCCGCTTCGAAGCTGAGTTTGGCAGTCTTGTCTGAGTCCACTCCGCCAAGATGCGGCGCTCGGAAGCGATTTCAACCAATCTTTCCTGCGGGCCCGGGGGCGTAAAAAGCGCGGTTTCTACTGGCGCGGAAGCGCGCCCGAGCACTGGCGCCCGACAGGACGGGGAGGGTGTATCCGTCTTAATGCTGGCGCGCCGCCGAAAAGCTGTTCTCCATTTCGCCATGGAATGGCTTACCCCCGCCGCTGTTACCCTTGTCCTATTGCGTTTGGGTGCCCAGCTGGCGCTCGAGGCCATGAACCGGGCGGAGGCGCGCCGGAACGCGGCGCGGCGACCGCCGGCGCTGGCCGAGGTGATGGACGAGGCGACCTATGCGAAGTCCGTGGAATACACCCTCGCGAAAAGTCGCTTCGGTTCCGTCGAGTCCGTCTACGACGTGGCCGTGCTGCTGACGGTGCTCTTCAGTGGCGCGCTACCGTGGATGTGGGGGAGGTGCAACGGCCTGGCGCCGGGCGCGGCGTGGAGCGGCGCGCTGTTTCTCATCGGAACAATGATCCTGATGGGGCTGCCCGGCCTGCCGCTGGCGTGGTGGGCGCAGTTCCGGCTGGAGGCCAGGTTCGGCTTCAACAAGAGCACGCCCGGGCTCTGGATCACGGACCAGGTCAAGTCCGTGTTGCTCGGTCTCGCTATCGGCTTTCCGCTGGCCTGGGCGCTGCTCGCGCTCGTCGGCTGGGTGGGCGCGCAGTGGTGGGTGTGGGGCTTTGTCCTCCTGTTCGGGTTCCAGCTGCTGATGATCGTGCTCTATCCGAAACTCATCCTGCCGCTGTTCAACAAGCTCGCCCCGCTGCCCGATGGCGAGCAGCGCTCACGCCTGCTCGCGCTCTCCGAGCGCACCGGCTTCCGTGCCCGGACCATCGAGGTCATGGACGGCAGCAAGCGGTCCGGCCACTCCAACGCCTTCTTCACCGGGTTCGGGCGGTTCCGCCGCATCGTGCTTTTCGACACGCTCATGGCGCAGCTCGGCCAGGAGGAGCTTGAGGCCGTGCTCGCGCACGAGATCGGCCATTACAAGCGCGGTCACATCCCGAAATTCCTCGCGACGACCGCGCTTCTGCAGTTCGGGGCCTTCGCCGCCATTGCGTGGCTGGCCCACGCCCCGTGGTTCAACGCCGCCTTCGGCCTGCCCGCCGGGATGCTGGCGCCGACCTTCCTGCTGTTCGCGCTGCTGGGCGGGTTGGTGACGTTTTGGTTCACGCCGGTCGGCAACTGGATTTCGCGTCGCCACGAGTACGAGGCTGACGCCTTCGCCAAGGCCGCGCTCGGCTCGGCCGGACCGATGATCGGGGCGCTGCGGAAGCTTTCGTGCAAGAATCTTTCCAACCTCACGCCGCATCCTCTCTACAGCGCCGTGTACTACTCGCACCCGACGCTGGTCGAGCGCGAACGCGCCCTGCAGGGGTGAGGAAGTTGTCATCACGGAATACACGGAGCACACAGAAATGATTTCTTTCCGTGTATTCGGGGTGTTACGTGGCTGATCTGCCTCCATGTTTGACTGCCCCTCCACCCGGTTGATGCGTTCCGCCTGGATGGTTCTCGCGGCACTCGCTTCGGTGGTTTTCACCCCGGCGGCGCTGACGGTCGCGACCTACAATGTTGAGAACTACACCTTGGCCGACCGCATGGTCGAGGGTGTCTACCGTCCCGCCTATCCGAAACCGGAAAAGGAAAAGGCCGCGCTGCGGCGGGTCATCGCCGGCCTCGCGCCCGACATTCTCACCGTCGAGGAAATGGGCGCGCAGCCGTTCCTGGACGACTTCCGACGCGAACTGAAGCAAGCGGGCCAGGACTATCCCCATGCGGCGCTGCTCGAGGCGGCGGATGCCGACCGCCATGTCGCGGTGCTGTCGAAGGTGCCGTTCAATGAAGTGCGCCGGTACGCGGACGTGGCCATCAATTACCTCGGCCGGAAGGATGTCGTGAAACGCGGCGCCCTCGAGGTCGTCTTCGCAACGACCGCGGGAGATTTCTCGGTCTTTGTCGTCCACCTGAAGAGCAAATACACGGAGCGGCCGGACGATCCCGAGGGAGCCACCCGCCGTCAGCTCGAGGCGGAGGCCGTGCGCGACCTCGTGCTGGCGCGTTACCCCGAGCCGGCGAAAGGAAAGTTTGTCGTCTGCGGCGACTGGAACGACACGCGCGGCAGCAAGGCCGTCCGCGCGTTGCAGAAGCGCGGTGAGAGGGAACTCGGTGAGATCCTGCCCGCGACCGATTCCCGTGGCGAGACCTGGACGCAGTTCTATCGCCGCGAGGACGTCTACAGCCGCTTCGACTACCTGCTCGTGTCGACGGCGCTGCGGCCCCTGGTTTCGACGGGGCGCGCGACCATCTGGGATGGGCCCGGGGCGGGCGACGCCAGCGACCATCGGCCGGTGTTCCTGCAGCTGAAGTTGGATCCGGTGAGGCAGTGAGCCCCGCGGCCCTTTGGCCCTCAGCAGGATTCTTCGCTTCGACCAACGATTCAGATCAGCCCCGCCCGCCGAGCGGGCGAGCCGTCTCTTTGGAACGATCGGGCCATTTGGAGCGGAGATAACCAAACGCGTCTCGCCTTATACATTGCGGCATTCCTTTGGCAGCCACCTGTTCGAGGGTGGCACGACATCCGCACCCTGCAAGAGCTGATGGGCCGTGCCGACGTGCGCACGGCTCAAATCTAACTCCAGGTTATTAGGAAGCCCGGACTGGGCGTGCGTAGCCCGCTGGACCAAGGAGACATGGAATGCTAAACACGGAGGACACCGAGACTGCAGAGTCGGAGCGATCAGTCGGCTTTGCTTCCGTGGTCCAAGGCTCCCTGGGTCGGGTTCAGACGAGCCGCCGATTGGCTCAATGCTTTCCGGTTCCAGCTTCCGCCTCAGGCCAACTTGATCAGCTCCGTGGTGGCGGGGACGTCCTTGATGATCTGGCTGGGTTGCGGACCGACGCCGAGGTAGCGGAGATTGGGGAGCACCGCAGGAAGTTTGTCGCCGTAGGCCACCTGGACGAGACTCCGGACCATCGCAGCGGTGTAGCGCCGGGCGTTTTTCGGCAGGTCGGCGAATTTCCGGACACTGGTGAGGTCCTCCGTCCAGCCGGCGTGTCTGGTGTAGACAGGCCGGAGGGTCTTGCGCACGGCCTCGTTGCGCGGGACGTGGGCATGGCGTTTGCCCGCGGCGTCCTCATACGCGGTGCAGATGAGTAGTTCGTGGCCACCGCTGAGCGCGTCGATTTTGTTGATCATCAGGTCCTGGTAGCCGCCATAACGGAGGGCGTCACCCTTCTCCACGGCGTCATACCAGCCGACCATGCGCTGGCGTCCGGTGGTGGTGCCGAACTCGATCTGCTTGAGTTTCTGGCAGAGGGGCAGGGCGTCCTCCATCTGCGTGAGGAAGGTGTGCGTGCCGACCTTGGTGTCGTAGGCCTTGGCGACGGCGAAGGTGTGGATGGGCTGGACCGGAATGCCCGCGCTCTCGAAGAATTCCGGCGTGAAGGTGTGCGAGGCGGTGACGTTGGGCGAGAAGCCATGGCGTTTGTCGAGCCAGTAGGCCTGGCCGAACTCGCCGACGATGGAGCGGCCGGCGGCGAGTTCGCGCAGCACGAGGTCGCGGACCTCACCGATGTTCTTCGCCAGGGCCGTGCCGGCGGACCAGTAAACCCCGGTGAGCTTCTCGATGTTCAGCGTGAACGGCGCGGCACCGCGGAACTGGGTGAAGTCGAAGTCGTCCGGGGCGAACAGGCCCATGGCGATGGCCTCGGCGTTGGCGTTCTGCTCGGCGACCGTGAGTTTCTCGAAAAAGGCGTTCCAGCTCGTCTCGCTCACGCGGCAGACGTGTTGGATGGTGCGGAGCGCGCGGTCGGCTCGGGCGGCCAGCTTGCGGGCGAAGAAGTTCGGGCCGCCGAGGAAGTCGGCGAACGTAATCTGCCACTGACCGGTCTCGTCCTGGTAGGCGGGCGTGATGCCGCGGCCGGTGGAGCCGCGGGGCTCCTCCTGCAGGACGTTGACGCGATAGTCCTCCCAGGCGAGGTCGAGGAGGCGGTGGCTGAAGTCGGAAACCAGGGTGCGTTCGTCGATGAGGAGGCGGGAGAAAATCGCGTAGCCTCGCCTTTCGAGCGGGCGGCCTTCCCAAAGGATCTTGCGCGGGTCGGCGACGACGCCGGCGCCGATGGCAAGGTGGGGCACGGCGGCCTCGACGACGCCGGCTGGCAGGAGGTTGAGCTTGATGCCGCCGGCCGTATGGCCGGAATTCGAGCCGCCGTTGACCTTGAAGACCACGGTGACGGCGGCCGACGTGGCGCGGAGTTCCTCGATGATCTCGGGGATCAGGCGGCCCTTGCCTTCGTCACCGAAGGAAATGCCGACATCGGCGATGAGCTGGCTGCGGAAAGGTGTGAGCGGCATGAGAGCGGAGAGCGTGAGGCCCGCCGTCGTCCTGCAAGCGCAGGACCAGGGCGAGGCAAACAGGGAACGAACAACCAACACAGCGGACGGGGAACAGGGCGGCAACGGTATTTTGCCGGCAAGTCTGGCATTAAGCTGGCAGGCGGGCAGAATCATGGGTACGGGCGCAGTCTCGCTGCGCCCTCGTACGAAATGCCTTCCACGAAGGGCGCAGCCAAGACTGCGCCCCTACTTCAACCTTCTTTGGCCGTCGGCCGATGGAAGCGCGCGGTCGCAAAAGCAATCAGAGCGTAGCCGGCTCCGGCGACGTGGGCGCTCGTGGCGATCCGGATGTCGGGATCGTCGAACCGGATGGCCCCGCCCCCCTGGCCGCCATGGTGGGCCTGCAGGACAATCTCTAGGATATAGATGGCGATGACGGCGGGCCAGAACCAGTCGGTCCAGTTGCGTTGCCAGCCCTGCGCGGCCAGGTAGAGCAGCAGCCCTAGGTCCACGGCGCTGAGTCCGCCGTAGCGGCTCATCGCCGGATCCAGCCAGAAGAGCGCGGCGGAAATCACCGCGGGCATGAGGAAGAGCGCCACGTGGGAGAAGAGGGCATGCCGTTCCTCCAGCAGCCACCCGACGATCAGGAACAGGCCGGTGTCGGGGACAAAATGCTGCCAGCCAAAGTGGATCCAATGGCCGGTCCAGATCCGCCAGACCTCGCCCTGCGCGACGGCCGCGCGGTCATAGATCAGCGTTTCGCGCCACGTCGGGTTGCATTGCACCACCAGCGCGAAAGCGGTGGCGGCGAGGTAAAGCCAGGGCGGACGTTGAAGATAGGGGCGGAGGAACGCGCGCATGCCGGTCACGGACGATTGCGGAGCAATCGTCCGATGCCAAGCACGCTGAGTAGGGTCACAAACCAGACGTCCATGGCCCCGCCTCCGCCACCCCCTCCGCCGGAAGCGGGAGCGGGCGTTGTCGACACCGGGGGCGTGACGGCGTTGACGGTGAGGGTGGCGTTGCTGCTGGTGACCGAGCCAAGGCTGTTGGTGACCGTGACGGAGTAAGAACCGGCGTTGGCCTTCTGGACATTGCTGAGGCTGTAGGAGGCGCTGGTTGCACCGCTGATGGCATTACCGGCAAAAGACCATTGATAGCTGAGGGGCGCGGAGCCGGTCGCGGTGACGGAGAAGGAAACATTGTCGCCGGCGTTCGCGGTGACGCTGGCGGGCTGGGTGGTGATCACCGGGGCGGTTGCCGTGGCCTTGAATGCAAGGTTCAAGGTGATGCCGCCGCACTCGGTTCCATTCCCATTGTCGAAGCCATTGACGGCGATATAATAGGTGGTTCCGGCCGCCGCGGTGAAAGTTACGGTGCTCGAGGTGTTGTGCGTCGTGCTGCCGGTCACTTCCGGGCCGTCGTCATTGGTACCGATGGTCGTGAGCGTCGCGAGCGACTGGCCGGTGTAGACGCCCATCGTGGTGTCGAAATAGCTGCCCTTGGTGTCGACGGTGACGGCGCCATCCGCCGGGGCGGTCCATTTCCACCAAACCGACTCCCCGTTGGCGCCGGCGTTGCTGGCATGGGCCGGTTCGCCTGGCTCGACGGTTGCATTGGTATTGAAGCCGTTGACGGTAGTCGTGCCGTTGCTGAGCGTGATCGCGATTGCGTTGGCAAAGTTGTCATTGGCGGGCACGCCCGGCGGACCATAGAGGTTCTGCACGCCGGCGATGTCGTCGGCCTGCAGCGAGTCGACGTTGCTCACGTGGCTGTTCATGATCGCAGTGACCGTCTGGCCGGCATCGTCGGGATGGTCGAGACCGAGGTTGTGGCCGAGCTCGTGGATGGCCACCCGCTCGATGTCGAGTACTCCGTTGGCGTGCAGGGCCCCGCGGTAGGAGTCCCACGTGAAAGCCGTGTTGAAGATCGTGTCAGCCTCGCTCCGCTGGTTCCCGATCGACCAGACCGTGGTGATCGCCAGGGTGTTCTTCTCCCAGCTTTGGCCGTAGGGCGAATTGGAGAAAAACACCTCGTTGATGGAGTTGCCGTCTTTGCCGCTGCCCGCCGGCAAGACCTGGGGCTTGAACTGGACATTGCCCAAGTATTGGTTCCAACCCCGTTGCGGATCCTGCATGGCGGCCACGATGGCCGAAGCCTGGGTATTTCCATCGCTCAGCTTGGTGCTGTTGTCGGCCATAACGTGCACCGGGATGCTACCCGGGGCCCATTTGATCGGCAGTCCGGTGCCGGTATGTGAGGAATCGGTGCTATCGAGGATGTAGGTGTAGCTCCAGCCGGTAACTGCCAGGAGGGCGATGATTGCCCCAACAATGAGTGTCTTCACAGGATCACCTCGGGGCGGGTTGTTTGGTTCCTAGGGCCGAGGCACGCACCTTCTCGACGAAAGCGGCGGCCGTCATCGGTTGCAGAGTCGGATTCTTCGCCTTGGTCGGGCTGAGGGTGGTCATCGGAAGCGATACATCCTGCTCGCTGTAGAGCGGCATGCCGTTGCTTTTCAGCACCAGATCCTGACCGGATTTGGAGTCGTGGAGGATCGGATAGACGCCGTGCATGATGCCCACGAGCGGGGAGAACTGCTGGCCGTTGCCATGGATGAAGAAAATGCCCTCGTCGCCGGCGTTGAACTTGGGCGCTCCTTCGACGGTCATCGCAATCTCTCCCACCCGGCCGCCGAGCATCTCCAACACCAGCGGCTGGGGCGGCACCCCCTTGTATACCTCGCTCACATCCAGCGCCACCTTGGTGATGATGTGCTTGTTCGTGCCGTCGGTCTGCCATTCGCTGGTGACCGAGGTGACCACGGCACGCACGACATAGTCGGACTGGCCGACGAGATCATCAAACTGTGGCGGGATGACGCTCGTGGCCAAGGAGCTGAGGGGCAGTGCGAGCAAGGCCACGGCGAGTCCAAACAAGGCGAATCGGCGGTGGGACATGAGGCTTGAGACGCGAGCGGGGTTCATTTGTTTCCTGCAATAAGCGGCATTTTACACCGGATGGCCCCCTTCGTCAAAACAACGATGGAGCGAGCGAGCCAGCCGTGCGAGCCGGGCTCAACGGCTCATCCCGGACGATCCCGCCCCGGGGTCATTTCCCGGCGGCGGCCTGCGCCTCGTAAAAGGCCTTCAGGGTGGCGAAGGCCTCTTTCTTGATGCCGTTGGCGCCGATGAGGCCTTTGCGGTTCCAACCGTCCTGCACATTGGGCAGCGGCCGGCGTGGCGAACGAAAGTCGCACAGGATCCACGGCGTGGCTCCGCGCCATTGGGGGATTTTTCCCAGCATCGCGAGGGTCTGGCGGTAGACGTCGGTCTGATATTCCTCGCTGAATCGCGTGAGCCGGTCGGCGTGGAAACCCTGCAGCGCATCGGCGCCAAATTCGCTGATCACGACGGGCTTGGCGTAGGCCAGGGTCCAGGAGACCTGGGCGAGCTTGGCGGGCAGGCCGTCGTACCACCCGATGTATTCGTTGAAGCTCAGCAGGTCAGTGAAGGCACCGAACGGATCGTCGACCACGCGATGGTTGGCATCGGCGGGGTCGCCGTGAACCTCCATCGCGGCGGAAACGAGGCGGGTGTTGTCGAGCGCGCGGGCGGTGTCGACCAGAGACTTGAGAAAGCGCGTGCGAGGCTCGCTGACGGGCGTCTCATTGGCGACGGACCAGACGATGACGCTGGCCCGGTTGCGGTCGCGGACGATGAGGTCGGTGAGCTGCGCCCGGGCGTTGTCCAGCGTGGCGGGATTCTCCCATTGGATGGTCCAATAGACGGGGATCTCCTCCCAGAGCAGCAGACCCAGCTCGTCGGCGGTGCGGGCCATGTGCTCGTTGTGCGGGTAATGGGCGAGCCGGACGAAGTTGCAGCCGAGCTCGCGGGCCCAACCGAGGAGCAGGCGGGCGTCGGCGGTCGAATAAGCGCGCCGTCCTTCCAGCGGGTTCTCCTCATGGAGCGAAATTCCGCGCAGGAAGACGGGCCGGCCGTTGAGCAGGATGTCCAGGCCGCGCACCTCGATGGTGCGGAAACCGATCCGGTCGCTGATCCGGTCAGTGGCGGCGGCCACGGTGACCTCGTGGAGGTGCGGGCTTGCCGGCGACCAGAGCGCGAGGTTCGGGGCGGCAATCTCAAAATGGGCGGCGCCGGTCTCGTCGGTGTCGGCCCCGGCCGCGAGTTGGGCGCCGGGAATCGTGATCGTGACGTGCTGGCGGCGCTGCACGCCGTCGAGTTGCACCGCCGCCTCGATCACCTCGGTCGAGCCCTTTTTGAGCTGCACCCGGTAATCGCGGATGAACGTCGCGGGTGTCTCCACCAGCTTCACGTCGCGGGTGAGGCCCCCGTAGTTCCACCAGTCGGTGTTCACGGTCGGGACTGCGTCGGCATGGCGGGTGTTGTCGACACGGACGACGAGCGAATTGCCGGTCGGTTTCACCTGACCGGTGACCTCGAACTCGAACGGCGTAAAACCGCCGATGTGCCGGCCGAGTTTTTTGCCGTTGAGGTAGACGTCAGCCTGGTAGTTGGCCGCGCCGAAATAGATGAAGAGCCGGTGATCGGCGCCGGCCGGCGTGTAGTCGAAGCGCCGGCGATACCAGACGGTGCCTTCGTAGTAGAACAGGCGCTCATTCTGGGAATTCCAGTCGCCGGGGACGTTCAGCGTCGGGCTGGTGTCGAAGTCATACTCGACCAGCTCGGACTTGTCGGCCGGCTTCCGGTCGAGGAAGTAGCCGCCAGTGGGCCTGGCCGACGCGTCGAAGGGCTCGTGCCGGTAGTTGAAGTAGCCGTTCTCGTACGGATCGACGATGACGTGCCACGGACCGTCCAGGTCGAGACCCGGGCGCGCATCGACATTGAGCAGGGCGGGAACGGCGGCGTGCAACCCTGCGGTGAGCGCGCCGGTCAGGAGCCACCCGCCTGCGCCTAGGTTTCGGCGAAGTTCATCCACGGCCGCGCCGAGGCGAAGGAACGGCAAGGCAAAACGTGCGAGGGTGGAGAGGTGGGGGTGAAGGCGCATGGGTGAGGAACAATCCACGAGGAATAGAGGCCCGAACCGCGAAGCTGAACGACGACGGCTTGAAGCGCAACGCCAGGCTGATCCGGGTCAACCCTTGGTGCTACGGGGTTGGAAGGTTCCACCCCGGGGCACGTCGATGCAGGTGATGTGATGCTGCCGTCGCAGGCGAACAGCTAGGAGACTGGCGCCGCGGCGACCGATTCGCCCGCGACCAGGCTGGCCTCGACGAGAATCTTCCGGCGGGGGGCCTGTGGGTGCTGGATGCGGTTGATCAACCGGGTGAGGGCGGAGGACCCGATGTGCTCGTGCGGCACGCGCATCGAGGTGACGCGACGCAACCCTGCGGGTGGCTCGAGTCCGTCGAAGCCGGTGATGGAGCAATCCTCCGGGACGCGGATGCCCTGCGCCTGCAAGTCCTGCATGAGCGGGTAGGCTTGGTGATCGGCGGCACAGACCCAGGCGGTGACCCCTTCCTGGCGGATCGTGCGCACCACGGCCTCGGTCACTCCTGCGGGAGTGAGGCGCGGGGTCTGCTTGTGGACGTTGAGCACCCACTCGGGGTGGAACTCCAGCCCGAGATTGAAGAGCGCCTCGACGTAGCCGCTGAAGCGGCGCGCCACCCAGTGGCCGCCGACGGGATAATCCCACGAGAGAAAACCGATGCGCCGGTGGCCGGCGGAGTGGAGATTCTCGACGAGCGAGACGATTGCGGGAGCGTCATCGGTGTCGATGATGTCGATCCCGGTCTGGTTGTAGCTTTCGAGCACCGCGACCGCCGAGATTTTGCGGGCGATCATCTCGACGGCGGACTCGGCGAACGGGTGGATGAGGATGATGCCGCGCCAGTCACCGTTGCGGATGTGGCGAAAGACAGACTGGCGGTTCGACTCGGGGTGGAAGTCGCCCGGCGGCTGATAATGGATGTCGATGTTGACGCGCTCGATCTCGGCGCGGTCCCGAATGCCCTTGATGATGTAGGGGAAGGTGGCGGTTGCCACGACGACGTTTTCCGCGGGGATGCCGACGAGCACACCGATGGCCAGCGTGCGCGGGTTCTTCGAGTGGCGGCGCAAGATGCGCCCGGGGGAGGGACGGTAGCCCATCTCCTCCGCGGCGGCCAGTACTTTGGCGCGGGTTTCCGCACTGATGGCCGGATGATTGGCCAAACTGCGCGACACCGTGGTACGCGAGATATTCAGCCGGATAGCGATCTGGTCTTGATTGACGGAGGGCATGGGAGGAGCGGGCTGGTTTCGTTGCGAAAGGTAAGGAAACTCGTTGAAATGGGTAGTGTACATATCCCTTAAATCAAGGATTAAAAGCTGTGCACGAAAATGAATATCATATCACAACTATAATCTTAAGATACATATCGTAGTAATGGAACATACTGTTATAACGATAGTACCAGATGTAACTACGACGATAATGTCAATGCACAATAGTGTGCATATATAGGTTGACATAAATGTGCTCAGTTCAATTTTTGATGACGTTGCATCGAGAGGTCGATGCGGCTCTTCCCCTTAACGTCTTTTACCCCCAATGCATCCGGCCGGCCGCTTGTTCCCCTTCGTGGATCCCGAGCGAAAGGTCCGATAAATTGCTGGTAACACCAAACCCCAAAAATCGTTCCGCTATGAACCCCAAACATTGCTCCGCGCTTCGTGCCGGACTGCTGGTCTGTTCCGCCCTCCTGACTGCCTGGCCTTTGGCGGCCGGTGCCCAAACGACAAGTGACAAGCCTGCGGCCGTCGCGGATCTCGACAAGAAGGACGAGGCGGTCGTGCTGTCGCCCTTCAAGGTCACGACCGAGAAGGACCGCGGCTACGCCGCGACCAACGCCATCTCCGGTTCACGGGTGGACGCCGCGATCAAGGATCTGCCGATCCCGATGCAGGTCGTCACAAGCGAGTTCATCAACGACATCGGCGCGACCGACCTGCGAAAATCTCTCTCCTACATCTCCGGCATCTCGCTCCAGACGCAGAATGACCTGGAGAACAACGGGGGCATCGGCGGCATCCAGAGCAGCGCCTACGGTCCGGGCGGCGTGAACAACCCCGAGGGCGTCACCTCGAACATCAGCGGCACCCAGCTCAAGATCCGTGGCTTCATCACCAACAACGTCCTGCGCGACGGCTTCCTTCGTGGCAGCCCGAGCGACGCCATCAATATCGACCGCATCGAGGTGGTGCAGGGGCCCAACGCCCTGCTTTACGGCACGGGCAACTTCGGCGGTGTGGTCGATTATCTGACCAAGCGCCCGCTGCACCGGCAGCAGGGTTTGGCTTCCTTCCAGTATGGCAGCGACGACTTCATGCGCACCTCCCTCGACGTAACCGGGCCGGTCGGCGAGAACTCCGGGGTCGATTACCGCATGATCGGAGCCTGGGAAAGTTCGAAGACCGACGTCGACTCGCAGAAGAATTCGCACAACTTCCTGGCGCCTTCCCTTTCGTGGCAGCCGACCAAGACGACCGAGATCCTTGTGCAGACGGAATTCGCCCGCTCCAATCAGAACGGCTATGGCTTCCGCGCCCTGCGCGCCGCCCAGGGCACCGGGGCGACGCCCATCAACAATGACCAGCTCGAGGCCACCGGCTTCTATTGGCCGCCGGGCGCCGACAAGCGCACGTTCAACCTCGGCGGTCCGGACACGTACGACAACCAGCAGCAATCGAACGTCGAGGTCCTCCTGACCCAGCAGCTGTTGAAGGAGACCGAATACCTGCCGCAGGTGGACTTCCTGATTGGGTACAACCACACCAACTACAAGGTCCAGACCCAGGACGCCAACGGCGGGATCCAGCAGGTCTCCGTCGGCAATCCCGGCTACAATCTCTCGCAGACGATCATGCTGACCGCGCTCGACAACGGTCTCGATGGGGTGACGCCGTCCAACGGCAACCTGCAATACGGCACCTTCGCCAACGAGGTGGTGCGCTATGCGTGGAACCAGAACCACGCGACGACCGCGCGCGACCAGGAGCGGGTCGAGCTGACCGCCCGCAAACTGATGTTCCAAAACAAATGGTATCGCCTGGAAGACCAGGTGCTCGCCGGCTACTCGGAACTCTACAACCGCATCGGTTCTGACAACTGGCAGACGTTGCCCGGGCTCTACAGCTTCAAGGGTCCACTCGATCTCACGCCCATCCGCTTCGCCACCCAAGGTGACGGTTCGCCGGCACCCGGCCTCTATCAGAACAGCAAGGACGTCATCAACAAGGGCTGGGACAAGGCGTTTTATCTGAACAATTTTGCCAAGTTTCTCAGCTTCAAGGGTGTCGACGACCGGATCATCCTCATGACCGGCATCCGCAAGGACACGAGCGACAACTGGTCCACCAACACGCAGCTAACCTCCGCGGGCGCGGCCACGACCACCACAAGCGTCGCAGCGCAGACCAAGGCGACTTCCCGCCAGCTGGGTGCCATGCTCAAGCTTACGAAGAGCCTGTCGGTCTTCGCGCTGAAGGCGGACGGCTTTCAGCCGAACTTCGGCGGGTTGCACGAGGCCATGAGCGGGGCTCCGGTCGGGGCCGACACCGCGAAGAGCAAGGAGATCGGAATCAAGTTCGACTTTCTGGACGGCAAGATCTCCGGGTCGATCAGCCACTACAAGATAACGAAGAACGCCTGGCTGGCCTCCGGCTTTTCCACGCCGGCCCCGCTCGGCCATCCGCGCTTCGATCCGACCAAGCCCATCATCTACAATCTCGGTGACGCCAACGGCACGGGTTTCTACAACCCGTTCCCCGGGCAATTCGTCGCCAACGGCCAGACCTACACGCCCAACGCGGCGGAGCAGGCGGCCTGGATCGCCGCCTGCAATGCCGGCGCGGTCACCCTGGTCTCCCCGATCAACGGGAAGAGCGCCGATTCCGGCAGCATTTACCTGAACGCCAGCAAGCCCGAGGGCGCGGCGTTCATGGATGCATTCTTTGCCGCCGCCGCGCCCGGCTGGGCGGGCTGGCCCTATCACGGCAACGACATCAACGACCCTGGCATCAACAACGCGACCTTGGACGACGCTGCCTTCCAGAATGGCTCGCAGCAGGCCGCCATCCCATCGACCTCCGAGGCCTCCGGCTGGGACGGCACGATCCTGTGGACCCCGAACGACCACCTGCAGTTTGTATTCTCCGGTGCGGTCAACAGCTCCGTCCAATTGACCAACAAGGGCCAGTGGATCAAATATCCCTATCCGCAGGACAGATGGGCGACCTGGTATTTCCCGAATGGCGGATTCGGCCTCAAGGGCCAGACGCTGGCCGCAGCCTACACGGACCCGACCGACACTTCGACGCGCACGAACACGGGTGTCTTCCCGGGTGATGATACTCCCAGGAACCGTTTCACGCTGTTCATGAACTACAAGTTCGGCGGCTCGCTCAAGGGCTGGGTGGTCGGCGCCGGCGGCGACTGGGCCTCCAAGCGTGCCTATTTCTCTGGTGTGACCCACGGTAGCAATCAGGTCCAGACCGACGCGAGCGGCAAGGTCATCGTCCTCTATATGCCGTCCCAGCTGACGGTGAACGCCTTCGTCCGCAAGGAATGGAAGAGCGGCGGCGGCCACAGCCAGTCCGTCCAGCTGAACGTGTTCAATCTCTTGGACGACACGAAACTCTACGGCCTGATCTACAACCCACCGATCACCGCCCATCTCTCCTATGAGATCGGGTTCTGACCGATTGGCGCGCCTCGATCATTCCGTGGTCCTGTTTCGTGAAGGACTGCTCGGGGGTTAGGTTTGCAGGCGCGCACCGGTGCTAGCCGGTGCGCGCCCATCCCTCCGCCTCTTTCCCCTTTCGTCCGACGCGCCCTGCGCGCATCGTGTTGCTCGGACCCGCCAAGTCCGGTGTGCCCGACCAACCCCAACCTCCCCTCCCTTGACCTCCCCCAGCGACCGACTCTCTTTCAAGGAAAAATTCGCCTACGGCCTCGGCGACACGGCCTCGAATTTCTATTTCCAGGTGTTCAACCTTTTCCTGGTCTATTACTACACGGACATCTTCGGCCTCGCGTCCGCCTCCGTCGGCACGCTGATGCTCGTCGTGCCGATCGCGGTGGCCGCCCTGAATCCTGTCGTCGGCCTGTTGGCCGACCGCACCAACACGCGCTGGGGCAAATTCCGACCCTACATCCTGTGGGGTGCGCTGCCCTACGGCATACTCGGCTACGTGATGTTCGCCAACCCGCAGCTGGCGGCCGACGGCAAGCTCATCTACGCCTACGTGACCTATTCACTGATGCTGGTCGCCTATGTGGCGATCAACACGCCCTACGGCGCCCTCATGGGCGTGATGTCGCCGTCGTCCGAGGACCGCACTTCGCTCTCTTCTTACCGTTTCGCCTGCGCCTTTCTGGGGGCGCTGCTCATCGGCTGGCTCGTGCCCGGCCTGAAGGACTTCCTCACACCCGCTGGCGCCGCGCCCGCGGTCGGCTTCCGCAACACGATGGCGATCTTCGCTGTGATTTCCGTGGGCCTGTTCCTCTACACCTTCGCGAACACAAAGGAGCGGGTGGCCTCGCCGCCGGACGAACCCGGCTCCCTCGGCCGCGACCTGCGCGACCTCAAGTCCAACGGCCCCTGGCTGGTCCTGTTCTTTGTCGCGTTCCTCAATCTCACGAACACCGGCATGCGCAACGGCGCCGGCATCTACTACTTCAAATACTGCATCGGGCAGGAGACGGCCATCGGGAACTTCAACCTCGTCGGCTTCCTCTGCTTCATCATCGGGGCGCTGGCGACGAAGCTCTTCACCGCGCGCTTCTCCCGCCGTTCGCTGATGATCTGGCTGACCCTGATCAACGGGGCGGCCATCACGGCCTGCTATCTGGTCGATCCGCATGATCTCCGGTTGCTCTACGCGCTGAACATCATCGCGTCCTTCGCCGCCGGACCGACGCCCGCCATCGTCTGGTCGATGTATGCCGACACCGCGGACTACGGGCACTGGAAATTCGGCCGGCGCGCCACCGGCCTCATCTTTTCCGCCACCGTCTTTGTGCAGAAGGTCGGGCTCGCCATCGGCAGCGCGATGATCGGCTGGCTGCTTGGCTACTACGGCTTCGTGGCCAATGTCGCGCAGACCCCGCGGGTCATCCACGGCATCACTCTGCTTTTCAGCCTGCTGCCCGGGGTCTTCGCCCTGCTGGCCGGCGTCGCCATGTGGTTCTACCCGCTGGACGAACCGCAGGTGAAGCAGATCGAGCGCGACCTGGCCGCACGCCAGACCCCTGAACCCGCCCCCGCCGGGGCCTGAGTTCTTCACCCGCCCATGCGACGCCTCCTTTTCCCGTCCATCGCCCGCCTCACCGTCCTTATGCCGTCTCTGCTTTTCGCCGGCAACTGGTCGGTCGTCGAGACGGCCCGCGACAACGGCCACCGCCTGGCGGTCGTCGCCGCCCCGGCCGCCGTTGCACCGCCCGCGGATGCGATCACGGTCGATCCGGCGGAGCGTTTCCAGGACATGGTCGGATTCGGCGGGGCGCTGACCGAGTCGTCGGCCTGGGTTCTTGCTCAGGTCTCACCGGAGAAACGGGCGGAGGTTCTGCGCCGTTATTACGGTCAGCACGATGGCAACGGGTACACGCTCGCCCGCACCCACATCAACAGCTGCGATTTCTCCCTCAATAGCTGGGAGCTCGACCCGACGCCGGGCGACTACGACCTGTTGAACTTCTCCCTCGCGCCGATGCGCCGCTGGCTGCTGCCGCTGCTCCATGACGCGAACGCTGCCGCCGGCGGCAAACTCAATCTCCTGGCCTCGCCGTGGAGTCCGCCGGCCTGGATGAAGACCAACAACCGCATGGACGACGGTGGCTCGCTCCGCGGCGAATATGCCCCGGCGTGGGCGCAGTATTACGTGAAATTCGTCCAGGCGATGCGGGCCGAGCATCTCCCGGTCTGGGCGCTCACCGTGCAAAACGAACCCGAGGCCCGGCAGGTCTGGGAGTCCTGCCTCTACACGCCGCAGCAGGAGCACGACTTTGTGCGCGATCACCTCGGCCCGGCCCTGGCCAAGGCCGGTCTCACGGACGTCAAACTGCTCTCCTTCGACCACAACCGCGATATCCTGGGAAAGTTTGCGTCGGCCTCCTTCGGCGACCCCGAGTCGGCGAAATTCCTCTGGGGTGCCGCGCTGCACTGGTATGTGAGCAACGACTTTGCCGCATCGTCCCGTGTCCACGCGGCCTTTCCCGAAAAACATGTCCTTTTCACCGAGGGCTGCTGGGAAGGTGGCGCGAAGATCGGCGCCTGGGAGCACGGCGAGGGCTACGCGCGCCAGATGATCGGCGATTTCCGCCACTGGGTGTGCGGTTTCATCGACTGGAACATCGTGCTCGACCAGCGTGGCGGACCCAACCACGTCGGCAACTTCTGTGACGCCCCCGTCATCATCGATACCCGCACCGGCGAGGTCCGTTACCAGAGCGGCTACTATTACATCGGTCACTTCAGCCGCTTCGTGCAACCCGGAGCGTACCGGATTGGCTCCGCCGGCGGGCCGGCTGCGCTTCAATCTGTCGCCTTTGCCAACCCCGACGGCTCGCTGGTGATCATCGTGCTCAACGAGGCCGAGGCCGTTGCCGGCTTCGCGCTGACCGCCGGTGGCGAGTCGTTCGCGTGCTCCATCCCGGCGCATGCCATCCAAACCTATGTGAGGACTCCCCGATGAGGCACGGCCGCGTCATCTTCATTGGCCTCTTGGTCGCGAGCGTGGCGGGCTTTGTCCCGCTTCTAGAGGCCCAGACTCCTGCGGCGGTGCCGGCCGCTCCCGCTGGCTGGAAGCTGGTTTGGGACGATGAGTTTGATCACGGCACCCAGCCCGATCCGGCGCGGTGGAGCTACGACGTCGGCGGCACAGGGTGGGGCAACCACGAACTGCAGTTCTATACCGAGGCGCGCCGTGAGAACTGCCGTGTGGAAGACGGACATCTTGTCATCGAGGCGCGCCGTGAATCGTGGCACGACTCGGCCTACACGTCGGCCCGTCTCGTCACCAAGAACAAGGGCGACTGGAAATCCGGACGCTTGGAAATCCGGGCGCGGCTGCCCCTGGCCCGCGGCACCTGGCCGGCCATCTGGATGCTGCCCACGGTGTGGAACCTCGGGAACGGCGGCTGGCCCGACAACGGGGAAATCGACATCATGGAACACGTCGGCTTCGCCCCGGGCGTCGTCCACGCCTCGACCCACTCGCAGCAGAACCAGTGGCGGAACCATAACCAGCGCACGGCCACCTTCGCGGTGCCTGATGCCGGCACCGCCTTCCATACCTACGGGATGGAATGGGACGAAGACGAGATCCGCATCTACGTTGACGACCACCATTACTTCACCTCCCGGAGGGATGGGGGCGACTGGAAGTCGTGGCCTTTCACGCGCGATTTTCACCTGGTGCTGAATCTCGCCGTGGGCGGCGATTGGGGCGGCGCGAATGGCGTCGATGAAGCCGCATTTCCCCAGCGCATGGAAATCGCCTACGTGCGCGTCTACCAGCGGGCGACCCAGCCCTCCCCGGCCCACTGACCGCCTCATGTCTCCCATGACCAAACCGATCTCCGCCGTGCCGCTCTGGCAGGATGATTTCAACCAGCCAGCCGGCACGGGTCCGAACCCCGCCGTCTGGACCCACGACCTCGGCGACAACGGCTGGGGCAATGCCGAGCTCGAGTGCTACACCGACTCGCGGGAGAATTCCTTTGTGGCCGACGATCCGGAGGCCACCGGAGGCAAGGCGCTGGTCATCCGGGCGGTGCGCACGCCGGATGGTCGCTACACCTCGGCCCGGATCAAGACCCAAGGCAGATATGCGGCGACTCACGGCCGCATCGAGGCGCGGATGAAGCTGCCGCGCGGCCAGGGCGTCTGGCCTGCTTTCTGGATGCTCGGCGAGAGCATCGCCCGGATCGAATGGCCGGCATGCGGCGAGATCGACATCATGGAAGCGCCGGGGCATGAGCCCGCGAAACTGCACAGCACGATCCATGGCCCCGGTTACTCCGGGAAGCAGGGTCTCACCAAGTCCACCGATCTGCCGGCAGGCGCCACCTTCGGCGACGCCTACCATGTCTTCGCCGCCGATTGGACGCCCGGCCGGATTGCGTGGTCGCTCGACGGCCGCATCTACCACGTGCGGACGCCGGCCGACCTGCCTGCGGGCGCAAGCTGGGTCTTCGACGGCGCGCCTTTTTTCCTTTTGTTCAACCTCGCGATCGGCGGACACTGGCCCGGCTATCCGGACGCCACCACCATGTTTCCCCAGGAACTCCGCGTCGACTACGTGCGCGTTTATCCTGCGGGCGGCTCCTGATCAGCGACCCCGATTTCCGCCATGATGCGATCCTTCGCCAGAGCCTTCTTCGTGCTCCTGATCGGTGTCTTGTCGCCGGTCGGCCCTGGCGCGCTGGCCCAGCAACCCACGGACCCGTCGAGGGGCTCCTCCCTCCCGGTGGATCCCGCCCCGCCGGTGCAGCTGCCGACGATGACCATCACCAGCGCGCGGCTCGCTGATTTCCCGGCCATTTCCAAGGCCGATCTGAGCGGTGGCGGTCTGGCACCGAGCGAACCGCCGGTGAACCTGTTTTTTCCCGGCAGCGCCTACGCGGCCGGGATTGCCAAGGGATTCGCCACCGTCTGCGTCGACGTGGACGAGAAGGGCACCGCGACCGACTACCTGCTGGTCGCCTACACCGAGAAATATTTCGGCGACGCGCTGATGCGCGAGGCCAGGGACACGAAGTATGCCCCTTTGCTTTTCAAGGGCGTGCCCATCCCGTCGCGTTTCAATTTCGGCTACGAGTTCCGGCCGGAATTTTCGGTGGGCCTGAACACCTTCGAGGCGGTGGAACACCGTCAGCTGGCCATCCGCGGCGGCCGGCCCGACCTGAAGTTTCACGCGTTCCTCGAGGAGGAACTGGACAGCCGCCTCGCGTATGTGCGCCAGGCAGTGCCCTATTTCCCGGACGGCTACACGCCGACCGGGGGGAAGGCGGACTGGGTGATGGTGACGCTTTACGTGGACGAGGAGGGCCACGTGCGCGTACCGCACGTGGAATCGGCCTCCTCGCCGCTCCTGGTCCGCAATGCGCTCAAGGCGGTCCGCTATTGGCAATTCAAGCCACCCACGGTCAAGGGCCAGCCGGTGATCGTGTATGCGGCCTTCGCGGTGAATTTCTTCCCGGCGCCAAAGTGAGTGGCGGGGTAGGGCGGCTTGGTTCCGCGCCACTGTCGCCTCGCCCGGCCACGGGCCGGCGACTGACGCGGTCGGTCGGTGGCGTTTTCGGTTGAAGGCCGGACCCGCCACTCTAGGTTCTGGCCGAGCTGGCGGGACCACGGGCCGGATTTCGCCAGGCAGAAACCCCTCCGCATGTTCAACACCGCCAGATATTACCCAGCCACTCTCGGACCCCCAGACCGGAGATAAGGCTCTTAGTCCGATGATCTCGGCCTCGAATAATTACCAAAGTGAACACGCCATCCCCGGGATGGCATATTCGTAATTAGGCGAAGAAGACTTTCACGATGAACGACCAGCTGCCGAAGGGCCTCGAAAAGTGGGAATTCAGGCGCAAGCTCGGTAGGAGAAGATATATTCTCCTCTACGGAGTCATCATCTGGGGCGTTTCGGCTGGAACCATCGCGACGCTCATTTCGTGTTGGAGGCGAGGCTTCTCAGTTTCCACTCTTGTTATCGCAGCGATTGTCTGGCCGATCGCCGGTTGGTTCGTCGGCTCAAGCATCTGGAACAAGTCGGAAGAGAAGTATCGCGGATATACCGCTGCAAAAGATCATAATACCTAAGTCCTGCCGGTGGAGTATTGGCCCGAAGGAAACTTGGGGCTGTTGGTGCGCAAAGTGGAGTTGAAGAAAAAAGGGCTCGCTGTTGGTGGTTCGCATTTTCACCCAAGTGGTGGAAGAGGGAGGCGACACAGCGCGCATCCCGGCGAGCCTGGCTCACCCGTGGCGGGTGGCCACCTCGATGACGTCGTGCGGGGAGGCTTCCTTCTGGCCGGCCGGGGTCACCCGGACGTAGCGCGCCTTGCTTTTCAATTCGGCGAGGTCCTTCGCCCCGAGGTAGCCCATGCCGCTCTGCACGCCGCCGATCAGGTTGCCGAGGACATCGTCCACCGAGCCGGATACCTCCTTGAGGGCCTCGATGCCCTCCGCGGCGACCTTGCGGGCGGTGTCGTTCTTGTCGTGGCCGTAGCGGGCGGCGGAGCCGGCCTTCATCGCGGCGTGGCTGCCCATGCCGCGGTATTGTTTGTAGAGCTTGCCCGAGATTTCCATGATCTCGCCCGGCGCCTCGCGGCAGCCGGCGAGCAGCCCGCCGAGGATGACGGCGTCGGCGATCGTGAGCGCCTTCACGATGTCGCCCGACTTGGTGATGCCGCCGTCGGCGATGAGACGTACGCCGCGCCGGGCTTGGCTGCGGCTGGCGACGTGGAGCGCCGTGAGCTGGGGGATGCCGACGCCGGCCACGATGCGGGTCGTACAGATGGAACCGGGCCCCTGGCCGATCTTGATGGCGTTGGCGCCGGCTTGGGCGAGGAAATCGACGCCCTCGCCGCTGGTGACGTTGCCGGCGATGATGGTGAGGTCCTTGAACGCGCCGCGGATGAGCTTGACCACGTCGCCGACGCCGGCGGTGTGGCCGTGGGCGGTCGAGACCGCGATCGCGTCGACCGCCTCGTGGACGAGCTCGCCGACCTGCGCGAGGATCTTGTCGCGGTCGAGTTCGCCGTTCGGCTTGCGGACGGGCGAGATGGCGGCGCCGACCACGAGCCGGAAGTTGGCGTCGCGGGCCGGCTTGCGGCGGGACTTGGCCTCGCCGGTGATGCGCTCGACGTCGGAGCTGGTGACGAGGCCGCGGAGATGGTCCTTGTCGTCCACGACGAGCATCTTGTGGATGCCCACGTTGACGGTGAAGAAGCGGTCGGCCTCCTTGATCGGATCGGCGGCCATGTTCTTGTCGAGGACGGTGATGAGCTGCTTCCGGGGCGTCATCACCTCGGCGACCTTCTTCGACTTGTAGCGTTCCTTGACGAGGTTGCCCGAGAGCAGGCCGGCGAGTTTGCCGGATTCGTCGACCACGGGGAAGGTGCGGAAGTCAAAGCGCTTCTGGTCGATCATCGCCAGGACCTCGCTGACCAGGGCGCCGGGGGCGACGGTGATAGGATCCTGGATGAGGCCGTGGATATGGCGCTTCACCCGGGCGACCTCCTTCACCTGGTCCTTGCCGGGCAGGTTGTAGTGGATGAGGCCGAGGCCGCCGTTCAGCGCCATGGCGATCGCCATGCGCGACTCGGTCACGGTGTCCATGTCGGACGAGATGATCGGGATCTGGA
>CAZZDB010000042.1:0-23149 GCA_964652485.1 uncultured Oleiharenicola sp.
CGTAGGTCGGCGGCGTGATGAGGATGGCGTCCTGTCCGGCGCGGCAGAAGGTGCGCAGGAGAAGATCGATGCCCTCGTCGGAACCGCGGGTCACCAGCACCTGGTCCCGGCCGACGCGGTAGAGTGCGGCCAGTTGCGCCACCAGATCGGCCGGCTGCGGCTCCGGGTAGCGGTTGAGCAGCGGCTGGTGCGCCGAGGGGGTCTCGGGGTTCTCGTTGGCGTCGAGCCACACCCGGCCGCCGCTGGCCTCCTTGCGCGCGGAGCTGTAGGCCGTGAGCGCGAGGATGTCAGGGCGGACGAGCTGAAGAACGGCTTCGGTGGTGTTCATCGGGACGTTTTCTCCAAACGCACGCGCACCGCCCGCTGGTGGGCGGCGAGGCCCTCCGCGAGCGCGAGGCGTTCGACCACCGGGCCGATCTTCTGCAGACCGGAGCGGCTGGCCGACTGCACGGTCATGGTGCGAAGGAAGTCCGCGAGGCCAAGTCCGCTGCAAACCCGGGCCCAACCGTAGGTGGGCAGGACGTGGTTGGTGCCACTGGCGTAGTCACCGAGGGACTCCGGCGTCAGGTCGCCAAGGAAAACGGAACCGGCGGTGGTGATCCCGGCGAGCAGGGGGCGCGGCTTAGCGACCTGGAGAATCAGATGCTCGGGCGCGTAGCGATTGGCGATCTCGACAGCCTCAGCGCGATCCCGCGCGATGAAAAGACGGCTGTGCTCGAGGGCCCGCCGGGCGAGGGCGGCGCGGGGGAGTCCGGCGAGCTGTCTTTCCAACTGGCGCAGTACGCGCCGGGCGAAACCCCGGGAGAAGGTGACCAGCACGACCTGCGAATCAGGGCCGTGCTCGGCCTGCGAGAGCAGATCGGCGGCGACGTAGGCGGGGTTGGCGCGGTTGTCCGCGATGACCAGCACCTCGGACGGACCGGCCGGCAGGTCGAGGGCGGCGCCGTCGGGATCGCGTGCGACCTGCTGCTTGGCCTCGGTGACGAAGGCGTTGCCCGGCCCGAAGAGCTTGTCGCATTTCGGAATGCCCGCGGTTCCGTAGGCCATGGCGGCGATCGCCTGGGCGCCGCCGACCTTGTAGATTTCCGTGATGCCGCAGAGTTTCGCGGCGTACAGGATCCACGGGTTGATGCCGCCGGCTTTGTCCGGCGGCGTGCACAGCACGCGCACGGGATTGCCGGCGAGCTGCGCCGGCACGCCGAGCATCAGTGCGGTGGAGGGCAGCGGGGCGCTGCCGCCCGGGACATAGAGGCCGACGCGGTTGATCGGGCGGGTGGTTTTTTCGCAGACGATGCCCGGCTGGGTCTCAATGCGAAGATCCACGACGCGCTGGGCGGCATGAAAGGTGTGGATGTTGAGATAGGCGGCGCGCAGCGCAGCCTTGTCGGCCCGGCCCAGGCCGGCCTCCGCCGCGGCGAACTCGGCGGGGGTCACGCGCAGGGAGCCCAAGGTCACGCCGTCGAATTTCGTGGTGAGCGCGCGCACGGCCGCATCTCCGTCGTGCCGGACGCGGGCGATGATCGCGCGCACGGCGGCGGCCACGGCCGGCTGCGCCTGCTGCGCGGGGCGGCGGAGGGCGGCGGTGCGTCGCGCCGCAGTGAGTTTTTTCCAGACGAGGGGTTGCATGGGCGACAGGGCGGAACCACCTGGTCTCGCCCGACAGGTTTCAAAGCATCATTTTTTCGATCGGAAGCACAAGGATGCTGCTGGCGCCGGCTTTCTTCAGCGACTCCATGGTTTCCCAGAAGACGGACTCGGCGCAGACAGCGTGCAGCGCTACTTTGGTGTCGTCGCCGGCAAGCGGGAGGATGGTGGGGTTCTCGGAGCCCGGGAGGAGCTTTTTGATTTCCGCCAGCGCGGCCTTAGGGGCGTGCAGCATGATGTATTTGGTGCCGGCGGCCTTCTGCACGCCATCAATGCGGCGGAGCAGGATCTCAAGGGCGTGCGTCTTTTCCGCCGGGAGTTCCCGGACATTGCGGAGGAGGACGGCGGTGCTCTTGAAGATCGTCTCGACCGCCCGGAGCTTGTTGGCCTCAAGGGTGGAGCCACTGGCCACGAGGTCGCAGATGGCGTCGGCGAGGCCCAGCCGCGGGGCGATCTCCACCGAGCCGCTGAGGTAGACGACCTCGGCCGTGATCTTCTGGTCGGCGAGAAAGCGCTTCGTCAGTTGCGGATAGGAGGTGGCGATACGCAGGCCCTGCAGGTCGCGGGCGCCGGCGTACGCGCGCTCCTCAGGGAGGGCAATGGCGAGCCGGCAGCCGCCGAAATCAAGCGCGCGTTCGACGAAGTAGCCGCCGACCGTGCCGTTGAGCCGGCGCTCAAGCGCGGCTTCTTCGAGGACGTTGGTGCCGACGATGCCAAGGTCGCACACGCCGTCCATGACGAGCTGTGGGATGTCGTCATCCCGCACGAACAGGACGTCGATCGGGAAGTTGTCCGCATGCAGCAGCAGGCGCTCCTTGGGACTCTTGACCCGGATGCCGCAGCTGGCGAGCAGGTCGAGCGAGTCCGTGGAGAGGCGGCCGCTTTTTTGCACGGCGAGCCGGAGGCGGTCCTTGGGTGTTGAGGTGGGCATGGGAGGTGTGGAGTTGTAGGCTAAAATCGGGCTGAGGTCGCGGGAAAAGGGGCAAAAAGAAACCCCGGCGGATGCACCTGCCGGGGTTTGGAAATCTGATCCATCAGCCACGGGCAAGGCACTCCGGCCTTCCCGCGCGGGGAAGGCTAGCTTTGGTGATGGTGATGATGGTTGAGAACCATGGGATCGAGGGCCGTTTAGATGATGGCGACAGCGGTGCGGGGCAAGTTTTTTCTCTAGAGGTTTCCGGGGACCGGGCGCAACATGATGCGTCATAAGCGACAAGCATGGCTCAGCAAGAATACCAGCCGGGGAAGCGGAATGTCGTCGCGGCGGTGCTGACCGTTGCGGCGACCTACGGGTATTTTTTGATTTTCGCGCAGTTTGGATTTCTAAAAACCGTGCTGGCGGTGGCCGGCGGGAGGCCGGATGCGGTCAAGCCGGTCATGGCGATCATGGGGCTGGCCGGCATAGCGGGCAGCGCGTTGGCGGCGAAATCTTATCGGCCGCACCACAGCCGGGTGCTGTTGATGATGGGGTTCACGGTCTGTGCGCTGGCGGCGGGACTGTCGGTGGTCGCGCACAGCGACGGCGTCCTGCAAGGGGTGGCCTTGCTGGCGGGGCTGGGGACCGGCTTCGCCACCGTGACACTGGCCAGCTGTCTGCGCCGGGCGGTGGGCGGTGGACGGTTGGGCACGATCATCGGGGCTGGCACCGGGCTGGCCTATGGCTTCTGCAACCTGCCGCCGGTGTTTGCCGCCGGAGCTTCCGTCCAAGCCGGTCTCGGGGTGCTGGCGGCGGCGGCCGGAGTCGCCGGAGCCGCTTCCTTGGAGTTTGACGCCCCACCGCACACGCCCGGAGGATTTGATCACTCCTTGGCAGGGCGCGGGGCCTGGACGCTGGTTTTCCTGCTGCTCGTGGGGTTGGATTCAGCGGCGTTCTATATCATCCAGCATACGCCGGCGCTGAAGGGGGAGACATGGAGCGGGGCCGGCCGGATGGAGGCGAATGCCGGCATGCACCTGATCGCCGCCGTGCTGGCGGGCTTCGCGCTAGACCGGCGCTGGATGGGCCGGACGGTGGCCGTCGGCGCAATCGCCCTGCTGGCCGCATGCTGGATGATCGACCAAAGCGCCCACGCGTTGGGGAAAGGAGCGCTGCTCTACACGGCAGGGGTGTCGATCTATTCAACCGCACTGGTATTCTATCCGGCGCGCAGCCTGCGGCCAGGGCTGGCAGCCTTCCTTTATGGTGTGGCGGGCTGGGGTGGATCAGCCTTGGGCATCGGGTTGGCGGAGGGCCGCCATCTGCTGCCACATGCGATCATCGGCGCCGCAGGAGCGGTAATCCTGGGCGTCCTGCTGTTGCGGCGTTTCCTTCTCGGCCGAGAACCGGCTCAAACCGGTTGGCGAGGCTGAGCACGCCCCCGGCCTTGTCGAAGGTAGTCGGGGCCAGGGCAAACGCGGGCGGGCGGTGACGCCTTAGGGCGATTTCCGGAAAGAGAAATGACAAGGCCGCCTCCCGCTTGCGCGGGAGACGGCCTTGGTTGTTGGCTGATGGATTACTTCATCGCGTAGCGTGAGACCTCGGCGAACGGATCGACGATTTTCACGGGCAACGCGACCTTGCGTGCGACCGGCTTGCCGTCCGCGAGAGCAGGGGCGAACTGCCACTTCTCCACGGCGGCCAGCACGGCCGTTACGAGTTCGGCGTCGGCGCCGGGCGTGGTCGACGCGATCTGCGCCGGCTTGCCCGTCGTATCAACGACGAACTCGAGCACCACCTGTTGCCCGGCAAACCGGGAATCCACCTCGGGCGTGACGACCGAGATGGGCACCGGAATATCCGAGCGACCATGGTAGGACTCAACATAGGCCGTCTCCTGGGACTTCGCCAGCAGGGCGAGCGGAGCCAGGAGCAGACCGAGGCTGAGGACGATTTTGGACTTTGTGTTCATTGCATTAATCTCCGCGGTGAGGCGGAGTTTGTTTTCTCTGTGTTGGCAAGGCGCCGCCACCGGCCGGAAGGACCGCAGGCAAACACCCCGTTCCACCGCAAACGTCCCGGCAAGCCGGTCCATTCGCGGCGAAAGCATGGTTTTGGGGCAACCGGGCAGCGTGAAAAGCTACGCCTGATCCGACAGCCCGACAGAGACACACAGCGTCCATGGGTGAACCCGGCGGCCTCGCGCCCGGATCCCACCAAAGTCAAAGAACATTTTCAGGGAGTTCTTCGAAAGCAATTGTCTCATGACAATTAATTACAGTAGCACGGTATATGCCATGGCGCACGTGCCAATCCGGTTACTTTCAACCTCCGAAGCGTCATGAATGCTACTTCCGCCGTGCATAAGTTATCGCATAAAACCTTGAACGCTTCGGCGAAGACCGTGTCGTAGGCCCATGCAATTTAACCTTGGGCGGACAGCTTGCCTGCTCGGCGCCTTGCTCTGGCTGGCCGTGGGCGCCTCGGCCGAGACCATGGCTGAGAAAACCCTGAAGGAAATCGTTGCGCGGCAGCGGGACATCCTGGCCAAGGCGGAAGGGGAGGGCGACCAGCTCGACCAAGCTTGGTTGCGGGGCGAGTTGCAGGGCGTCATCAACAGCTACGACATCCTGATCCAGAAGAACCCGGATTTCGCCGCGGCGTATGTCCCCTACGGCATGCTGCTCGGCCGGGTCGGTATGACGAAGGAGGCGGTGGGAATCCTGCTCAAGGCCAACAAGCTGGACCCCAACATCCCGGTCGTGAAGAACCAGCTCGCCAAGCACCTCGCCGAGGACGGCAAACCGGTCGAGGCCCTGCCGTGGATCATGGCGGCCATCGATCTCGAACCACGCGAACCGCTTTACCACTACCATCTCGGTCTGTTGCTGACCGAAGGGCGCGACGAGTTCATCCGCACCGGCCAGTTCACGCGCGAGGCACTCGACAAGGCCATGCTCAGTGCCTTTGCGCACGCGGCGGAATTTGCCCCGGACAATTTTGGCTACGCCTACCGCCACGCCGAGGCCTATTACGACCTGGAGAAGCCGAAGTGGGACGAGGCGTTGCAGGCTTGGTCCGCCCTGGAGGAACGCGCCAAGCCCGGCATAGAGAAGGAGACAATCCGGCTCCACGCCGCGAACGTGCTGCTCAAGCAGGGGCAAAACGACCGAGCCAAGGCCTTGCTGGCCATGGTGAACGCCCCGGTGCTGCTGAAGCAGAAGCAAACTTTGCTCGACCAGATGGCGCCCAAGCCTGAGAAGTAAGCCCGCATGTCATTGCTTTCCCGTCTCGAACGCGCGCTCGGGCGCTTCGCCATTCCGGACCTCTCGCTCTACCTCGTGCTGGGGCAGTTGACGGTGCTGGGCTTCGCACTGCTCGGCGGTTTCAACGCGGAGATCCTTGCCCTGCGGCCGGTGGCGGTGCTCACCGGGGAATGGTGGCGTGTCTTCACCTTCATCTTCGTTCCGCCGGTGACCACGGTCAGCATGACGGGCGCCATCTTCCTGGCCTTCGGCTGGTATCTGTTCTACCTGATGGGCAGCGCGCTCGAGCAGCACTGGGGCGTATTCCATTACAACGCCTTCCTTGTCCTCGGCTGGGGGCTGACCGTGGCGGCGGCCTTCGTCACTCCCGGGGCCTACGCGAGCAACGGCTACATCGCGGTGACCGTCTTTCTCGCCTTCGCCTACCTGAACCCGGACTTCGTGATGTATATCTTCTTCATCCTGCCGGTGAAGATCAAATGGCTGGCGCTCCTCACCTGGATCGGCATCGGCTACACCCTGCTGGTCGGGTCGTGGTCTGACCGGCTGATGGCGCTGGCGTCCATCGGCAATTTCCTGGTGTTCTTCTCCCGCGACATCGTCCGGTCGATCCGCTCCGGCAAGCGCCGGATGGCGTGGCAGGCCCAGGCCTTCGGCGCGGAGAACAGCGGCCGCGAGCCACGCCACCGCTGCCACACCTGCGGCAAGACGGACGTCACGCATCCGCAGATGGATTTCCGCTACTGCTCCAAATGCGCGGGCGACGAGTGCTACTGCGTGGAGCACATCTTCAACCACGAGCACGTGGTGACGGGCACCACGGCCAAGAAGTAAGCCATGGCCGCCGCCTTCCACCTGTCGCACGCTACGCTCGGCGATTGGTTGAAGCACGCCGAGAAACTCTACGCCCGACACAAGGTGGCGCTCGGGCAGGTGGCGACCACGGCCCACGACGAGGCGCTGTATCTGCTCCTGCACACCCTGCAGCTGCCGCTGGACAGCAAGGCGTCCGTCCTGCGCCGGAAGCTCGCGCCGGAAGAAACCGCGCGCGTGCGCGAGGTGTTCCGCCGCCGGCTGGAGGAACACGTGCCCGCCGCATACCTCACGCGCGAGGCGTGGCTGGGCGGGCACCGGTTCTATGTCGACGAGCGCGTCATCATTCCGCGCTCCTATTTTCTGGAGATCATCCCGGAGCAGCTGCCGCTCTGGCTGCCGGCGAAGCCGCCGGTGAAGCGGGTCGTGGACGTCTGCACCGGCTCGGGTTGCCTCGCCATCCTGCTCGCGCACCAGTTCAAGGCGGCGAAGGTCGACGCGATCGAGCTATCGCCCGACGCGCTCGCCGTGGCGAAGTTCAATGTCGCCACCCACGGTCTGGCCAAGCGTGTGAAGCTGTGGCACTCCGACGTCTTTGATGCGAGCCCCCGGGTGAGGTACGACGTCATCCTCAGCAACCCGCCTTATGTGCCGACGCGCGAGCTGCGCGGCTTGCCGGCCGAGTTCAGGAACGAACCGGCCATGGCGCTGGACGGCGGACGCGACGGGCTCGACGTCATCCGCAAGCTGCTGCGGCAGGCCCGCGACCGCTTGCAGCCGCACGGCATCGTGGTGCTGGAGGTCGGCGGCCTGCGCCCGGCGATGGACCGGGCGTTCCCCGAACTGGATCTGCATTGGCTGCATACGGCGGACGGCGAGGACTGCGTGTGCGTCATCCAGGCCGCGCGGCTGCTCGCGGAACCAAGATGACCGGGCGGGCGGCAGGGCGGCGCGGCTGGTGGGGCCCCCTTCTGGTGCTAAGCGCCTGCGCGGTGGTCGTCGGGATCTATTCCTGGACGGTCGGTCCGGCCGAGTCCCAACTCAATCAGGGCCTGGCGAAAGACGAGTATTACAACCTGCTGGTCGATGGCTTCCGGGCCGGACAACTGGCAATGAAGCTTGAACCGGAACCCGGGCTGGTGCGACTCGCGAATCCCTACGATCCGCACGAAAACGAGCCCTACCGGGTGCACGATGCCAGCTATTTTAGGGGAAGATATTACCTCTATTTCGGGGTTACGCCGGCACTCCTGCTCTTTTTGCCCTATGTGCTGATGACCGGCGACTATCTTTGGCAGTACCAAGCGGTGTGGTTCTTTTGCGTGGCAAGTTTCCTGACCGAGACGTGGCTGCTGTGGGCGCTGCAACGGAAATATCTTCCCAAGGTTGGGTCCGGCACGCTGGCGCTGGGCATCATCGGTCTCGGCCTGGCCAACGGCATGCAACCGCTGCTGCGGCGGCCTGATGTCTGGGAAGTGCCCATCGCCTGCGGCTCGTGGCTGTTGATGCTCGCGCTGGCCGCGGTCTGGCAGGCTTGGCACGAGCCCCAGCGACGCGTCGCTTGGCTCGCGGCGGCCAGCCTGATCTTCGGACTGGCGGTCGGGGCCCGGCCGACGCTGCTGTTCGCGGCGGCGGCCGGATTGGCGATCTCTTTCGGTGTATTCTGGCGCGCCGCACCGCCGGGGCGCGGGGGAGTGTTGTTGTTGGCGGCGGCATTGCCGCTGGGCCTCATCGGTGCCGGTCTGGCCCTCTACAATCATGCGCGCTTTGGCAACATCCTGGAGTTTGGCCAGCGCTATCAGCTGGCGGGAGTCGAAGTGGCGAAGCAGCGGCTGTTCGGCTGGGGTTTCGTTTGGATGAATTTTCGCCTCTATTTCCTGGAAGCCGTCAATTGGCAGCGGTATTTTCCCTTTGTGCGCGGCATCACGCTGCCGCCGCTGCCACCGGGTTACCTAGGCGCCGAGGAACCTTACGGGGTTCTGGTCAACGTGCCGCTGGTGGGCCTGGTCGCGGGGTTGCTGCTCGCAATGCGAGACCGGGCAAAGCCACCGGCCTCGTCGTTGGGTGCATGGAGCCTGCTGCTGGCGGCGGTGGCGGCGGCCTGTGTGCTGCCGCTGCTCGCCTTCAATGGCGTGTGCCTTCGTTACACCGTGGACTTTCTTCCTGTGCTGATCCTTCTGGCGGTCGCCGGGGTGTTTGCCATGGAGCAGGCGTGGGCGCACCGGCGGGTCTGGCGGTGGGCCGGCCGGGCCGTGTGGGGTGGGCTCCTAGTTTTTTCCGCGACCTTCAATTTTTTGCTGGCCTGCGAATACAAGTCACTGTTGCGGCGGCGCGCCCCGTCGGCCTACCGGCAGATTGCGCACACCCTGGACACTCCGGTCGCTTGGCTGGAGCGCCTTTGCGCGGCGCCGCACGGCCCGCTGGAACTGCGTGTGGTGTTGCCGCCGTTCAGCGGCCGGCGCACCGAACCGCTGCTGCTGACCGGAGAGGGAAGCTTTGTCGACTGCATCTGGATCGAATACATGGATGGAAATCATATCCGCGTCGGGCACGCGCACACCGATGAGGGCGGCTTGGTCGGCGATCTCGTGGCGGTGGACTACGATCGCGAGCATTTGCTGGTGCTGCAGATCGGCTCGCTCTGGCCGCCGCGGGCCCATCCGTTTTTCGATGGAATGAGCGAGGCTGAAGTTCTGGCCGCGACCGGAACCGTGTGGGTCAAACTGGATGACCGGGTCATCCTGCAGGGCGAGCGGCCGGCCTATGACGCCTCGCCGCAGACCCGGTGGGTCGGGTGGGATCCCTCCTCCCGGGATTTGGACGGTCGTTTCAACGGGAAGATCCTCGCGCAACACATCCTCGACCACGGGCCCGCTGAGTAGTCCCGCAGCCCCCGCGGTGGAAACGGACCGCACCGGGCCGCGAAATTCACGCCCCGTCGGCCGACTGGTAGTTCCGGCATTCGTGGCCGATCCGCACCGGGAATCCCTTGGCGGGGGATTGCGGGTTGGTGCAGATTCCGTAATCCGACCAGCCGTCCCCGGCCACGCGGTTGAAGCAGGCACAGGCCTCGGAGCACGGTTGAATGATCTGCCTCGGTGATTCGGCCGGGGAATCTGTCATCAGGGGTTCCATGCCACACCGGGCATCAGGGCGTGGCCCCGACCTTGTTCGTCGGCTGGCCGGCATCCTGCCAGTCCTTGAATCCGCCAGCGTTGGCCACCTTGCGGCCCATCCCGGCAAGTGCGGCACCCACCACCGCGGCGCGTTTGCCGGAGCGGCAGTAGAGGATGAGTTCCTTGTCGCCGGTCTTAGCCAGGAAGTCCTTCCACAGCTTCTGCCCGCCATCGAAATCGCTCTTGGGCAGCAGGACGGCGCCGGTCACGACCCCCGTCTCGGCCCACTCGGCGGGTTCCCGGACATCGATCAGTACAGCCGAACCGGCGGCGACCAGGTGCGCGGCGTCGGCGGGACCGATTTTGGCCACATCAGCGGCAAACACTCCGGAGGCGGTGAGGGCAAACAGGGCCAGGATTCTTTTCAAGGGCATGACGGATAGACTGGATCATTCACCGGCAAAGGCAAGGGAGGTACGGCCCGAGGGGTTACTTGCTCTTGGGGGTTGGTTCGGCCGCGGCCAGCGAGATGCGGATGATGCCGCGCCATTGGTAGGGGGCAAAATCGGTGGCCTGGTCCTGCGGAAAATTCTTCTCCAAAAACGCGCGGACCTCGGGCCGCAACTCGCGGCGGGGGCCATGGCAATTGAGGCAGACCGGCATGGTGGTGATGGGCCGGTAGACGCGCCACTCCACCGGCGCAGCCGTCGGTTCGAGACGCTGGATCAGAAGAGTGGGCACCTCCTCGCCCTCCTTGATCGCGGTGTTGATCTTCGTGAGCACCGCGCGATCGGCGTCGTCGGGCTGGTTGGCGGGGTTGCGCAGGCCGAGGCTGGTGCGTTTGACCGCGGTGACGCGGGGCGATCCCGGAGCTGGTTTGGGCAGCACCAGGTTCTTCAGGTGCGCCATCTCGAGGGTCTTGGCAATGCCGTCCGCGGCGATGCCGTGTTCGACCTCAAAGATCAGCAGATTGGCGACGCGGCTGATGGTTTGCTCCCCGACTTGGCGGACTGCAGCCACCGAGGGGTCGGCGGGATCAATCCAGGTGAAGGTCGGGGAAACCGTGGTCGGGGGTGTATCGGCACCAAAAGCGGCGAAAGAACCGCCGGCAAGAAGCAGCAGAAGAAGGGGCGTCTTCATGGCGGAAGTATACACCCGGTTGTCGCAGGCGTCATCAGAGTCAGAAAATGACAACATATGCGCAGTGGCAACAAAACCGTGGGGAGACGCCGCCCTTCACACGTGATCCAAGGCCTGCCGCAGATCCCAGATGAGGTCCTCATGGTTTTCGATGCCGATGGAAAGCCGCACGAGGTCGTCAGTGACACCCCACTGCAGCTTGTCGGCGGGCGTAAGGCCCGAATGGGTCATCGCCGCGGGATGCTGGGCGAGGGACTCGGTGGAGCCGAGCGAGACGGCGAGCTTGAACACCTTCAGGTGATCGAGAAACGCGAAAGCCTCCTGCTCCCCGCCGCGGATATGGAACGAGATGAGCGAACCCGGGCCGGTCTGCTGCTTTTGGTAGATGGCATATTCGGGATCATCCGGGGTGAGGAGGCCGAGGTAGCATACCCGGCGCACCTTGGGATGACCGGCGAGGTACGCGGCGACCTGCCGCGCATTGCGCTGCTGCTGCTCGGCCCGGATCTTGAGGGTCTCGAGAGAACGCGTCAGCAGCCACGCGGTGTAAGGATTTGGCATGCCGCCGAGCATGGCCCGATGCTGGGCGATGGCGGCGAGGAGGCCGGCGTCATTGGCCAGCGCCACGCCGCCGACCACGTCCGAGTGGCCACCGATGAACTTGGTGGCGGAATACAGCACGATGTCGGCGCCGACTTTCGCGGGTTGCGCGAAAACCGGGCCGGCCATGGTGTTGTCAACGATCACGAGGATACGGTCGCCGGAGGCGCGCCGGGCGAGCGCCTTCATGCGGCCGATGTCGGTGAGCCGGTTGTTGGGATTCGCCGGGCTCTCGATGAAGATCGAGCGGGTGCGCGGGGTGATGAGCGGCTCGGCGAGCGCCGGGGCCTCGACGCCGGCGGGGACGAAATGCGCGGCGATGCCGAGTTTTTTAAGAAAATGATGGATGAGCGAGTCGGTGCCACCATAGACCGGTGCGCAGACGATCATCTCGTCGCCGGGCTCATGGGTGGCCAGCAGGGTCGTCGCGATGGCGGCCATGCCGCTGGAGAAGCTGTAGGCGTCCTTCATGCCCTCCCACAAGGCCACACGGTCTTCGAAGATCTCGAGGTTCGGGTTGTTGATCCGCGAGTAGATGAGGCCCTGCTCGCGCCGGGGCGGCGGGAGGCCCTCGCCATGAGCCCAGGCGAAGAAGCGCTTGCCGTCAGCGGCGCATTTGAAGGCAAAGGTCGAGGTGAGAAACACCGGCGGCTTCACCGCGCCTTCGCTCAGCCACGGGTCAAAGCCGCAGCTGAGGGCCAGCGTTTCGGGATGCATCCGCGCGGCATCGGAGTCGGACAGTTTGGGCATAGGGTATCCTTTGTTGCCCGCACCGTAACCGGGCGCCGGATCAAAGTCCGCACCGCGCCACCGGTGGGCGGCACAAATTACTTCAGCTTTTCACGTCCATTACGCGGGCGGCGGGCGATGACCTGGACCACCGCGCCCCGGCCGGTGTGGCCGTCGCCCTCGAGGATGTCGCGCTCGAGCTCCCGGCCATGCAGGAATTCCAGCCCGGCCAGTTCCTCGCGCAGGGCGGCCAGCGTGGGCAGCAAGGCCGCATCGCGCGGCCCGCCGGTGTTGAAGGCCAGCTGTGCCGGCGAATAGCACTCGAGCACAAAGACCCCGCCCGGCTCCAGGCCCACGGCGGCCCGGGCCAGGACCCGGGCGCGCAGCGCGAGCGGCAGATGCATGAAAATCGCGACGATCCCGGCCCATGCGCCCTCCGCGATCGGGTAGTGTTCCAGGTCGGCGACCACAGTCGTCAGACGCACGCCGCGTTTGTCCGCCAGCGCGCGGGCCTTGGCGAGGCCGGCGGAGGACAGGTCGACGGCGGTGACGGCGTGGCCGAGTCCCGCGAGGTGGACGGAGTTGCGGCCCTCACCATCAGCCAGGCAGAGCACCGGACCGGGCGGGATTCGGTCCGCGTCGGCGGCGAGGAATTCATTGGGCGCGGTGCCGTAGAGGTAATTGTCGCGGGCGGCGCCGTAGCGTTGGTTCCAGAAACTGGCTTCGTAGGAGGTCGTCATGAAGGCCGCGGAGTATCCGCGGTGGAAAGGGAGTCACGAACGCCGGCCGCGCAAGTGGCATCCAGCCTCAGGCCGGCGGCGGCTGGTCCTTGTTCGCACGGGTGTTCAGCCCGAGGGGCAGGTAGGCCGGGCAGAAACGGAAGAGGGCCGTGAGAATCGGCCCGAAGCCGATCAGACCCCACCAGGACTTGAAATAATAGCCGGCGCCGAGAATGGCGAAGCCGGCGATGAGGCGGATGATGCGGTCGATGTTACCGACGTTGGCTTTCATGGGGATTTAGGTTGGGGTTGAACTTCAACGCGTGGTGACGCGGCGGAAGACCATAAAGTAGATCACGGGCACAGCGAAGCGGCTGATGAGCAGCGAAGCGACCTCGCCGGCCATGAGCGAAAGGGCAAGGCCCTGGAAGATCGGGTCGCCGAGAATGGCCGAGGCGCCGATGATGACGGCGAGCGCGGTGAGCAGCATCGGGCGGAAACGCACGGCCCCGGCCTCGATGACCGCCTCAGCCAGGGGCAGGCCCTGCGTGCGGCGCAGCTCGATGAAATCGACCAAAATGATGGAATTGCGGACGATGATGCCCGCCCCAGCCATGAAGCCAATCATCGAGGTGGCGGTGAAGAATGCGCCCATCAGGGCGTGCGCCGGCAGGATGCCGATCAACGAGAGCGGGATGACGATCATGATGATGAACGGGGTCACGTAGCTTTTGAACCAGCCGACCATGAGCATGTAGATGAGGAGGCACACGGCAGCGAAGGCCAGGCCGAGGTCGCGGAACACCTCGAGCGTCACGTGCCATTCTCCATCCCACTTGATTGCGGGCTCGAGTTCGGAATCGGGCTGGCGGGCGTTATAGAGCGCGATGGCGGGCTGGGTGCCACCGAACTCGCGGCCGTCGAGCTTGGCAAGTTCGCGGTTCATCGCGAGGAGGGCATAGGCCGGGCTGGCGACAGCCCCGGCGACATCTCCGGTCACATAGATGACGGGCCGGAGGTTCTTGCGGTAGAGGTTCCGCTCGCCGGAGGTGTGTTCGAGGGTCACAAGTTCACCGAGCGGCACGAGCGGCCGCTCGCCGGCGCGCACCACGTCGTCGTGGTCGGAGCGAACCTGCAGGGCCAGAAGGTCCTCGGCGCGGGCGCGCCGGGCCCGGGGCAGGTCGAGGATGATGTCCACGTCCTCGCGCTCGGACGGCTGGTGCAACAGGTCCACCTTGGCGCCGCTCACCGCGGTGCGGATGGTCCGCGCGATGGTTTCCTCGCTGATGCCGTGCAGCGCCGCCTTGGTCCGATCGAGCTGAAGGTGGACGGTCGGCTGCTGCTCCTCGACATACCAATCGATGTCCACGACGCCCGGAGTCCCCGCAAAAATCTGTTTCACGCGTGTTGCCAGGGCAAGGCGGGTGTCTTCAGTGGGACCGTAGATCTCCGCCACGAGGGTTTGCAGGACCGGCGGTCCGGGCGGCACCTCGGCGACGGCCAGTGCGGCGCCATGCTTGGCCGCGATGGCGGTGAGGCGCGGGCGCACGCGGACGGCGATCTCGTGGCTCTGGGCGGAACGCTCGTGATCGGGCAGCAGATTGACCTGCAGGTCGGCGACGTTGGCCCCGTGCCGCAGGAAGTAGTGACGGACCAGGCCGTTGAAATTGAAAGGCGCGGCCGTGCCGGCGTAGATCTGGTAGTCGCGCACCTCGGGCTCGGTCCGCACTGCGGCGGCCAGTTCCCGGACGACCCGGGCGGTTTCCTCAAGGGTGCTGCCCTCCGGCATTTTCAGGATGATCTGGAACTCCGACTTGTTGTCGAACGGGAGCATCTTGATCTTCACGGCCTCGAGCGGAACGAGCGAGGCGGCGGCCAGCAACAAGGCCGCCACGCCCCCGAGAAACATCCAGCGCCAGCGCGCCCGCCCGATCATCGGCTCCATGATGCGGTGATACAGCCGGGTGAAGAAGGTGTCCGGCGCCGGTTCATGCGGCGTGGCCTCGTGGGCTGCCGCAAGCTTCAGATGATGCCGGCCCAGCACGCGAAGCGCGGCCCACGGCGTGACCGTGAATGCGACGATCAGCGAGAACAGCATCGCTGCGCTCGCCCCGATCGGGATCGGACGCATGTAAGGGCCCATCAGGCCGCCGACGAACGCCATCGGCAGGACGGCGGCGATGACCGCCCAGGTGGCCAGCACGGTGGGGTTGCCCACTTCGCTCACGGCGGCGACCGCGATGTCGTGGAGGCTGCGGCCGCGGGACGATGGCAGCTGCAGGTGGCGCACGATGTTCTCGACGACGACGATCGCATCGTCGACGAGGATGCCAATCGAGAAGATCAGGGCGAAGAGCGTGATGCGGTTAAGCGTGTAGCCATAGAGGTAGAAAACCAGCAGGGTGAGGCCCAGGGTGACGGGGATGGCCAGCAGCACGACGAGCGATTCGCGCCAGCCGAGGAAAACCAAGATCAGCAGGGCGACCCCGAAGACCGCAATGCCCATATGAAGCAGCAGCTCGTCGGATTTCGCGCGCGCGGTGGCGCCGTAGTCGCGGGAGACGGCGATTTCCACGTCCGCTGGCAGCAGCACCCCGCGAAGACGCGCCACGGTCCGCATGACATCATGGACCACGGACACCGCGTTGGCGCCGGGGCGCTTGGCGAGGCTCAGCGTGACCGCGGCTTCCTCGGCTCCGGCGTCCGCCCCCCCACGGCCGTGCAGGACATAGTCAACCGGCTCGGACGGTCCGTCGGTGATGGCGGCGACATCGCGGAGATAAATCGGACGGCCTTGGGAGGTTCCGAGCACGAGCGCGCCGGCATCGGCGGCATCGCGGATGTAGGTGCCAGTTTCGATGAGTATTTCCCGGTTGCCCGAGGGCTGGGCGCCACTCTGGGTACGCTGGTTGGCGGCGCGGATGCCATTGGCGAGGTCGTCGAGCGTCAGTTGGTGAGAGGCGAGCCGGACCGGATCGACCGATACGCGAAGCTGGCGCCGCACCCCGCCGATCAGGGTCGTCTCCGCCACATCCGGCAGGGCCTTGACGGCGTCGTCGAGCTGGGCGGCGAGCCGGCGCAGCTCGAGGTGATCGTGGGTGCGGCTGTGCAGGGTCAAGGCGAGTACCGGCACATCGTCGATGGTTCGGGGCTTGATCAGCGGGGCACTGACCCCCGGTGGGATACGGTCGTAGTTGGCCTGCAGCTTCTGGTTGAGGCGAACCAGGCTTTGCTCGAGATCAGAGCCGACCTTAAAGCGGACGATGACCATCGAGTTGCCGGGACTCGAGGTGGAGTAGAGGTATTCGACGCCGGGAATCTCCCACAGGAGTTTTTCCATCGGGCGGGTCACACGGTTCTCGACCTCGTGCGCGGTGGCACCGGGCATGGTGACCAGCACGTCGATCATCGGCACCTTGATCTGCGGCTCCTCCTCGCGCGGCAGCATCAGGACGGCGAAGACCCCAAGCAGCAGGGAGGCGAGCACCGCGAGCGGCGTCAGCGGTGAATCGGCGAACGAGGCCGCCAGCCGGGCGGCCAAGCCCCGCGGGTTCTTTTCAGGTGGCCCGCTCATGGCAGCAGCGTCACAGGACAGCCATCGCGCAGAGCGGCGGGCGGGGCGAGGACCACCGGCTCGCCGGCACTGACGCCCGCAAGGAGCTCGACCCGGCCCCCGGACGAGCGGCCGGTCTTGACCAGCCGCAGCACGGCGCGGGATTGCTCGACGACAAAGACGCGCTCCATCTGGCCGAAGCGGCTGACGGCCTCCGCCGGCACGAGCAACACGTCGGCTTCGCCGGCCGGCACCAGCAGGCGGGCGAACTGGCCGGAGCGGGCCGCACCGGCGGGCAGGGCCACCTTCACCAACAACGAGCGGCTGATGGCGTCGGCGGACGAGGAGAGCTCCTCGATTTTGCCGGAAACCGGGGCCGCCGAATCATCAAACGACACGCCCAAGGAGTCACCGATATGCAGATTGGCGGCGAGCCGCTCGGGGATGTTGCCCTCGGCGCGGAGATGTTGCGTTGATTCGACGGCCAGCAGTGGCAGGCCCGGCGTGGCCAGATCGCCGGGCAAAGCCTGTTTCTCGGTCACCACGCCGTCGAACGGGGCGCGCACGGTCGCGTAGGCCAGCATGGCCTCCGCCTCCGCCAGGGACGCCTGGGCAAACCGGAGGCGGTCCTCGGCGTCGCGGAGGGTATCGGGCGGATTGACGCCCTTGGCGACGAGTGTGCGCTCGCGTTCGGCGGCGCGGCCGGCCTCAGCCAGCTGGGCTTGGGCCTGGCGCACCCGGGCCTCGGTATCCGGGGTGGAGAGGGTGAGGAGGACATCACCAGCATGCACCGACTGGCCGAGGCCCCAGGGGAGGGTGGCGATGGTGCCGGTGAGCTTGGCGGCAATCACTGCGCGCTCGGCAGGCCGGATGGTGGCGGGCGTTTCCACCAAGAGCGGGAGACGTTCGGCGGCCACCGCGGCGACGCGGACCGGGAAGGCGGGGCCGGGCGCGGCGGCGCCGGTGGTTTCAGCGCGGCGGCAGGAGGCGAGGAGGAGCCCGCCGAGGACGATCGCGAGGAGGCGGGCGGTCATAGATTTTCCATTATTCCCGCCGGCCGCCCCAGTGGATGATCCCGTCGTCGCCGAGCCAGCCAAGTTTGCGGAGGACCAGGCTGGGCGGGCAGAAACCGGTGAAGGCGGACTGGATAAGGTTGAGGCCGACGAAGCAGGTCAGGAGCAGCCACCACGGACTGACGAGGTACACCAGGGCGGCGCTGAGCAGGGCCACAGAGCCCGCGAGAATGCGGATGAAGTTCTCGATTTTCATAACAATATATGAGTATATGCGTATATACTTGATATTATGTCAAGCCTCCCTTTTGCTGGGGGCATGTCGCGTAGGCTTCTCCTCAATGATCAGGCCCTCGAAATCGTCGCCCGCCGCTTCGCCGTGCTGGCGGAGCCGATGCGCCTGCGGCTCATCCAGGCCCTGTTCAACGGGGAGAAAAACGTGACCGAGTTGGTGGAGTCCACCGGCGGCACGCAGGCCAACGTCTCCCGGCACCTGCAAACGCTCATCGCCGCCCAGATCCTGGATCGGCGGAAAGAGGGTTTGCAGGTGTTCTATTGGATCAGCGACCCCAATATTCCCAAACTGTGCCAGCTGGTCTGCGGCGGCTTGGAGAAATCCCTCACGCGGCAGGCGGGGCACTTCGCGCCGGCCCGCTGAGGCTCAGATGTCATAGCCCAGTCCCATCGGGGCCCATTCCTCGGCGACTACGCCAGTGGTGGCGAACTCGTCGAACCACTGGTGCACGCGGCGGCCGATGGCGCCGGTGTCCTGTCGGTGCGTGAACTCGTTGGTTTGCGGATCGTAGGTGTAGTCGGCGGCCCAGGCACGATGGTTCGCAGCAAGGGCTTTGATGGCGGCGACGAGCTGGCGGACCTCGTCGTCCGTGGTCGTGGGGTGGAGCGAGAGGCGGATCCAGCCGGGTTTCTCGGCTTTGTCGCCCTGGCTGATGCGGTCCGTGATGAATTTTGACTGCTCGCGCGAGACACGCAGCAGGTAGTGGCCGTAGGTGCCGGCGCACGAACAGCCGCCGCGGGTCTGGATACCGTAACGGTCGTTGAGCAGGCGCACGGCGAGGTTGTAGTGCAGGTCCTCGATGTAGAAGGAGACGATGCCGATCCGATCCTGATGCTGTTCGGCAAGAATGTGCAGACCGGGTACGGCCTGCAGTTCATCCCACACGAGGTCCAGCAGCTCACGCTCGCGGCGGCGGATGTTCTCGACGCCCATCGCCTCCTTGAGGCGCACACACAAGGCGGTGCGAATGGCCTGCGTGAAACCGGGCGTGCCACCGTCCTCGCGAGCCTCGATGTCGTCGAAATACTTGTGCCCGCCCCACGGGTTGGTCCAGTCGACCGTGCCGCCGCCGGGGTTGTCCGGCACGCGGTTGGCGTAGAGTTTCTTGTTGAAGACCAGGACGCCACTCGTGCCGGGACCGCCGAGGAACTTGTGCGGGGAAAAATAGATCGCGTCGAGATACTCGTCGGCGCGCCGGGTCGGATGCATGTCGATCGCAATATAGGGCGCGCTGGCGGCAAAATCCACGAAGCAGAGTCCGCCGGCGCGGTGCATGAGTCCGGCGATGGTATGATAGGGGGTGAGGATGCCGGTCACATTGGAGCAGCTCGTGACGGCCGCGATCTTGATGCGGCGTTCGCTAAATTGGTCCAGCAGCGCCTCAAGGTGGGTGAGATCGACGAGGCCGTCGGCATCGGCGTTGATCACCCGGACTTCGGCCACGGACTCGATCCAAGAGGTCTGGTTGGAGTGGTGCTCCATATGCGTGACAAAGACGACCGGCCGGTCGGCGTCGGGCAGATTGACCAGGCCCTGGTATTTCTCATGCACCCGCAGGCCGAGGATACGCTGGAACTTGTTTGCGACGGCGGTCATGCCCGAGCCGTAGCAGATGATCGCATCGTCGTCCGAGGCGTTGACATGAGCCTTGATGATGTGGAGCGCCTCATGGTAGGCGCGGGTCATCGTGGTGCCCGTGACGGAAGTCTCGGTGTGGGTGTTGCCGATGAAGGGGGCTATTTCCTCGCTCAGCATCTGCTCAATGGGCCGGAACATGCGACCGCTGGCGGTCCAGTCGGCATAGAGGATGCGCCGCCGACCGAACGGCGTTTCAAAATCCTGGTCGATACCGATGATGTTCGCGCGGAACGGGGCGAAGTGGGCTTCCAGGCTCATGTCAGGTGGCCGAAAACCTGGCCGGCGCCGGGATCCGACTCAATCCCGAACCCCTGCGGTTGGCCGAAAAACCTCAGGAGCCCGCGTGCGCCGCGTCACTGAGGGCCTCGTCCATCTCTTCGTTGGAGTAGACGGCCGAGACATCCTCCTCGGCCTCGAGCGCGTCGTGGAGTCCCACCACCGCCCGTGCCAGCTCCAACCGGGTGATCGGTACGGTGACCGTCGGCAAATAGGCGATCTCTGCGCTGGCGGGTTTGAGGCCGGCCTTTTCGAGGGCTTGGGAGACCTGGTCGAAGGCATGGATATTGCAGCGTACCTCATAGCCCTGTTCGCTGGTGATGATGTCATCCGCGCCGGCCTCGAGCGCGACCTCCATGAGCCGGTCCTCGGTGGCCTGCTCCACAGGGATGAGGAACTGGCCGGCGTGGAGAAACTGGAACGCGACCGCGCCGTTCTGCGCGAGGTTGCCGCCGCGGTTGCCGAAGACGGAGCGGATCAACTGCGCGGTGCGCTGCTTGTTGTCGGTGGTGACGAGGACGACGAAGGCCACGCCGCCGGGTCCGTAACCCTCGTAATGCATCTCCTCAAAAATCACGCCGGGCAGCTCGCCGGTGCCCTTCTTGATCGCGCGGTCGATGTTGTCGGCGGGCATGTTGGCCTCGCGGGCCTTGCTGAGCAGGGTGCGGAGCCGGGGGTTGCCGGCGGGGTCGCCGCCACCGGCCCGGGCCGCCATCGTGAAGTCGCGGGAAAGGCGGGAAAAAATCTTGGCCCGGCGCGCGTCTGTGACGGCCTTCGCGCGTTTGACTTTGGACCATTTATTATGGCCGGCCATGTTCGGAAGACCGAGGACAACTTACCTAGAACGGCAAGGCAAGGCGGTTGAGGGCAACCGCTCCCACCATTACTTCTTTTTCTTCGGCGGAGTGACGTTCTTCATGCCGTCGGCGGCGTGGACGCCCGGCAGATGGGGCTCGGGCATGCGGTTGATGACAAGCTGCTGGCCGATGGTGAAGAGGCCGTTGATGGTCGAGTAGAGGGCAAGGCCGGCGGCGAAGTTGTAGAAGAAGATCATCATCATCCAAGGCATGAACTTCATCATCGTGGCCTGGGCGTTGTCGGTCGTCGGGGTGGGCGTCAGCCGCATCTGGATGATAGTGGTCGCACCCATGAGGAGTGGCATGATGTTGAGCGGGAATCCGAAGATGTGCGCCACCGTGTCGGGCGCGGACAGATCCGACGCCCAGAGGAAGGAAGCGAAGCGCAGTTCCGAGGCGCTCTGCAGCATGCTGAAAAAGCCGATGAAAAACGGAATGGTGATCAGGATCGGGAGGCAGCCGCCAAGCGGATTGACCTTGTTCTCCTTGAACAGCCGCAGCGTTTCCGTCTGAATTTTCTGGGGGTTGTCCTTGTATTTCTCCCGCATGGCCTGCATGTGCGGGTTGAGCTTTGCCATGCGCTTGGCGGAGCGGGAAGCGGCCAGTGTGGCCGGCAGGAAGACGACCTTTAGGAGCAGCGTGGTGATGACGATCGACCAGCCCCAGTTCGGCACGATAGAGTGCACCCAGGTCATGATGGTCAACAACAGCGGGGCGACAAAGCCCGTGAAAAAGATCTTATAGTAGAAAGAGGTGTCGAACTGCATGACCTTCGCCTCGCCATGGGTGAAGACGTCGACGTTGGAGAGGCGTTTGTATTCCTTCGGGCCGGCAAAGTAACTGGCGCCAAAGGTCGTGGCGGTGCCGGCGGCGAGCGGCTTGAGTTCGAACTGGGCGTAGCCGGTGATGCCATAGGCCTTGCGGTCACCGTCTGGAGCGGCGGGAAACAGCTTCACTCGCTCGACGCGTACCCCGGTGCCCGGCTGGTCGGGCGTCAGGATCATGGCGAAGAACTGATTCTTGACCGTCGCCCAGGCAATTGAGGCGGGATACTGGAGGAATGCCGGCGGCGTGCCGTCCTTCGCACCGACCATGGCCAGCAGGCCGCCGCCCTCGAGGTCGGCGCGCTTGATGAAGTTCGCATCCTTGCCGTCGGAGTACCCCGTGGTCAGGTAGAGACCGAGGTCATTTTCGTTCAGCGGCGCGGCGGTGCCGACGTTGAACACGGCGCGCGGCAGGGGCAGAGTCTTGCCCGTGAGATTGCGGAAGCTTGTCTCGTGGCGGATCTGGTAGTCGTCCTGCCCCGCGGCCTTGGCCAGAGAGTAACGGCGCGTGATCTCCAGTCCGTCGGCGACGGTGCGGTAGACGACCTCGCTGGCCGTCTGGGAGACCAGGGCGTAGGCCGTGTGCCGGTCGGCGCCGGGAAAATCTATGAGGCTGAGCGCCGGCGCAGCCTGGATCGCATTCAATGTATAGAGCGCCGGCCGACCCTTTTCCGCCGGGTATTTCTTGAGCCCGACATGATCAATGGCCCCACCTTGGTTGGTGAAACGGACTTCGATGAACTCGTTGGCCAGGGTCACATACTCGGCGGGGGCGCCGATAGCGGCGGGAGCGTGCGTCAGCGTGGAACCCGCCGGGACCGGGGCGGAGCCGATCGGCCCGGGTGTTTCGGCGGGAGCGCTGGTGGTCAGACTGGGGCCGGCAGTTTCGGTTGCGGGCGGTTTGGGCGAGGGAGGCGGGGCGAGCCGGGCACTGAAGTAGAAACTCGCCAGCGCACCGATAACGAGCAGCGCGCCAATCGTGAAATTCTTTTTATCCATGAAGAAAGAGGGGGAGCGAAATTAGACGGACGGCAGGAGGGCGGATTTTTTGCGGCCGTCCGGACTGCGGACACAGGAATATTTGCGGGGCGGAACCGGATCCTCGCCGCCGGAGTGCCAGGGGCCGCATTTGGCCAGGCGGCAGACGGTGAGCCAGGAGCCCGCGAAAAACCCGCGCTCTTGCAACGCCTCGCGGGCGTAATGCGAACAACTCGGACTGAAGCGGCAGCCCAGGCTCGGGTTCAACGCCGTGAGGGCGGGCGACACGGTCTTCTGATAGACCCAAACGAGTCCGCTGGCGGCTCGGGCGGGCAAGGAAAGCAGGCTGGCGCGGGGGTCAGGCACGGGCGGTGAACTTGTGGCAGACGTCGGCGAACTTCTTCTCAACCTCGGTGAAATCCAGTCGGAGCAAGGCGGCTCGGGCGGTCAGCACCAGGTCGAGGCCGGCGGGCACGAGCGCCTGGTGGCGGCGGTATATTTCGCGGAGGCGGCGCTTGGCCCGGTTGCGATGGACCGCGTCACCGACCGAGGCGCGGGAGGCGACCACTCCGACGCGCGCCGGGGTGGTGGGGGACGTGGCGGGACGCACCCGCCAGGTCAGCAGAAAGGCCCCGCAGTCAACACGGCGACCCTGCTCACGAACGGCGCGGAAATCGTCGTTGCGCCGCAAGCGTTGGCCGGCGCTGAAACGCATCTTAGACGACCGTGAGGCGCTTGCGGCCCTTGCGGCGGCGGGCGGCGAGGACTTTGC
>CAZZDB010000043.1:0-23127 GCA_964652485.1 uncultured Oleiharenicola sp.
AAGGCGTGCAGCTTACCCCGCCCCCACCCCGCTCGCTATGGGGCGTTGTCCTACCCTTTCCTGTGAAACAAACCCGTCATCCCGCCACTCAGGCCAGACGGCTCCTCCCGGACGGACCTCAAGCGGGCAGTCTGGCGACGGCCTTCAGGTGGTCGTGCTCGATTTCACCTGGGCAAAGGCATCCTGCGTCCGAACCCAGGCCTGACCGACCCGCTCCTTCTGCTCCGCCCAGGTCTCGGGGCCGGCTTTGGCCAGCACTTCACCCGTGGATATCAGGGTGGACCGCGCGTTGATCATTTCCTTCATCGCAAAATCCCAATCTTTGGTGCCCGTGGTGCCCTTCATGGTGGCGCGCTTGGCGGTGAGCTCGTTGATTTCTTCGTCCACCCGGGCTTCCAACCGCTTGAGTCCGCCGAAAAACAGGTCGCGCTGGTCGAAAGTGGCGTCCTTGATGTCGCTCCAATTGGCGGGAGCGGCGTTTGTCACCTCGGGCGCGGCCGCGACCGGGACCTCGGTCTTGGCTGGAGGAACGGATGCTGCCGACTGCGCCTCTTTTTCAGCGCACCCTGCGCTGATAACAGAGGCGAGCGCGAAGGTTGCGGCCAAAAGCGGAGAAAGATATTTGGTTTTCATGGAATCGTTGGACGAAGAGGACGCGTTCGTTTGTGATGCCCCAGTATGAAGGTCCCGATTGACCGGCGACATGGGGTGTAACCCGCACCCAGTGGTCAGGCACGGTCGGACTGGCTGAAAGTCCAGGCCGGCAACAGACCCGGCGGCGAGAGAAATCTGTCGGGCATTGCCTGATCACACCGGCGGTGCCTTGCGGTGTCGGGCCGCTCTCGCAGCCGGGTGCAACCAGGGCACAAAAAGGCCCTTCCCAAAACAGGAAGGGCCAAGATTGGCGCCGGATCTGCCGATCAGCCGGGGTTCCGCGGGCTCAATTCCAGTAGCCTTCGGAGAATTTATAGGCGTTCCCCTGTTGTTCCCAACGCGGAGTCACCCAAACCGCGCCCGAATTCGGCGGCAGCTCCCAATGACCGGCCATCCACTCGTACCGGTCGTTGCGCCAGGTCCAATAACCGGCCAGCCAGACATGCTGGGGGGACGGCTGTGCCAGCACGACTTCCTGCTGCAACGCCGGCGGAGCCTGGGTAACGACTACGGTGCTAACGACCGGGGCGGTGCTCACATACGCGGTGTTGCCCACGACAACCGCCGCCGGGGCCGTGGTCGTGGTCGTCGTCGTCGTCATCGCCCGGGTGGGTGCGGGCGGCGGCGGCGCGGAAACCATGTGCGATTCCGGCTCCGACGCGCAACCGCCGAGCAGGACCAGGACGCCGCAACCGGCGATGACGGACGGAAAATGCCAGGCCGCGCAGGCGGAGGCCGAAGGTGACCGAAGGCCACGGAATAGTTTTTTCATGACCGGAACAATAGCGGGTGGGCCCGAGCGCTGCCATGGGGTGATGTAAGCAAATCAAACGGCGTACCCCACCGGTTCAGGTAGGGTTACACCTCATAGTCCGCGGTGGCCGGCCAAGGCACAATGCCGGCTGTATCCAAACGTCCGAGCCCAATCCTCAACCCAAATCATTCCCATGGCAAAGAAATCCAGAGGCGGTCGCATGACCGCCGCCAAGAAACGCGCCGCCAAGTCTGCGGGCGGCAAGGGCCCGATCAAGAACCGTCCCGCCGGTCGCAAAATAATGAAGACGTAACACGCCGTGTGTTATCTCCCATTGCAGAGGCCGTCCCGCGACGGCCTTTTTTGTTTCCCATGCAAGAACCCACGGCCCGCTGTCCCAACTGTCGGGAACCCATGGGCGTCAGATATTGCGCCCACTGCGGCGAGAAGCGCGTGGGGCCGGAGGACCACACGCTGCGCCGCTTCATCGAGCACATATTTGAAGCCTTCACCAACGCGGACGGAAAGGTCTTCCTCACCATGCGTTCCCTGCTCAGCCGCCCGGGCCGGCTGACGGCGGACTACCTGCGGGGGCGGCGCCGGCCCTACATCCCGCCGCTGCAGCTCTTTCTGATCGGCAACCTGATCTTCTTCCTGCTCCACCCTTTGCTCGGCTCGAACACGCTTACGACGGATCTCAACACGCAGCTACATTATACCTGGCACACGGCCATTGCGCAGGCGATGGTCGCACCGCGGCTGGCCGCCCGCTCGCTGACCGTGGAAGCCTACGCCTTGATCTTTGATCCCGCTGCGGTCACCCAGGCCAAATCGCTCGTGATTCTGGTCGTGCCGATCTTTTCCCTCGCAGTGCTCGTGCTCTATTGGCGGCACCGGCGGCAATATGCCCCTCACCTCGTGTTCTCACTGCACTTTTGCACCTTCTGGCTGCTGCTCATCTGCGCCACCCTCGCCCTGACGAACCTCGTCATGCGCCTCCTGCGTTCCGCCGGCATCTTTCCTTCCGCCGAGGCCGTGAGCCGGGGCATCATCATTTTCACCCTCGCGGTCATGACCGCCTACCTGTTCCGGGCCGTGCGCGCGGTCTTCGACCGCGAATCGGCCTGGGTCACCGCGGTGAAGGCGCTCGCGCTCGGCCTCGCCCTCATTCTTTCGCTGCAAGCCTATCGCTTCGCGCTCTTTTTCATCACGTTCTGGTCGACGTGACGCCGCGCAGATCCACCTGTGCCTTGAACACCCCATAGCAGTCCCGGACCCGGCGGGTTATGCTGCGCCAGTGTCAAAGGCGTCCGGCGGCAAATCCGCCTGCCGGTCCCCGCCCTGTCACTTTGGCCTTCCGGCCAAGCCAACGCCACTTGCTTATGAAAAACCGCAATATTTCCGACGCCCAGACACCTGAGGCCCTGCTTAACGATCTTCGCGCGCTCGTCGCCGATGCCGAAAAAATGATGGAGAGCGCCGTCACAGAAGATGGCGCAGAAATCCTCACCACGTTGCGCACGCGCTTCGAGGCCGCCCAGGAGCGCTTTGTCGAACTTTACGCGGGCGCCCGCAAGAAGGTTGTCGCCGGCGCGAAATACACCGACGAGGCCATCCGCGCCAATCCCTATCAATCGCTGGCCATCGCCCTCGGCGCCGGCCTGCTCATCGGCGTGCTCGTCGGCCGGAGCAGCAAGTAACCCACTCGCGTCATGGAAACAGAGCCACCGGGAAAACCGGGTTTCCTCGATTCTTTCCGGGCGCTCGGTGACGGCTTGCTCGCCGGTGCCCAAGACCGGCTGGAACTGCTGGTCGTCGAGTGGCAGGAGGAGAAATTCCGCCTGGTCCAGACTTTCATCTGGATCAGCGCGGCGCTCTTCACCGGCATGCTCGCGGTCGCCTTCGCCAGTTTCACCTTGGTCTATCTTTTCTGGGACAACGCGCGGCTCGCCGTGCTGGGCGGCCTGACCCTCCTCTACGGCGGGGCGACGGTCGCGATCATCATCGCGTTCCGCCGCTACCTTGCGCGCCAGCCGCGTCCGTTCACGGCCACGCTGCAAGAGCTCGGGGAGGACCGCTCATGTATCCGCAGTCGGAACTGACCCGCCTAGCCAGCCATAAGGCTGTGCTCCTGCGGCGCGTTGCGGCGCGGCGCGCCCAATGCATCCAGGCCACCGCCCGCCTGGTGCAGCCCTTGGAGTGGCTGGACCAGGCGCTGTCCTTCTGGCGGCGGGTCGCGCCGTTCGCCCGGTTTGCTTCCGTGCCGCTGGGCTTTCTGTTCAAGCGCTCAGCCGCGCCGCGCATCCGCATCCTGGGCTCATTGCTCCGCTGGGGCCCGCTCGTATTGGGCGCCGTCCGCGGCCTCGCCCGCACCCGCTCCAGTTCATCCCCCGGTTGACTCGCCGGACGCCGCCCGCCACGGTGTCATGAAAACGCTGTTCCTCGTCTGCTATCTGGCGACCTGGGCGTTCATCCCGCACCTGCTGCTGCTCAAGAAGCGCCCCGCCGCCACGCTGGCGTGGCTCTGGGCGATCCTCTTCATCCCGCTGCTGGGCGCGGTGGCCTGCTTTTTCTTCGGCACCGACCGGTTGAAACGACGCCGGCTGAAGCGCCGGAACCTGTTTTCGGCCCGGGCTTCCCGGCAGACGGCCCCGGCCGGCACCACGGACGAGGCCACCAGCTCGCTCCTGCTGGATCTGCCCCGCCGGGACCGCCAGTTCCTGCAGTTGCTGTCCCGCATCAACCAGCTGCCGGTCAGCTCGGCCGCCAGCCTCCGCATCCTCTGCAATGCCGCGGAGTTTTACCCCGCGCTCGAGCAACGCATCCGGGAGGCGGTCCATCACGTCCACCTGGAATTCTACATCTGGCAGGATGACGAGACGGGCACGCGCTTCCTCCGCCTGCTCACCGAGGCCGCGCGTCGCGGGGTCGTCGTCCGCCTGCTGCTCGACGGCGTGGGTTCGCATGGGTTCGGCGGGGCCCGGCTGGCGGAGTTCGCGGCCGCGGGCGGACATTTTTCCTGGTTCCAAAGCCTGGATCCCAGCCGCCTGCGCTTCTTCATGAACCTGCGCAACCACCGCAAGCTGCAGATCATCGACGGCACGATCGCCTTTGTCGGGGGCATGAACATCGGACGCGAACACGAGGGGCTGGATGCCGCGCTCGGCCAGTGGCGCGACGTGCAGGTGGAAGCCGCGGGGCCGGTGGCCGGCGAGTTGCAGGAGGTGTTCGCCGACGACTGGTTCTTCGCCACCGGCGAAAAAATCTCCGATCTCCGTTACTATCCGGCGGCCTCCGGCCGTCCGCCCCATCCCGTGCACATCGTGCTCGGCGGGCCGGACCGCCGCAACGAGCCCATCAGCAAGTCCGTGGTCAGCCTGCTCAATGAAGCCAGCGATCGGGTCTGGATCGCCACCGGCTACTTCGTGCCCGACGACATCGTGCTCACCGCACTTGAGCTGGCGGCCAGCCGGGGCGTCGATGTCCGACTGCTGGTCTCCGAGAAGAATGACCACCCCTGGCTCGTCACGGTGGGCCGCTCCTACTATGGTGAGCTGCTCGCCGCCGGGGTGCGCATCTTCGAATACTCGGTTGGCATCCACCACGCGAAGATCGCCCTGGCCGATGACCACTGGGCGATGGTCGGCTCGGCCAACCTCGACTACCGCTCGATGCGGCTCAATTTCGAGCTCAACCTGCTCCTCCATTCGCGGGAGCGCAACGCCGAGCTCACGCGCATCCTCGCGCACGATTTCGACCTCTGCCAGGAAATCGAACCGGCGGTGTTTTCCCACCGGCCCTTCCGACAGAAGTTCGCCGAGGCGGCGCTCCGGCCCCTTTCCCCCTTGCTCTGAACCCGCGACCCGCGCCGAGTAGCACAACACCCCATGGCTCCTTCCCCTGGTCTCGGTTAGTCTGGGGGATGATCGCTCTCGTCGACTTCTCTTCCACCGGCCAGCCGGCCGCCTCCTCGGCCGAGGGCACGGACCGCGCCGCCGTCGCCCGCCGGGAGGCGCTCTATGACGCAGGGCTGGTGCACCGCTTCAAGGCCGGCGATGAAACCGCGTTCAACGAAATCGTGGAACGTTACCGCCAGAAACTGCTTGGCGTCGCCCTCGGCCTGCTGCGCAATCACGCCGACGCTGAGGAGATCGCGCAAGATGCCTTCGTCCGCGCGCATCGCAGCCTGGCCCTCTTCCGCGGCGAATCCTCCCTGTCCGCCTGGCTGCATTGCATCACCCTCAACCTCTCGCGTAACCGCTACTGGTATTTCTTCCGGCGCCGCCGCCACGCGACCCTGTCCCTCGACTGCCCGGTCAGCAGCAGCAACCCAGCGACCTTCTCGGACCTGGTGGCCGCGGACGATGCCGGCCCGGCCCGCGAGGCGGCCACCCGGGAGTTTGCCGAACTGGTCATCGCCTGCACGGCCCGGCTCGGCGTGCGGGCGCGCGAGATCCTCGCCCTGCGCAACGGCCGGAACCGGTCCTACGATGAGATTGCGCGGGAGCTGGGCATCAGCGTCGGCACGGTGAAGAGCCGCGTGGCGCGGGCGCGGGCCAGCCTGCGCGTGGCGCTGGCCAAGGCCTATCCGGAGTTCGGACCGAACGCCGGCAGCAAGGCGTTTTTCGACACCATCCGTCAGTCCGGTGAGGTCGAGGTCGTCTGCGCCTGAGCTTCTGCGTGCCCGCCTCGTGGGCCGCCCCGAATGGCTCCGTCCTTGGCGGGTTACACCCCATAGAAGACGGCAAGCCCAGCGGCTAGGATGGAACGCTCAAGGAAAAAAGGTCACAGACGGTGTCGCCTCGCACCCGCAGGCTACAATGCACATCGAAATTGAGACCCCATCCCCCTTGCAAAAACTATAAACTATGAAACGTGAACTGATAACCCTCGCGGTCTCCGCGATGCTCGTCGCCGGTTGTGCTACCCAACCCGCTGCCAATGTCTCCAATCCGCCGGCGGATAATTCCAACAGCCTCGTCGGCCCGCGTGGACCCGATGGTCCGACCGGCGCCACCGGCGCACAGGGCGAGACGGGGGCGCGCGGCGCCCCGGGTATCGCCATGGCCGGCGAACGCGGCGCCGATGGCGCCACGGGCGCCACCGGCGCCACGGGTGCCCAGGGTGCCACCGGCGCTTCCGGTGAACTCCGACGCGGCGCCGCCGGTCGCGCGGGTGCCCAAGGTGCCACTGGCGCCCAAGGTGCGACGGGCGAGACGGGCATGCAGGGCGCGAGCACTGCAGGCTATGCGGGCGCGCAAGGCGCCACCGGCGCCACCGGCGCGCAAGGCGCCACCGGCGCCACGGGTGCCCAGGGTGCGACCACTTACGGCCCGACCGGGGCCCGGGGCGCCACGGGCGGAACCGGCGCGCAGGGCGGCAGCGGTACCGAGGGTGCGCAAGGCCGCACGACCGCGGGTATCGCCGGGTCGACCGGCTTCACCGGCGCGACGGGGGCACAAGGCAATACCGGTTCGCAAGGCGACAAGGGCGTGGCCGGAATCGTCGGCAGCTGGACGTCCTATCGGGACTACACATTCGCTTACAACGACTCCCGGGTCCAGGACTCGGATGCGGCCAAGAGCGCCGCGATCGCCGCTTACCTGAAGGACAATCCCTCCCTGCAACTCGGCCTCGATGGCTCGATGGATCCGCGCGGCAACGACCCGAAGAACCAAGACCTGAGCGAGCGTCGCGTGGAAGCCGTCCGTGCCTCCCTGCTCGAAGCAGGCGTGCCGGCCTACAAGATCAAGGTGGGTGCGTTTGGTGATGCCCAAGTCCGTCGCGACCGTCGCGTCGAGGTGCTCTTCGCCACCGCCAACTGACACGCCTTCATCTGATTCCCGACTCCGGGCCGGGAAGGTGGTCAACCCCACCCCTGGCCCTTGCCTCACCACGATTGGGACAAATGCGCGGAATCTTACCGAGAGAAATCCATCTCCCATGCCCATCCGGTACCGCCTGTCTTCCGCGGACCTGAGCGGGCTCCCTTTTCCCATGCTTCCCCATCCCACCTTGGCCGCCCGCTACGGCACGCCCGAGGCGAAGCCGGAGTTCGTCAACCGGTTGTTCGACCGTGGCGCCAAGCATTACGACAACGTCGTGGACTGGGGCTTTCTGCGCAGCGGAGCCTCCTACCGCCGCTGGGCGCTGCAACATCACGGGCTGACGCCCGGCGACCACCTGCTCGACGTGGCCTGCGGCACAGGTCTCGTGGCGGTGGCCGCGGAACAAATCCTGCGCCGGCCGGACAACATCACGTGCCTCGATTGCAGTGCCGGCATGCTGGCCATCGCCCGCACCAAACTCGCCGCGCACTTTGTGCTCGGCCGGGCCGAACAGATGCCCTTGGCGGACGGGGCCTTCGATTTCCTCAGCATGGGTTACGCCCTGCGCCATGTGACGAGCCTGCAGGACACGTTCCGGGAATTCCACCGGGTCCTCAAGCCCGGCGGCAAGCTCCTCATCTTGGAAGTGACCAAGCCAGTCGGCCGCCTGCCCGCCTTTCTGTTCCGCCTCTATTTCGGTCGCATCTACCCGTATCTCACCGGGCTCTTCACCCGCAGCGACGACGCGCGCGAAATGATGCACTATTATTGGGAGACCATGGACACGTGCGTGCTGCCGAGCTTGGTGCTCACCGCGCTGCAGACCGCCGGTTTTGCCGCGGTGCAACGTGACAGTGTCCTGGGGCTCTTCAGCGAATACACCGCCGTGAAGCCTTGACCGGTGCTCCCCTCCTCAACCCGCGTCCGTCCTATGAGAACCGCCCCCGCCGCCCCGGCTCCCGTCACCTCGACCAACCGCGAGGAAAGCCTCCGGCATCTGCCCGAGGAGGCTCGCGCCGCCTTTCACCGTTTTCAAGCCGTCGGCGATCCGGCCGGGCTCGATCCGGTGATTTTCGCCATCCTCGATGACTTCATTCCGCATCACTCCGCCGTCCCCCTCGCGGACCTGCCCGGCACCACGAATCTGGCGGCTGACCTGGGGTTTGACTCCCTGTCCATCACCGAAGTGGTCTTCTTTACCGAGGACCTGTTCGCCATCAACATCTCCAACGAGGAGATAATGCAGGTGCGGTCGCTCGATGACCTGCGCGGTTTCATTCGCCGCAAAGTGGCCGCCCCGGCGACACGCTGAAAGCGTCACCGCCCGCATGCCGCCGCTTCCCGTCATCACCGGCCTGGGTTTCATCACCAGCATCGGCCAAGGTCGCGCCGCGGTCCTGGACCACCTGCGCGAGCAGCGCCACGGTTTCGAGCCGGTCGAGTTCTTCGACAACCCCAACCTGCCGGTCAAGGTCGCCGGCACCGTCAAGGGCTTTTCTTTTCCCACGCCCAACTGGCGCGACTGGCGCTGGCCCGACAACCTCACCGTCGACCGCGAGCTCCTCCGTGGACTCGCGCCGCATGGGGTCTATGCACTTTGCGCCCTGCAGGAGGCACTGGCCGACGCCGGACTGCAGGCCGCGCAGCTGACTGACGGCACGACCGGACTCTTTTGCGCATCGGCGGGCTCGCCGTTTCTCCTCGGCAATTTCATCGACCAGATGCATGCGACGCGCGGTGAGCGCGGCAATCCGATGGGCATCATCTCCTCGATCGCCGGCACCTTGAACTTCAACCTGGCGGCGCACTACGGGATCTCCGGCGCGGTCTGCGGCTTTGTCTCCGCGTGTGCGTCCTCCAGCCACGCGCTCGGCTACGCCATGGACGAAATCCGCCTCGGCCGGCAGCAAAGAATGCTGGTGGTCGGGGCGGAGGACCTGACGGCCGAGAGCATCGTCGCCTTCTCGAGCCTGCGCGCCCTTTCGAGCAACCCCGACCCGGACACGGCGTCGCGCCCCTTTGACCGCGGACGCGACGGGTTTGTCGGCACCGGCGGCGCCGTGGCCGTCATCGTCGAGGATCTGGCGCTGGCCCGGGAACGCGGCGTGCACGTGTATGCCGAACTGGCCGGCTGGGGCCAGGCGGGCGACGGCTACGCGGTGGTCGCTTCGCATCCCCAGGGTGCCGGCCTGCGCGAGGCCATGCGCCGCACCCTCGTGGACGCGCGCGTCAACGCTTCCGAGGTCGACTACGTCAACGCCCACGCCACCTCGACGCCGGCCGGCGACCGCTCCGAGGCGCTGGCGCTCCATGCCATCTTTACCCGCGCCGGCGCCAAACCGCGCATCAGTAGCACCAAGGCGCTCACCGGCCACGGTCTCTCCCTCGCCGGGGTGATGGAGGCGGCCTTTTGCGCCCTGGCCATCGACGACGGTTTCGTCCCCGGCACCGCTCATCTGGAGGAACCGGACGCGGTGTGCGCCGGACTTGATCTGCCGCGCGCCTCGCTCGAGGTGGCGCCCCGCTTCGTCCTTAACAACAGCAGCGGCTTCGGCGGCAGCAATGTCTGCCACCTTCTCCGCCGCCCAACCTGACCCTGCCATGTCCGATCCACTTCCGCTCCGTCTCAAAACCCTGATCGTTGCCACCCTCAAGCTCGATGGCGTGCGTCCCGAGGAAATATCCGATGACGAATTGCTCGTCGGCTCAGCGCGGCTGGGACTTGATTCGCTCGACGCACTGGAGCTGGTGATGGCCCTCGAACAGGAGTTTGGGGTCAAAATCGGCAGCAGCGAGGAATCGCGTCGCGCCCTCGGCTCGGTCACCACGCTCGCCGCCTACCTTCGCTCGTGTCCCGCCGCGGCCTGAGCGCACCGCACGCATGAATGCGCCGGCTGATCAGCTACCCGCGGGCTTGGCGGCCTGCGGCTGCCTGACACCCTTTGGTGATGCCGGAGCCACCGCCGCCGCCTTGCTCGCGGGCCGTTGCGCCCTGGAATTCGGCCCGGTGCTCGGCCGCGACGGGGGCGATCGTGTTCCCCTCGCGCTGATCGGACCCATGGATGAAGAACTGCCGCCCCGCTGGCTGTCCGGGTTGCATCGGCTGGCGGCGGCCATCCCACCGGCCGAATGGGGCTCGCCGCGCCGGCCGGTCATCGTGGCCAGCAGCAATTTCGGGGTCGGCAGCCTCTACGCCTTCACGCGCGACCAGGATGCGCGCCACCTCGCCCACGGCACACCCTTTGCGGTCGTGACGCTGCTCCGGCGCGAATTCGGATGGGGTGAGCACGTGCACGTCTTTTCCCATGCGTGTGTCACCGCCCACCTCGGCCTGGCCCATGCCGCGAGACTGTTGCATGCCGGGCTGGCCGACCGCGTCCTCGTTTTCGCCTTCGATTTTGTGAGTCCGTTCGTGGCCGGCGGCTTTCACAGCCTCAAGATCCTCAACGGAACACTGCCCGCGCCGTACGCGCGGCGGGAAACGGGCTCGATCGGCCTGGGCGACGGCGCCGCCTTCGCGGTGCTCACCCGCGAACCCGCCCCCTTCCAACTCGCAGCGCACGCCCTGCACAACGAGATGTTTCATTTCACCGGCAACCAGCCCGACGGCGCGGGTTTTGCGGTCTGCGCCGCCGCAATCGCCGCCGCCGCCGCCGGCCGGCGGGTCTGGGTCAAGGGCCACGGCACCGGTACGCTCGAGGCCGGTCGCCTCGAAGCCGAGGTTCTGGCCCGCCAGTTTCCCGGCGCACCCCTCGTCTCCTGGAAAGGCAGCCTCGGCCACACGCTCGGCAGCTGCGGCCTGGTCGAACTCGCCGTGGCACTGGCGGCGCTGTGCGAACCGGAGGGGAGAATCCCCGGCACGGTGGGCGGCGCGGCCCCCAGTTTCACCGACACGGTCGCGCTGGAGCCCTTTGCCTCGGCGAATTTCGACGGCGCCGTTCTCACCAGCAACGCCTTCGGCGGCGCCCATGCCGCCATGCTCCTCACCCATGATTGAGCGTTTCATCCATCAAGTGTGCGTCGAGCTGCCCGCCCCGGACGAAACCGTGGCCGGCGCGCGGGTGCGGCTGGCGGACAGGTTTCCCCGCACCGCGCTCCGGCGGATGACCCACCTCGGCCTGCTCATCGGTTCGGCGCTGGACGGCATTCCGCTCGGCCCGGAGGACGCGGTGGTCTATGCGTCGACCTTCGCCGAGACTCGCGCGCTGGAGGATTTTCTCCTGAGCTTTCCGGCTCCGAGCCCGTTGCTGTTCCAGGCCTCTATTCATCCCGGCGGCGTGCAACAGGTGCTGGTCGGCCGGCAGCAACCCATCGCCCGGCTGTGGCCGCTGGCCGGGCGGACCCGCCTCGTGGAGCAGGCACTGTTGACCGCGCTGCTCGAGCCAGCCGCGCTGGTGGCGATGGTTGGCGGCGAGGAACGCGGCACCTGGCTGCTGGAGCACAGCATGGCCTCGGCGCGAGCCTTTGCCTTCGCGGCGGTGCTGGTGCGCGAGCCGGCGGGGGCTGTCGGCCGTGTCGGGTTAGACCCGGACGGCCAGGCTGATGAGGTGTGTCCATCCCTGGAGAATTTCACCATGGCGCTGGCCGCCCGCCGCCGGCTGCTCTGGCACGGCGCTGGCGGCACTTGGTCGCTCGAATGGCTTCATCCTGCCGGACCGGAAACGCCGGCATTGCCATGACCACGCCATCCACCCTCCCGCGCAATCCCGGCCCGAGCTGGGGCTACGGCTTCCTGCAGTGGGCCGACCGCTGGTGGCCACGCTGGCTTTTCCAACCGGTGCTGATGGCGGGCACCTGGGTTGCGCTCGGCTTCATGCCTGTCCAGCGCGCGCATTCCCGCGCCTACCTCGCCGTCGTCCTGGGCCGGCCGGCCCGGCTGCTCGAGGTCTGGCGACATTTCTTCGTGCAGGCGGATTTCCTGATGCTCGAACTGCGCGTCGGCCGCGGCGCGCCGGTGTGTTGCACCCTGGCGCCGGAAAACAAGGCCGCGTTCGAGGCCCTGGTGAGTTCGGACCGCCCCGCACTTTTCGGTTCGTTTCACTTCGGCGGTTCCGACCTGCTCGGCTATCTCCTGGGCGACCGCGGCCGACGCGTCTCCATCCTCCGGCAGCAGGTGGGCAATTCCGCCGAAACGCGCCTGCTGGGTGAACGGTTCCGCCAGCAGGTTTCCTTTCTGTGGATCAACGATCCCGTCAACCTGCTTTTCGAACTGAAGGCCGCCCTCGAGGCCGGGCATTCGCTGGCCATGAAGTGCGACCGCTTGGAGTTCAGTGCCAAATCCGAATCGTTCCACTTCCTTGGGGCGCACCGTCTTTTCCCGTTCACGATCTACCACCTCGCCCTCCTGTTCGACCGTCCGGTGGTGTTCTGCCTTGCGGTGGCGGACACGGCCCGGGCCGAGCTGCGCGTGTTCGCTTCCCCCGTCTTCACCCCCGACCGGCTGGCCGGGCGCGAGGCCAACGCCGAGGCGGCCCGGCGGCATTTCCAGGGCGTGCTCGCGCAGCTGGACGCACTGGTCCGCCAACATCCGTTCCATTGGTTCAACTTCCTGCCCCTCAATCCGGAGACTTCGGTTGTCACCCTGCAACCGGTGAGGCTGCCCGCATGAATCTCCGCTCCGTCTATTACTACCCGGTTTACTACGGGACATTGCTGCTCTTCGGAGCTGGGGGATTCGAACTGTGCATCCTTGGCCTGCTGGCCGGATGCCTGCCGGCGAACGAACGGACGGAACGGTTCTTCCAGCGGATGATTCATCGGCACCTGGAGTTTTTCCACTGGTGGTGCGAGCGCACCCGGCTGGTCCACGTCCGCTATCATGGCTTCGGATTCTGGCCGCCAGACGGGCGGGTGCTGGTGGCCAACCACCGGTCGCTGATCGACATTACTTGCCTGCTGGCGCGGTTGCCCGAGGCCCTGTGCATTTTCAAACCAGCCATCCGCCGCAACCCCGTGCTGGGGGCCGCCGCCCGCCGCGCCGGCTACCTCGGGAGCGACGGGGGACATGAACTTGTGCGCCGGGCCGCGAACAGCGTGGCGGGAGGGCACACCCTGATCATCTTCCCCGAGGGCACACGCGCGCCATCCAACACAAGGCTGCTCCCCTTCAAACCCGGATTCGTGCTGATCGCCCGGCGCGCCGGCGCGCCCATCCAGCTCGTGCAGATCACCACCGATTCGGACCTCCTCACCAAAGGCTGCAAATGGTGGCGGCTGCCGGTGTTCCCGGCCCACGTCGAGGTGACGGCCGGTCCGCTGATCTCCACCGGCACACCCGTGAGCACGCTTGAACTGACCGCCCGGATCGAGGCGTGGTTTCGCGCACCGGCGCCCCTCACCGGCCCGGTGTCCGGGCTGGTCCTGCAAGCATGATTCCTTCCCCCACCCATCTCGTCCTTCTGCCGGCCTATAACGCCGGCCCGCGGCTTCGCGCGGTCGTGGCCGAGGTGCTGCGCCACTGGCAGCCCGTTCTCGTCGTGGATGATGGCAGCACCGACGGCAGCGGGCGCCTCGTATCCGATCTGGCGGCGGACGAGCCCGCTCTTTCCGTGCTCAGGCTGCCGGGCAACTCCGGCAAGGGCGCAGCCGTGCTCGCCGGCGCCCGCGCCGCAATGCAGCGCGGCTTTACCCATGCGCTGGTCATGGATGCGGATGGACAACACCCCGCCGGCAGCATCGCCGAATTCATGACCGCCTCGCTGCATGATCCGGCCGCGCTGGTCCTGGGCCGTCCGGTCTTTCCCGCCAACATTCCTGTCGAGCGACTGCACGGCCGGAAACTCAGCGTCGGCCTCGTGCATCTCGAGCTGTTGGGACCCGCGGTCGCCGACCCGCTGTTCGGCTTCCGCGTCTACCCGCTGGCCCCGCTGCTGGCCGCCCTTGGAGCGCGCGGCGGCGGCCGGCGTTACGATTTCGACACCGAGGCGGCGGTGCGGCTCGCCTGGGCGGGACTGCCGACGCACAATCTCGCCGCACCGGTCCGCTATTTTTCGCGCACCGAGGGCGGCGTGTCCCATTTCCACTACCTGCGCGACAACGTGACGCTGGTCTGGATGCACACGCGGCTCATCGTGGAGCTGATCTTCTGGCGCTGGCCCGCCGTGCTCCGGCACCGGCCCCGCGGGCGAACGGCGGCTGCCATGCTGGCCCTGCTGCTGCTCTGCGCCATTCACGCCGGTGCAGCCGAGACCGATCCGCTGGTCAACCCCGAACACCGACTGGCGGCCCCCGCGTCGGATTGGTCCGACCTGAGCAACGCGTTCGCACACAATCCCGACATCACAGCCGGCTTCGCGGAGCACCGTTACTTTCCCTTCAAGACGGAGCCGGTCGAATTGCACGGCGAAGTCCGCGTCTCCGCCGTGCACGGCCTGAGCCTGCATTACACCGCGCCGGCGGAAGCGACCGTCATTCTCGACGACCACGGGATGCTGATCCGTACCGCCGACGGAGAAAAGACGCCGCCCGCCGATCCGGGTGCCGCGGCGGCCAACGCGGCGTTGCGGCACATCCTGCGGCTCGACCTGGACGCTCTGGCGAAGGACTTCGACCTTTATGGCGAACGCGACGGTGCTTCCTGGACACTGGCCCTGGTGCCACGCGTGGAGGCGCTGCGCCGCAACGCCGGCCGGATCACAGCGGCCGGCGGGACCGCCACCATCCGCCGGATCGAGATCCGGCGCAGCGCCCGCCAGGCCATTGTCATCGAGATCGAGCCGCCCCGGCCGGCCGGGGCGTTCACGATCGGGCAGTTGAAAACCTTCTTCCGCTGACCGGCATGACTTTCCGTCGCCGCCAACTGCTGGGCTGGAGCATCCTCGCCGCCGCCACGCTGCTCGGCGCGACGTGGCTGGCGCGGCTCGACTTTGCGCAGGCAATTTCCACCGACGTCCTCGACCTGATTCCTTCCGACGAGCGGGTTCCGGAGCTGACCCTGGTCCGTTCGCTCGCCACCCAGGCGGAGGCGCGCGCGATGTTGTGCGAATTGACCGGCGCGGACGGCCGGCCGGCATCCGCGGATGCGGCCGCGCGTTTTGCCGCCATCTTGGTCCGTGAGCCGGTGTTCGACCAGGCGGTGGTCATGGGTGACACCGCCGCGCGCGACGCGCTCGGCCGCGAACTGTTCGACCGTCGCCTCACCCTCCTGTTTCCCTTGTGGCTGCACGACCGCCGGGCGGCGTACGCCGCCACCGGAGGGCTGCCCGCGGGATTCCCGGACTGGCTGGCGCGGGACGCCACCACCGACCTTGGCCGGTTTCTGTCCACACCCGAGGCCCTCGTCTTCCAGGAAATGATCCCCGCCGATCCGCTGCTCCTGATGCCCGCGGCCGTCGAACGGCTGAAGGATGGCCTGCCGCTGGTGCAGGCGGCGACGGCCGCCGGTCCGTCCGCCAGCCTCGTGTGGGCGCGCCTGGCCGTTTCACCGTTCAGCGAGGCGGGACAGGCGCCGGCCTTTGCCGCCATCGAGCGCGCCGCCTCCGCCGTGCGGGCGGATCATCCCGGCTTCACGGTCGCCTATACCGGGGTCAACCGCTTCGCCGCCGCCAGCCGCGCCCGGATCGAGCGCGAGGTCGCCTGGCTCAACGTGCTTTCGCTTGGGGCGGTGCTGGCCGTCGCCTTCACCTTCATCCGGCGGGTGCAGCGCGGCCTGCACCTGCTTCCGGTGGTGCTGCTCTCCGTGCTCGGTGCCTGGGTCGCCGCGACCCTGGTGTTCGATCGCCTGCATATCATGGTGTTTGTGATAGGCTCGCTGCTGACCGGCGTGGCGATCGATTACGGGTTTTATCTCTTCATGCAGCCGCCGGCGCACGCGGGCGAGGATTACTGGGTGAAGGTCCGCCGGCTGGCCAAGCCGCTGCTGGCCAGCTGCCTCACGACCGTGGCCGGTTTTGCGCTGCTGCTTTTCTCGGAACTGCCCTTCATCCGGCAGCTCGGAGTCTTCGTTGGGGCCGGCCTCATCTGCGCCCTGGGGACGGCGGTCATCTATTTCTCCACCGTCAGGAATCCCTTTCTCGAGACCCGCGTGTTTCGCGGCGGAGCGGCGCTGCCAGCCGGGGTGCGGCGCGGGCTCCGCCGTCTCCTGATCGCCGCGTGGATTGCCGCCCTGCCCGGGCTGGCCTTGCTGCGATGGCGGGATGATATCCGCGAACTGCAGATCCCCTCGCCGGAAATCACGCGCGAGAACACCCGGATCAGCGCACTCTTTGGCGAGCAGGCGGACCGGACGGTTTATCTCACCTATGGCGCCAGCGTGTCGGAAGCGCGCGATTTTCTGGCGAAATTCGAAACCTGGCTGCACACCACCGGACATGGCCGCACCCGGACCATCGGGCTGGGCGCGGTCGTGCCCACCGCCAGCGTGCAGGCCGAGGCGGTGCGTTTCGAGCGGGAGCACCCGGAATTTGCCGGGCGGTTGCGCGCCGCACTGCTCGCGGCGGGCTTTGACCCCGCGGCCTTCACCCCTTTCTTCGAGGCGTACGCCCGGCATGCCGCCGGAGCCACCGAGGCCGAATTTGTCACCGCGCTCGAAGCCCTGCAGGCCAGGCTCACCGGGCCGGCAGGACTGCTGCTGCATGCCGACCGTCCGCTGACCTGGTTCGTCACCCTCGCCACCGCCGCGCCGGAAACCGCGCCGCCGGCGGGGCTGCACACGGTGACCGCAAGCCAGCTCCAGTCGCTCAACCAGATGTTCAGCCGCTATCGGCGGTCCGCCCTGTGGCTCAGCCTGACCGGCCTTGCGATCGTCGGGTCGGGCGTGCTGCTTTCGTATGGCTGGCGCGACGGCGCGCGGATCTTCGCCATTCCGTGCGGCGCCTGCCTGGGGCTCTTCGGCTGGTTCGGCTGGTTCGGGCATCCGCTCAACCTCTTTCACCTGCTCGGGGCCTTTCTGGGCGTATGCCTGACCCACAACTATTCGATCTTTTCCGCGACCTCGGCCTACCGCCGCGAGCCGCCGCCGCCCTCGGTGCGGGTGTCGGCGCTGACCGCCGCCGCGTCCTTCGGCGTACTGGCACTGAGTGGCATTCCCGTGGTACGCGCCCTCGGCTCGACCGTGGCCCTGATGGTCGTCACCGCGCTGCTGGTGATCGAGGTGGAGCACCTCGCCGTCCTGGGGAGAGAGCCATGAGCCGCGCCCTGCTCCACGCCTGGGAAAGAACCCTGCGCCGGCAGGGCGGCGACCGGGCGGTCATCCAGGCCGCCAACGGCGCCACCGTGAGCTTTCGCGAGCTCGACGCGCGCGCCTCGGCCTGGCTGCGGACCTACGCCCCGGATCCGGCTCCGCTGCGCGGATGCGCCGTGCTGTTCGCCGGGGCGAACGGCATCGGCTGGTTGCAGATATTCCTCGGCCTGCTCAAGGCCGGCGCCGTGGTGGTGCCGCTCGACGCCGCCGAACCGCCGGCCGCACAACGGAAACTTGCGGTGGCACTGCGCGCGGCTGGCTGGTGGAACGGCACGAGCCTCGAACGCCTGGGCGAAGCCAGACGCTTCCGCGATCCGGCCGTCTGCCTGATCAAGCTGACCTCGGGCACCACCAGGAAACCGCGGGGGCTCGTGTTCACCACCGGACAGATGCTGGCCGACGGGCGACAGGTGACCGCCGCAATGGGCATCGGGCCGCGCGATCTGAACTACGCCCTGATTCCGCTCGGCCACTCCTACGGGCTGGGCAATCTCACCCTGCCGCTGCTGGCGCAGGGGGTGCCGCTGGTCTGCGGGAGTGCGCCGCTGCCTCATGCCATCGCGGCCGACTTTGCCCGGTGGCGGCCGACGGTCTTCCCCGGGGTGCCGGCCGTGTGGCGCGCACTCGCCGCTTCCGATCTGGCGCTGCCGACCCTGCGGCTGGCGATTTCCGCCGGCGCCCCGCTGCCGCCGGAAGTGGCCCGCGCTTTCGCCGGGCGCTTCGGCCAACGGCTGCATAATTTCTATGGATCCAGTGAGACGGGAGGCATCGCGTATGACCGGACCGGTGAGGCCACGCTGGCTGGCGGGGTCGGCGGCGCCTTGCGCGGCGTGAAACTGACAGGGTTGCGCGGGAGCCGGCTCCTCGTCAGCAGCGCCGCCGTGCTGACCCAGGGCAACCGCCGCCGCGTCGCCGGCCGGGGGGCTTGGATCATGCCCGATTGCGCCACCCTCGGCCCGCACGATGACGTGACCCTGGCGGGCCGCCGTGGCCCGACGGTGAAAATTGCCGGCCGGCGGGTGAGTCTTACCGAAGTGTCCCAGCGGTTGCGTCGCCTGCCGGGTGTGGGTGAGGTGTGGGTGGGGGTCAGCGGCGGCGGCGATCCGGTACTCGGAGCGGCCGTGGCCACCCAGCGGACCGCCGCCGAATTGCGCTACGAACTGCTGGCCGACACCCCCGCGTGGAAGATCCCCAAAAGACTGGTTGTCCTCGCGGCGTTGCCGCTGACCGCCCGGGGCAAGCCGGACACCCGGGCGCTGCTGGCGATCGCCTTCCCCTCAGCCAAGGCCGGTCACCCCGAACAGGGAGACCTCGATCTCGACAAAGAGTGAGGCGCGGCAGATGTCGGCCCGGACATAGGAAACCCGATCAGTGCCGGTCAGGAGTTTCTCTTCCAGAAGGGCGGCGACCAAGGGCTGATCCGCGGCGTGACGGACGTATACCTTGAAGTGGCGTTCCGCTCCGCCCGCATCGAGACCGTCACCGAGTCCGCAAGCGCGCCCGATTCCCTCCAGGTTCTCCAGCGTACAATCGAGCTGCCAACTCGTGCTGAGCGGCGCAACGGTCGCGTGCCCGCGGATGGCAGCGGTACCGGAGATGAAAACCGCAGTGTGCACGGGACCCGGCACCACCGTCGCCCGGGCGAAGCTCGGGGCACGCGGCCCGTAGGCGCGGGGATAGTCATAGGCGGCCATTTGCAGCGGATTCTCCAGGTGCCGCGGCGGGCGGTGGCTCGCGGCGAAGACCACGGTCAGTGCCCTCGGGTTGCCGCCGACGGCGGAGGCGGCGGGCAACCGGCCGGTGAAGTCGCGGCCGAAGTTCTGTTCGAAGGTCAGTGAGCGTCCCAGGCAAAAGGCCCGGTAATTTTCCAATCCCTCGGGACCGGTCCCGTTGATGGCCGGGACGTAGTTCCAGATCCGCGCGAGATGCTGGCCGCGGGTCGCCTCGAGGATGTCTTCGTACAGGCGGCGCGTAACCTCTTCGAGCCCCGCGGTGAGCGGCACGGTAGCAGCGCCGAGCAACCACTCCGAAGATTGAAAGAGGGCCAGGGCTCCCACTTGCCCGGCGGACCGGGTCCGGCCAAAGTGCCTCTCCACCGTTCCGCCGGCGAGCACGGGCAGTCCGGGGTCAAAAACTCCGTCCGCACCAAGGATGATGTGCAGGGGCGGCAATTCTGTAGCGACAGTAAGCATGGCGGGTTACCTCGCGGAGGCCGTTTGCGGAGCGACCGGGACGGGGGCGGGGGCGGCCAGGGCCCGCCGCCGGGCGGTCCGCTTGCGCAACAACTGCAGTACGGCGACCGAAACCACCAGGAGGCCGGCGGCCGCCAACGCCATCCGCCCGTTGCCTTCGGCGATCGCGTCACCCCCGCAGACCAGCGCGACGATGTAACCGCTCATGACCAGCGTGGACACCACCAGATACGGTGCCAGGGGGACGCGGAGAAGCCCCAGCAGATAACTCTGCACCCAGAAGGGTGGCCCCGGGGTCAGCCGTACGATCAACGCCGTCTGCCAGGCCCCGTCCGCCGCACCCACCGGCAGGCGAATCTCAAAGAAGTCCAGCAACCGGACGATCAACGGACGCAACGCGCGCTGCGTCAGCCAGTGGGTCAGGAGCAGATTGGCCACCACCGCCGCCAGCGACCAACCAATCACCCAGCCCGGGCCCAGCACCGGTCCGAAAACCGGACCGGCCGCCAGGGTGAACGCGAGCATGGGAAACCCCGCGGCCGGCAGCAAGGCCATCGCCACGAAGAAAACCTCCGGGCCCGCATCCCGCAAACCGACGATCACCCCATCGATCGCGTGTCTCACACCGGCTTGCCGGGCGGCGACCAACACTACGACGATCAACGTGAGGAGACTCGCGGCCAGCGCGGTGTGTTTTTTCTTCCAACGCCAGCGGAGGGATTGAGCGACCGGTTCCATGAACTCCTAAGCCTACTTTCCCGTTCTGGCCCCGTCAAAGAAAGTCACGTGGCTGGGAGTGGAGTGACCACCCCATAGCCGTCCGGCGGACCGTCCTCCATTGTGGCCTGCTCCACTCAGCGCGGGTTCCTTCCGCTCGCGCGAGGCTTTTTTCATGCACCACCTTTTCAAGGGCGCCGTCCTTGGTTTGTTTCTGCCCGTCGTAACCTTCGCCACCGAACCGGCTCCCGAGCAGCCATGGGAAGCGGGAGCTTGGAACGTGGAAACCGGCGTGCTTTGGGAAATAGGCACCGGCACCCCCTTCCCCTACCGGCTGCTCCCCGCGCAGCTCTCCTGGCGTTCCAAGGAATTCTGGGGGCACGAATTCGCGGACGGATCGCGGCTGGTGCTTCGCCACCGGCTCACCCTGCTGGTCGATCTGATGCAGAACGGCCCCGAATCCCATTACGCGGGCTTTTCCGGATCCCCGTCCCTTGAGTTATGGGACCGATCCGGCAGATGGTCGCTGTTCACGGGCGCGGGCGGCGGTTTTGGGCTGACCGATTCGCGCGGGATCAAGGGCGGGCTGGGCCAGGATTTCACCCTGAACTGGTTTATCCGGGGCGGCATTGAGCACGTCATGGCGAACCACCGGCGGCTCACCGCGGGCATCATGTATCAGCACATGTCGAACGGCGGCATGACCAAACCCAATCCCGGGATCGATGCGTTGGGTTTCACGCTGGGCTATGGCTGGACCTACTGAGCCGAGGGCGACCCGTGTGGCTGCTGCTCATCCTTAATCTGGCCGGAAAGATCTCGGCCTACCTGATCGGGCGAGCCTCGCCCGCCAGTGCGCTGGCGCTGTGGTTCGGACCCGACCTGCTGCTGGCGTATCATATGTTCGTACCGCAGGCCCAAGGCCTGGTGCGCGTGCATTGTCGTTTCATTGCCGCCCGCCGCGAGGTATGGCTGACCATCGACGACGGTCCCGACCCGGAGGACACGCCGCGCATCCTTGCCCTGCTTGCGAGCCATGGGGCGCGGGCGACCTTCTTTGTCATCGGGGACAAGGCCGCGCGCCAGCCGGCGCTGATTGGCGCGATCGTCGCGGCGGGACACGAGGTGGCGCACCATACGCAAACCCATCCGGCCGCCTCGTTCTGGCTCGCCTCACCGGCCCGGATGCGCCGGGAACTCGACGCCGGCCTGAACACGCTGCGGTCGGTCGGCGTGACGCCAACGCGATTCCGCCCGCCGGCGGGAATCAAGAACCTCTGGCTCGCGCCCGCCCTGCGGGCCCGCGAACTCGCCTGCGTCGGCTGGAGCGCGCGCGGACTCGAACGCCGGCCCGGCGATGCCGAGGCGGTCGCCGACCGCGTCCTGCGCAACCTTGCTCCCGGGGCGGTCCTCCTGCTCCACGAAGGTCCCCGCGTGCCGGCACCGATCCGGGTCCTGGCCATCCGCCGCGTGCTCGAGCGATTGGATGAGCTGGGCTATCGCTGCGTGGTGCCCGGGCCGGAACAGCTCTCCAACATTCATACCTCCCACGCACGGATAGTGGGTGAACACCCCACAGGGTCAGGCCCCATTGTTTGCGGGTATGTTCCCGATTAATGTAATGTCATAGTTGAATGAAACATCACGGTTCAAAATCTCCCACCCCGGTCACAATTTTGCCCAAGTGCCCCACTGGTATCCAAGGTCTCGACGAAATCACCGGCGGCGGGCTGCCGCGCGGGCGGCCCACCTTGGTCTGCGGCGGCGCGGGCTGCGGCAAGACACTCCTGGCGGCGGAATTCCTCGTACGCGGTGCCACCCAATTCGACGAACCGGGCGTGCTGCTGGCTTTCGAGGAGACGGAGGCGGAGTTGAAGGCCAACGTCGCGTCGCTGGGCTTTGACCTAGCCGGCCTCGTTCGCCGCAAGAAGATCGTCGTCGACTACATCCACATCGAGCCGAGTGAATTTCAGGAAAGCGGTGAGTACGACCTGGAAGGGTTGTTCGTCCGGCTCAACTACGCGATCGATTCCATCGGGGCCAAGCGCGTGGTACTCGACACGCTCGAAGCGCTCTTTTCCGGTCTGCGCAACGAGGCCATCCTCCGCGCCGAGTTGCGCCGGCTCTTCCGCTGGCTCAAGACCAAGGGCGTGACCGCCGTCATCACGGCCGAGCGCGGACGCGAACAACTGACGCGCCACGGACTGGAGGAATACGTGTCCGACTGCGTCATCCTGCTCGACCACCGGGTCAACGAACAGATCGCCACGCGGCACCTGCGCGTGGTGAAATACCGCGGCGCGCTGCACGGCACCAACGAATTTCCATTCCTCATCGGCGACGAGGGTCTCAGCGTGCTGCCCATCACCTCGCTGGCGCTGAATCACAAGGTGTCGAACGAGCGGATCGCAACCGGTGTCTCCCGGCTCGACGCGATGCTGGGCGGCCAGGGCTTTTTCCGCGGCAGCAGCATCCTGCTCACCGGCACGTCCGGCACCGGCAAGACCATCATCGCCGCCAACTTTGCCCAGGCGGCCGCCAAGCGCGGTGAGCGGGTGCTCTTCTTCTCATTCGAGGAGTCGCCCAACCAGATCATCCGCAATATGCATTCCATCGGCCTGCGGCTGGAGCCTCTGATCAAGAAGGGGCTGCTGCAGTTTCACTCGGCGCGGCCCTCGCTTTACGGCCTGGAGATGCATCTGGCCACGATGTTCCGGGAGATTGCCGCGTTCCAGCCACAGGTCGTGATCATCGATCCCATCACCAGCCTGATGGACGCCGGCACCGACTCCGAATGCAAGG
>CAZZDB010000044.1:0-23070 GCA_964652485.1 uncultured Oleiharenicola sp.
CGCCAGTCCTTCGGTGAAGCGCCCGGCATGGATCGTCATCTTGCCGAGCCCGTGCTGGGCGACGGCGCGGGAAATCATGTCGGCCGGCTGGGTCAGGATCTGCCGGAAAACCCGGCCGGCCTTGTCCCACTCGCCGGTCTGGTGGCGGTAGAGCTCGCCCAGGTAGCGAAGCGCCGTGGTGTCAGCCGGGTCCAGTTCACTGGCCTGCCGGTAAAAGCCCTCGGCCACGCGGTAGCTTCCCGAAAGCTCGGCGTCGAGGCCCTGCGTCAACAGTGCCTCCACCTCGGGATGCTGGTTGCTGATGTCGGCGTCGGCCAGGGTTTCGGCACCGAGTTGCGCCAAGTCGGCCTGGCTCACCTCAACCCCCAGCTTCTTGAGCGCCTTGGCCGCCTTCTTGCCCAGACCGGGAAACATCGCGCGCGCGGCCCAGACCTTCCGCAGGTCGGCCTCGGCCGCCTTGTCGCCAGCCTGCACCCGCTTCTGGGCGGTTTCAAGCAGGGCGGCCGTTTCCTTTTCGCGACGGTCAATCTCCGTTTGCAGCGCCTTCTCCACCGTCCGGGGGTAGAGCATGCCGTCGAGTCCGGCGGTGAGTTTTTGGATTTCAGTGCCATCCACCCCGGCCAGGACGACCGCCTGCTGATCGGACCGCAGGTTATAGCGTTTGCGCAACTCCTCGTTTTCCATCGGCACCAGGATCGGCGTCACGCCCCGCTCGTTGGCGTCGGTCAGGACTCTCGACCCGTGCAGCGGCGAATTGCGCGCCACCTGCACGCTGGCGGGAAACCAGAGCACCAGCAGGACGGTTTCTCCGGATCCGGTCAGATCCTTGCCCGGGTTGGCGAGAGTCCATGGCACCCGGTAAGTGTTGCCTGAGTCACCGCCACCCTGGCCGCGCGCCTGCGGGGAATCGCCCGTCGCCGGCTGCGGGCCCGGAAGATTCATCCGGGGCACGGCGCCGCCCCTTCCCCCGCCACCTCCACCACCACAGGTGGCAAACGCCGTCGGCACCAGGGCCAGGGCCAGCGCCCAACGAACGTACAATCTGACCGGCAGGCGGAGAGGATTCATCTTTAGGAAGAGGCGAGGTGCAGCCGCGTGGAGGGAAAGCCATCGCAAAGCAGGGCAACGCATGGCGGCAGGATTCACCCGGGCGGGGAAGGTGCCAAGCCCAATTGGCCGGTGTTCGAACCCGCCCCTTGTGTCCTTACGCTGTGGTGCCGTGCGGGTGGAGGACCCGCGGTAACGGGCTGCTCGGTCAGGATTGCCGCCAGCCGTAACGGCCGGAAATCAATCCGGGGCCAACGCACGCCGACGTTATCGGTGGGAGCCGGTTGCTGTTGGACGCAGGTGATGGGGCGGGTTCCCAGCGATCATCGTCCAGTTGTCTGGGTTCATTTGGATCGGAAAATGACGGATAAACCCTGAACAGTGACCAATGCTGAGTCGCGCTCCCGCCCGGTCTACATTTGACGCGGTGGTCGGATTGTCCGACCATCGGCCTTTCGCCTGAGGTCCGCAGGCGAACCAACCCCACTGAAGCCATGAGCGAATTGCCCCCATTGATGCGCGACCAACGGAAGGTCGATGGCGAGCACCTGAAGCTGCTTGCCGTCTTTCACTTCGTGGTGGCCGGCCTGTCGATTCTCGGCCTGGGCATCCTGTTTCTCCACTGGTTCTTCATGCATTCCATCTTCGATAACCCCGACCTGTTCAAGCAGGCCAAGAACGGTCCGCCGCCGAAGGAGTTCTTCGCGATCTTCCAATGGTTCTATGTCATTTTCGGGGCCTGCCTGGTCACGGGCGGCGTCCTGAACGTCATTTCCGGCTGGGCGATCCTGCGGCGCCGCGCGCGGATCTACTCCCTCGTCGTGGCCGGCCTTGACTGCGCCTTCGTTCCGCTCGGCACCGCCTTGGGTGCGTTCACCTTTGTCGTCCTCCTGCGCGATTCCGTCCGGGAGGTCTACGAGGCTGCGCGGTCGCCAGTTCCCTAGCAATCAGCACGGAGCAATGAGCCGGGAGCTGCTAGCCACAGGCCGATGGCTGAAGGCTGCGATGCTGGAACTCCGGGGAGAATCACCTAGGGACAGAGGGAGCGATCGGCCCCGGACTGCCTTCGTGTTCCTTTCGCACTCCCTTCGAACGGCCTTCGGAATGCCTCATGGCTTGGGGTGCAGACCCCGGCTGGACCGAGAGCGACCGGCCTCTCGCTGCCTTACTATATGGTTACTGGATCCATGCTACATCCCGCAGGCTTGGGGTGAGGCCCCCACGTCTTTCGTGCCGGTGAAGTGAGGTGCGGTGGGCTGGCGCCCAACTCACTCACAACGGCGCCCGCCGCTTCGCTGCTTCCCATTGATCGGGTCCAGCCTAGGATGGGTTGTGTAACCCCCGTTTCCCATGCCCCAACGAATCAGCCGCCGGAAGTTCATCCAATCCTCCACCGTCGCCGGGATCGGCCTCGGTCTGGCGGGTCCGTTCCTCTTCGGTGCCACGACCGAAGTTCAGCCTGCATTGCCCGCCGTAAAACCGGTCACTGGCAACCGTCTCCCCCGCTGGCGCGGCTTCAACCTGCTGGACTTCTTCATGCCCAATCCGCAGAGCCACCGGCGGGCCACGTCGGAGGACCACCTGCGCTGGATCGCTGACTGGGGCTTCGATTTCGTGCGGCTCCCGATCGCCTATCCCTATTATCTCGATATAGACCGCACGAAGCCGGTCACCCCGGATGACGTCCTGCGTATCGACCCGCGGCGCGTCGACGAGATCGACCGCCTCGTGACGCTCGCGCACAAGCACGGTCTCCACGTTAGCCTGAATCTCCACCGCGCCCCGGGCTACTGCGTCAACGCCGGTTTCGCGGAACCCTACAACCTCTGGCGGGACCAGGCGGCGCTCGACGCCTTCTGCTTCCATTGGAGCATGTGGGCCACGCGCTTTCGCCATGAGTCGCCGGCTCGCGTCAGCTTCGACCTAGTCAACGAGCCGAGCATGCGCGACGACATGAACGACCAGCATTCCCCGAGCCGGCCGGTGCCGGGCGAGGTCTACCGCCGGGTCGCCCAGGCCGCGGCCAAGGTCATACGGACGGCCAATCCAGCGCACCTTGTCATCGCCGACGGCAATTCCATGGGCACGAGCGTGATTCCCGAACTCGCCGACCTGGGCATCGCCCAGAGCTGCCGCGGCTACCATCCGGCGATCATCTCGCATTACCGGGCGCCGTGGGCCTTCGAGGATGTCGAGCACATGCCGGAGCCGCGCTGGCCGGGAGAGGTGGAGTGGCACCGGACCGACACCAAGACCGGCCAGACCCGGGTGCGGAAGGAAAACCTCAGCCGTGTGATGCTCGACGATTTCTACCGGCCCTGGATCGAACTCATGAAGCAGGGCGTGGGCGTGCATTGCGGCGAATGCGGTTGCTGGAACAAGACGCCGCATGCGGTCTTTCTCGCTTGGTTCGGTGACGTGCTGGACATCCTGACGACGAACGGCATCGGCTATGCCCTCTGGGAGTTCGAAGGCGACTTTGGCATCCTCAATTCCGGCCGCAGTGACGTCGCCTATGAGGACTGGCACGGCCAGAAGCTCGACCGCGGCCTGCTGGAGCTGCTGCGGAAGCACTAGATGCTCGGCGCAGGGCGCAGAGCGGAAACCTGATACCGGGAGCTGAAAGCTGGGGAGCTGATACCTGACGGAGCCGGATGCGCGATATCAGGGCGCAAGTTTCCGCTCTCGGGTTTCCCTGTCGTTCTCCTGGGCAAACGGCCGTAGTCGGTCGAGTGGCTCTTGGCCCCACGCTCCTAGCTCGAATGTGGCCGAGTCCAGAGCGGTTTGCCCGTCTCGGGCGGCTTGGACTTCGGGCCGGTGTGGTGCGGCACCTGCTGGGCCCGGGCGGCGTCCTTCTGCATCGCCGCCTGGATCGACAATTGTTCCGTCTGGGCGGGCGAGAGGTGATACTCGACCTCGCTCTCGGCGGCCGTTTCCGCGCGGGTGCGGGCGACGAAGGTGTCGACAGCCGGATCTTCGGTCAGCATCCGCTCGGCCTCGTGCCAGATTTCATCGTCGCGGCCGATGGGGCAGCCCCGATCCTGCCAGAGTTTCTGGGCGGCAAGGGAGATTTCGTGGTGGGTGGGTGTGATCATAAATTGGGTCGACCAGAACGTGACCCCCGCAGCGACCCCGGGGTTCCGGCAATCGGCGCAGGCATCGATCAACTCAGCGACTTTGACGCAGGGCTTGGCCCGCCCGCCCGCGGCCGACCGGCGCGCGACGGTGCTCCCGGCTCCTAGCGCAGAATCTCGCCCTTGGCCGGGTCGCCGCGAACGTCCAGCACCTGGAGCTGGTTGATGGTCTTAAAATGTTCGTGGTCGGCGAATTGCCACACCAGCTTCCCGGCGGAATCGACCTCGAAGAACTGCGGCTGCTGGCCGAGATGACCGTGCCCGAGGTAATTGCAGCAGATCGTGTTTCCGCCGGGCAGGCGCTGGAATCCCGTCATCAGTCTGAGCGGATTGCCGGGCACGGCGTCCGGCCCGAGTTCCCAGACCACCTTGAGGTCCGCATCGAGCTCCTGGACCCGGTGTCCCTCGCCGAGGGCCAGCAACAGGTGGCCGTCGGGCAGTAGCCGGGCCATGTGCACATCCCCGGGGACGGGTATCCGGCGCAAGGAGCGTCCGTCACTGTCGAGTTCCTCCACCTCGTGCTCGCCTTTGCGGCAAACCAGGTAATGCCCCGCTGCGGTCTGACGCACGCCGCGAAACTGGTCGTGCACGTGCACCTTGGCCGGCGGGGGCGTCAGTTTGATCTCCCGGACGACCTGGCCCATGGGATCGAGCTCGACCAGCCGGCAGGGGCCGTTTTCCACCGCGAGTACGCGGCCATCGGGGAGCGGCTGGCACGAATGAATCTCAGTGCCGGCGGCGGCGCGGTATTCCCAGACCGTTTCGCCGGCGCGCGTTTTCTCGATGACCCCGTGGAGATGGCAGAAGAGCAGGTGGCCGTTGGACAGCACCCAGCAGTCCTGCGGATGCTGGCAGGTGAATTCCCATTCGATGGTGCCGTCGGCCGACACCAGCGCCACCTTGTTGCCAAAGGAGTCCGTGCAAAAGAAGGGGTGCGCGGCAAAGACCGACAAGGCCGTCAGCAGATTGAGAAAGAAGAGCAGGTAGGAACGCAGACTCATGGGGCGTGGGGTTGAGTGCCGGCATCCTGCCTCCGGCCGGATGCGACGCAACCTCGGATACCCCGGACCTCCGCCGGCCGGCCCGGACCCGAGGCGGCCGCGCCCGACGGGTCCGACAAGTGGTCGGACTGGCGTTATTGAGGCCGGTTGACACGAGCGGGGCCTTGATGCTAAACGCCGAAGTGCCCGGTTGGCTCCATTCCCTTCTGTAAAATCCCTGGATTGCCGCGGTCAGGGCGGTTGCCCGGGTCTCCAATCGAAAATATTGACCAAAAACGCTTGGTCGTTGAACCTTTCTGGTTTCTGAGCGTCTTAGACCCGGCACCACACCCACTTAAACACCCATGCTCGACATCCTGAAAGGCGCAGGCCTGCTCATTTATCCTCTCGGTCTCTGCTCACTAGTCTCCATCTACATCGTCTGCGAACGCCTCTATTCCCTGCGCAACGCCGCGGTCCTGCCCGACGACCTTGTTGACGCCATTGTCGAGGGCAAGGCGGGCACCGGCGGCCGGCACTCGGTCCTCGCTCGCATCATCGACTTTGCCGCGACCCACAAGGACGACCCGGAGTCGGTCAAGGCCTTCGCCCGCCTCCAGATCAACCGGATGGAACGGGGCGTGCCATATCTCGACGTCATTTACACCCTCGCCCCGCTGCTCGGCCTGACCGGCACGGTCACCGGCCTCCTGAAGGTGTTCTCCCAGATTTCTCCCGAAACCGGCCTGCCCGATCCCGTCGCCTTCACCCAGGGCGTGGCGCTGGCGCTGTCGGCCACGGTCATCGGCCTGGTGGTGGCCATGTTCGCCCTCGTGCCCGCGGGCTACCTTTCCCGCAAGATCGAGAACTACGCCGTGAAGATCGACCTCCTGCTCGAGCGCATCCTGGCCCGCGCCGCGAAGAACCAATGAGCAGCGGCCTTTACGTCAAGCACCGCAAGCGGCCCGAGCTGAACCTGGTGCCGTTGATCGACGTGCTCGTCATGCTGATCTTCTTTGCGTTCGTCACGATGCAGTTCAAGTCGGCCACGACCATGAACCTGACGCTCCCAAAGGTTGAGACGGCGGGCAAAAGCGAGCTCAAGGAATCCCTCACCATCAGCATCTCGAAGGACGGCAGCGTCGATGTGAACGGCCGGGGGACCACGATGGATGCGCTGGATGCCATTGTCCGGTCCGTCGGCCACGTCAGCAAGGACATCACCGTGGTCATCCGCTCGGACGAGAACACACCGTTGCGCTTCGTGACCCAGGCGATGGACACCTGCCGCAAACAGGGCTTGAACAAGATCCGCCTGCAGGCGCGGTGAGCCTGCGCCGAGCACAGGCGACGAACGAGGGATGAAGGAGGAAAGAGGTAGGGCGCGTCTCTGACCTGCCGCGTTGCATTTGGAAGACAGGGCAAAGACCTGTCCTACCAGCTGCTGGATTTCTACTCGCTACCCACTACTAGCTGCTCACTACTTTCCCACATGACCATCCTCATCACCGGCGTCACCCGCGGTCTCGGCCGGGCCCTGGCCGAGTGGTATATGGCCAACGGGCACACGGTCGTCGGTTGCGGCCGCAGCGCCGAGATTCTCAACATGCGTTTCACCTATCCCGAGCCGCATGAATTCACCAACGTGGACGTCACCGAGGAGAACCGGGTAGCGCTCTGGGCCGAAAAGGTCTCCGCCACCCGCGGCGCGCCCGACATCCTCATCAACAACGCGGCGTTGATGAATGCGCCCGCGCCGCTTTGGGCTGTGCCGGCGAAGGAGTTCAACCGGCTGATCGACGTGAACATCAAGGGCGTGGCAAACGTCATCCGGCATTTCGTGCCGGCGATGGTCGCGCGCCAGCAGGGGGTCATCGTGAATCTCAGCTCGGGCTGGGGCCGGAGCACGTCGCCGGAGGTCGCGCCGTATTGCGCTTCCAAGTATGCGATGGAAGGGCTGACCCTGGCGCTGGCGCAGGAACTGCCCGCGGGCATGGCGGCCGTGCCGCTGAACCCCGGCGTGATCGACACCGACATGCTCCGCCAGGCTTGGAACGACGGGGCGGCGAGCTATCCCAAGGCGGAAGCGTGGGCCCGGATCGCGGCGCCGTTCATTCTCCAACTCGGCCCGAAGGACAACGGCCAATCGCTCAGCGTGCCGGGGGTCGAGGGGTAGGGTTGGGTCATTGCGATGAGCCCGGTTTGACGGGGCGACGAAGCAATCCAGCTGGATCGCCACGGCGCGCAGCGCCTCGCGATGACCAAGCAATCTGAAATGCAGGCTTGGCCGCGCGGTCCCACGAACCCATAAACGCGGCATCCCATGACACGCGTCTTTGTCTCAGGCTGCTACGACATCATTCACGCCGGCCATGTGCAGTTCTTCGAGGAGGCCCGGGCACTGGGCGACCACCTGACGGTTTGTTTCGCCTCGGCTGACGTGCTCTGGCTGCACAAGCGGCGGCGCAGTTCGCTGCCGGACGAGCACAAGCAGGCACTGCTGGCCGCGCTGCGCATGGTTGACGCCGTGGTGGTGGGCCGGGGCCTGGAGGAGGGAATCGATTTCCGGGAGGACTTCCTGCGGCTGCGCCCGGACATCCTGGCGGTGACAGAGGACGACAGATACAGCCCGCTGAAGCGGGAGCTCTGCGCACAGGTCGGCGCCCGCTATGTAGTGCTGCCGAAGACCCCGCCGATCTTCCAGCCGGTTTCCACGACCGACATCGTGAAGTTCATCCGTGCGCCGCAGGAGGCGCCGCTGCGGGTGGACTTTGGCGGCGGCTGGCTGGATGTGCCGCGATTTGCGCGCCCCGGCGCCTTTGTGGTGAACTGCACGATCTCGCCGACGGTCTCGCTGCGGGAGTGGCCTTACGAGCGCAATGCCGGGCTCGGCGGCAGCGCGGCGTGGGCGATGCTCAACGGCAAGGACGGAGTCACGGCGGAGCTCGACCTCGGCGTCGGCTGGCAGGATCCGGCCGTCGTGGCCGAGACGGGATTGTGCGTCTGGAAGAGCGGCCAGCGGCCCGAGCTCGAGGTGAAGCACAGCGGGGATTTCCTGCGCTGTCGCATGGCGTTGTTTTGGACGGGACTCGAGCACTCGACCCCCGGGGTGGCCAACCAGGGACGGGACTATGACGGCATTGCCCGGGCTGGGGCGTTGGCGCGCGAGGGTGTCTGGTCGCAGAGCCTGGAGAAGCTCGCCGCCGGCGTGCGTACTTCCTACCAGGTTCAACGCGGCGAAGGCATGCTTCCGCTGCCCAGCGATCCGGCCGCCGCCACGCCGGAAGCGCTCACGGCTTGCCGGCCGCTGGCCTGGAAATACTGCGGCGGCGGCTTCGGCGGCTATGCGGTCTACCTTTTTGCGGAGAAAGCCCGGCGCGACGCCGCGTGCCTCGTGCCCGGTTTCCGGCCGATTGAGCCCTATCTGGCGCGGCAGGAGTGACGCGGGCTACCCGGCTTCCTCCGCCGCGGTCGGGGAGGCGCGGAGCATGGCCTCCTCGTGGTCGAGGAGTTGCTGGAGCGGGCGATGGACGTCGTCGGCGATCCGGCCGCTGCGCCAGAGCTGGTCCACGGTGTGGCGCTCGGCCTGGAGGGCGGCGGAACGGTAATGATGCCCCGCGTGGCGGCGCCGCCGGGCGCTGGTGCGGGTCTCGCCCTCGGCCGTCAGCGCGGCCAGCCGGTGCTCGTATTCGGCGATCACCTGACCAAGTGCGGCCTCGTGGTCGGCGGTGGCGGTCCCGGCCTCGAGGGCGCGCAAGGCCAGTAGGCCGGCCTCGACCGCTCTGGTGCGCGCCAGGCGTTCCTCCTGCGCCCGGGTGTCGTCCTCGCGCAGCCCGAGCCGCTGGATGAGCTGTTCGAGCGTGGTGCCCTGTACGAGCAGCGTCACGGCGATGACGCCGAACGACAAAAAGATGACGATGTCGCGCCCGGGGAAAGGCGATCCGTCCGGCAGGAGCAAGGGGATGGACAGCGCGCCGGCCAGCGTGACGGTGCCGCGCATGCCGGCCCAGCCGAAAACCAGCACCGAGGAGGAGCGGGCCTCCCTCGAGCAGATCCCCGTCACCAGGTAGGTGAGATAGACGCTGGAATAAACCCAGACGAGACGGGCGATGATGGCGGCGCCGGCGACGGCCACGGTAAAACCGGTGAGCTGGGCGGCGGTGTAATGACCGTGCACGGCGGCCAGCAGCGAGGGAAACTGCAGGCCGAGCAGCACGAATGCGATGCCGTTCAGCCAGAAAAGCAGCAGCGACCAGACGGCGAAGGCCCCCTGCCGGGTCTCCACGTCCATGCGCACGGGATCGCGCCAGCCCGAATAGAGACCCGCGGCGACGACCGCCAGCACGCCCGACACCCCGGCCAGTTCCGCGGCGAGGTAGGCGGCATAAGGCGTCATCAGCGACAGGGTGGTCTCGATCATCGGGTCCGAGCCGCGCAGACGCACCAGCAGGTCGCGCAGCCGGCCGACGGCGTAGCCCACGGCGAGGCCGAGCAGAAAGCCGCCGACCGCCAGGAACGAGAACTCCGCCGCCATGCGGCCCAGCGAGAAGCCGCCCGCGACGACGGCGGCGAGGGCGAACTTGAAGCCGACCAGCCCTGTGGCGTCGTTCATAAGGCTCTCGCCGTTGAGCACGGTCGAGAGCCGCGCGGGGACCTTGAGGCGCTCGGTGATGGCGTTGACGGCCACGGCGTCGGTCGGCGAAACGATGGCGCCGAGCGCCAGGGCCATGGCAAGCGGCAGGCCCGGTACGAGCCACCAGGCCACGAGCCCGACGGCCACGGTGGTGAAGAGCACGAGCCCGATCGCCAGGGTGAGGATGGCGCGCCGGGCCCGGACGAACTCGCGCAGCGGCATGAGCCAGCCGTCGGAGAAGAGCAGCGGCGGCAGGAAGCAGAGAAAGAAGAAGCCGGGGTCGAGCTTGAGCCGGGGGAAGACGGGCAGCAGCGCGGCGCCCACGCCGCCCAGCAGGTACGTGATTAGCGGCGGCCAGGGCAGCCAGCGGCCGACCACGCTCAGGCTGGCGATCAGCAGGAGGAGAATGAGGGCGTGTTCGAAGGCGACCATGGATCACTCGCGCCGTTTGGAATCGATGACCAGGGTCACGGGGCCGTCGTTGACCAGTGCCACCTGCATCATCGCGCCGAATTCGCCGGTGGCGACGGGGCGGCCGAGGGCGACGGTGAGCTGCCCGATGAACTGTTCGTAGAGTGGGCGGGCGTGCTCCGGGCGGGCCGCGGCGTTGAAGGACGGCCGGGCGCCCTTCTGCGTGCTGGCATGCAGGGTGAACTGGCTGATGAGCAGAATGCCGCCGGCGACCTCGGCCACGGACCGGTTCATCTGGCCCTGATCGTCGGCAAAGATGCGGAGCTGGACGAGCTTCCGGGCGAGCCACTCGCCGTCGGCCGCGGTGTCGGCGGCCTCGATACCGAGGAAGACGAGGAGGCCGCGTCCGATCTGTCCGGCCACGCGTCCGTCTATCGTGACGCGGGTGGAGGAAACACGCTGAAGGACAACGCGCATGGGCGCGCCGGCTTAGGGCATCGGCTGGTGCGGCTCGACCTCGGCGTCGTAGTCGACCCCGGGCAGGCCGAAGCCGAACATGCGCAGGAATTCCGTGCGGTAGCCGGCGATGTCGGTGAGTTCGGCGAGATTCTCGGTCGTGACCTTGGGCCAGATGGCGGAGATGGCGTCCTGGATCTCGGGGCGCATCTCCCAGTCGTCGACGTGGACCCGACCGTCGTGATCGAACTGGGGCGAGTTGCCGTTGTAGAGCTGCGTGGCGAACAACCGCTGGATCTGCTCGATGCAGCCCTCGTGCGTGCCCTTCGCCTTCATGACCTTGTAGAGAATCGAGATATAGAGCGGCACGACCGGGATGGCGGAGCTGGCCTGGGTGACGAGCGCCTTGTTGACGGAGATGAAGGCGCGGCCGCCGCCGTAGGCCTTGAGCTTCGCGTCGATGGCGCGAGCGGCGCGCTCAAGGTCGATCTTGGCGCGGCCGATGGTGCCGTCCTTGTAGATGGGCCAGGTGTGGACCGGGCCGATGTAGGAGTAGGAAATCGCGGTGGCGCCGGGCGTCAGCAGTTTGGCGTCGAGCAGGGCCTGCATCCACATTTCCCAATCCTCACCGCCCATGACCGCCGCGGTGTCGGCGATGCCGGCTTCGTCGGCCGGCTGGATGGTGACCTCGCTGACGATGCCCTTGTCGGTGTCGACCGTCTTGTTGGTGTAGGACGTGCCGATGGGCTGGAGGGTGGACTTGTGGACCACACCGGTCTTCGGGTGCGTGCGGCGGGGCGAGGCCAGCGAGTAGACGACGAGGTCGACCTGGCCCAGGTCGCGGGCGATCATGGCCAGCGCCTGCTGCTTGATGTCGTCGGAGAAGGCGTCACCGTTGAGGTTGCCGGCGTAGAGGCCGGCGGCATGGGCGGCCTTGGTGACGGCGATGGAGTTATACCAGCCCGGAGTAGCCGGGCGGCCGTCCTCGGACGGGCGTTCAAAAAAGATACCGAGGGTGGCCGCGCCGGAGCCGAAGGCGGCGGTGATGCGCGAGGAGAGTCCGAAACCGGTCGAGGCGCCGATGATCAAGACCTTCTTGGGACCGTGCTTGATGGGGCCCTTGGCCTTGACGTAGTCGATTTGCTGCTGGATGTGGGCAGCGCAGCCGGTGGGGTGGGCGGTGACACAGACGAAGCCGCGGACCTTCGGTTTGATTATCATGCGGGCGAAAGCCTTGCGGCGCCGCGACCGGTGACAAGTGCCAAGTTAAAAGCAGGAAAATTTTGCTCGCCAGAGGGAAGCGCGCGGCCAGAAGGCAAGGAACGACACGGCCCGATCGCGGTGGGACCCGCTGCCGCGAACTATTTTCCTAGGAGGACAATCGGGCCCTCGGCCTTGGGCACGCCGCCCCTCTTCTCCAGGCTGATGGCGAAGGCGGCGGCCTGCTTGACGGGCTGGTCGGGTTTGAAGGCCAGCGCCACCCGGCCGTCGGCGGAGACGTGGAAGACGCCACCGTTCACCGGATCCTTGTAGGCCGGGTCGACGACCCAGATCTGGTAATCCTGCGTGTCCGCGATGGCGGGCAGCTTGTCCATGCTGAGCAGGCCGGCCTGTTGCTCGGGGTCCCAGACGGCGATGACCTGCGCCTCCTTGGTGTTGCCGGCGAGTGAAGCGAGGGCCGTGATCTTAAGGCGGGCGAGATCCTCCGCGTGCCGCAGTTTCTCGCCGAGGCCGGTGATCATCTTTTCCGCGAGCAGGGAGCGCTGAGCGAGCTGGTTCTGGGCCATCTGGTAGGCGACCTCGGCGAGTTGGCGATCCGTGCGGAGGGTCGCGTTCTCGTTTTGCAGGAGCTGATTCTGCCGGACGAGCCACAGGGCGGCGACGGCCAAGGCGGCGGCCGCGGCCCAAGGGACCAGGCGGAGCAGGGGGAAGGCGACGACCTTGCCACCGGCGGCCGGTGCATCCACGGCGGAAAGGATGCGGTCCTTCAGCCCGCCCGGAGGTTCGACCTGCGGGGCACCGAGAGCGAGGGCGGCGGACGCCTCGGCCAGACGGTCGCAATACGCGCGCAACCCGGCGTTGCCGGACAGCTCGGCCTCAAAGGCCGTCTTTTCCGCGCCTTCGAGCAGGCCGAAGGAGTGGAGCGTCGCGAGCTCTTCCTGATGATCGGTGATCATAGGCGGGCGGGAAGGGTTTCGCGCAGCTTCAGCAGGCCGCGGCGGATGCGGGCCTTGATGGTGCCGAGCGGTTCATTGAGGCGGGCGGCGATCTCGTGCTGGGTCAGGCCGCTGAAGAAGGCGAGTTCGATGGCCCTTTGTTGTTCGGGCGCCAGCTGGGTGAGGGCGGAGCGGACCGCGCCGGCCTTTTCGCTGACCCAGAGCGAGCCGGCGGCGTCGGTTTCGCCCGTGGGGGAGCCCGGCTGCAATTCCTCGGCGGCCCCGGCGAGGAGTTCGCCCCGGCGCCGGCGCATGCGGACGCGGTCGATGGCGCGGTTGCGAGTCAGGGTGGCGGCCCAGCTGAACGCGGAACCCCGGCCGGGGTCGAACGTGGCGGCCTTGTGCCACATCTGGAGGAAGACATCCTGCACAATGTCCTGAGCTTCGCCGGCATCGTTCGTGACCCGGAACGCGAGCGAGTAAAGCGGTCGGGCTAGCGTGTCGTAGAGGCGGGCGAGCGCGGCCTTGTCCCCGCGGGCCATCGCCGCGAGCAGGCCGGCCTGTTCGCGGCGATGGTCACCGCCGGAATCGCCGGTGGATGAAACTGGGGCCTCCGGGGTCATGCCGAGACGGGCCGGTTCACCACGCCGGGGAGGCGTGATTTCCAGGAGCGCGAACGGGCGGGCCGTGACCAAAAGCATTGCAGGACAGATACGCGCATACCGGGAGGAAGGATGCTTACGTTTTTGATTTGCCGGGGCTTGGCAACTGCAATGCGCGGGTCAAAGCACGAGCAGGCCGATGAGGCCGAGCACGATGAGGGCGGCCAGCACGCCGAGGACGAATCTTTCCTGTTTGGTGACGGCGAAGGGCATGTTCAGAGACCGAGGGCGGAGAGGTTGGTCATGACTTCGCGGACCAGCGGCTCCTCCGCGAGTTCGCGCCACGACCGGTTGCTGGAAACGCGGACAAAAAACTGGTCGCCCTGCCGGCGGAAGCCGTATTGGAGGGCGATCTTCAGCAAGGCGGGCACGGAGTAGGGGTCGCGGTGGTTGATCACGCGGCCGTCGAGCACATGCCAGAACCAGACATTCTGGCGGAAGCCCTCGGCGTTCTGGAACAACCGGTGTTCGCCGGCAGAGAGCTTCAGCCCCGGCAGCTGGGGCGCCTGCTGGGTGTCGATCAACGGTCGGGAATCCCAGCCGGCGCCGGGCCAGCAGGCGTCGGGGGTGTGCAAGGCCACGCGGCTGACCGAGGCCTGGCCGGCCGACCAGTAGGCGACGTACACGGTGAACTGGACGAAGCTGTTGTCGCCCGTCTTGCGCAGGTAGGTGCGCTCCATGAGGTGCGACGTCTGGAGGATGTCGGCGAACTGATAAAGATCGTTGGGGGTGAAGACCTGCCAGCCCGCGGCCGTGGTCGGGAGGAGCTGGCCGAGATCTGGGGCGGGCCGGCCTTCGTGGGCCGCCGGCCGGGAACTGGCGAAGAAGAACGCGGCCAGCGCCGCGGTGACGCCGAGCGAGGCAAAGAACCATCGCCGCAGTCCGGCGGGCGCCCCGCGGTCCGGCGGAGCGGTAACCAGGACCGGCGCGGCCGTCCGGCCTTCCAGCAAGATAGCCAGGAACGCGAGCAGCAGTGCGGTCACGGCCAGAATGGCGAAGCCGGTGGCATCGTGCCAGAAACCCGCAATCTCGACGCCCGAGTTGGCGATCAGGGTCAGGGTGAGAGAGCGGAGGAAGTTCATCACAAGGGCGAGCAGGGGCGCGGCGATGATCAGGGCCAGGCGGCCGGCTGGGCGCCGGATCTGCCAGGCGGCAAAGAAGAATCCCGCGTAGACGCAGGAAAGCAGGCTGCGGATGCCGCTGCAGGCTTCCTCGATGCCGACAGTGGTCCGCGCCAGCTCGATGATGTTGCCATGCTGCCGGGCGGGAATGCCGAGGAGATGCAGCGTGTGCAGGACGCTGCTCGTCACCCAGCCCTGGAGGGCGAAGGTGAGACGGGAGTAGGTGCCGTTGGGTAGCGGGGCGACCAGAATCCACAGGAAAATTGCCGTGAGGCTGATCCAATTGAAGGGGACGAGGCGTACGCGCTCGTCCGCGAGGAGGATCAGCGCGGCGGCGAGGAAGGAGCACAGCGAGGCCGCGAGCACGAACAGTACGACGGCGTGCGACCACGCCAGCGAGGCCGCCAGCAAACCCGCCAGAGCAAACAGGACGAAACCCAGCCCGAGCGCGGCGCCCAGGCCCAGGGCCAGCCCCCGGCCGGCCGGCAGCCACCGCGGAATGCCCCGGTGGCGGCTTTCCCAAACGAGCAAGAGGAAGATGAACGGCGCGAAGAAGGCGTGAGAAAGGTCCGGGTTGGTCCGCCACTCCGGCCAGAGGCGCACGCAATACGCGACGACCAAGCCGACCACGACGGCGCAGATGGCGTGGGTGCCGGCCGGGAAGCGCATACCGGTGGACGGCGGCGGACTCATTGGGGTGCGCTGGACGACTGCCGCTTGAGGATGGCGAACATGACCTCGATGGGCAAGGGCACGAGGGGGAGGACGCGCGAGAGACGCGGGTCGGGTTTGCCGGCCTTGAGCAACTCCACCAGGCCCCGCAGCACCCGGGCATCGGAGGAGGTGAGCCGGGCGATCTGCGCGCGGACCTCCTCGGCCTGGGCGGTGTCATCCGCCAGCGCCAGCACCAAGTAGGTGGCCTGGTAGAGTGGCATGGTCTCGGTATTCAGCGGCGGGCCCTGGCGGGCAAAGCGGTCGTAATAACGGGCGGCGGCCCCGGGCGCGGGATAGGTGAGCAGGTAGGCGCAGAACTGCGCCGCGATGCGCGGCGCCATCGGAAACTGGAGAAGGTTGTCAAATTCCGAGGACACCAAGGAAGTCCATTTCTTCGCCTGATAGATGCGCAGGCGCAGGAACGCGGACTCGTCGGGCTGCAGGAGGTCGCCATAGGCATCGAGCAGCGCGTTGGCCTCGTCCGCGTGGTGGTAATGCAGCAGCGTCTCGACCTGGTAGTACGGCACGTAGTTCGCCGGCGGCGGGCGATAGATCCGGTTGAGGCGCGGCAGGGCGCTGTCCACTCGGCCTTCGAGCAGAGACTTCTCGAGTTCGATGATCTCGGTGCACCAGTCTGGCAGGTGCGGGTTTTGCTGCAGCACCTGGGCGAGAAAACCGGGGTCGTGGGTCTGGCGGGCGGCAAAGAGCAGGGCGTTCAGCCACGCGCCCCGCTGTCCGGGGTCTTCGCCCAGCATGATGGCGGCCAGCGGCAGGATCTGGTCGTAGGCGCCACGCCCGAGCAGGTTGCGGAACCATATCTGTGCGGTCTGGATGCGGTTTTCCGGCACGTCATGCATGAGCCGCTCATAGATGTGCTCGGCGATGGAGGGATTGGCCGCCACCTGGGTGAGACCGGCCAGGGCGAGCGCGGCGCCGTAATTGTGCGGGTTGAGCTGGCAGACCATCTCGAGCGAAAGGATGGCCTCCTGGTAGTCACCTTTTTTCAGCGCCTGCTGTGCCCGGGCGGCATACAGCCTTTCCTGGGAGCCGCGGATTTCAGCCCAGCGGGGCGGCCACGCGACCACGAGATAACCCAGGTCATAGCCAGTGGTCCGCAGTGCGGTGTAAGCCACCACGGTGCCGGCGAAATAGAGGGCGAGCAAGGCACCTGTCACATAAAGCCCGGCGCGGCCCCAGAATGGCCGGACGCCCTCCGCCTCCACCGAGCAGCGCCAGCCGTCGGGAGTTTCCTTCAGCAGAGGGCAGACCCGCCGGAAGCGGCCGGGCTGACTCCAGAAAATGATCGCGTCGCAGCGCGTATCAAAGGCGAGGCCGGAGTCACTGACATTCTGGCAGGGGCAGTCGTCCCGATGCGCTCCGCGCAGACGGAACCAGCTTTTGCGGATGTTCCAATAGAACAGTCCCCACCAAAAACGGGATATATCTCCAAGCCAGCCTATCACCAGGCAAACCTAGGGGCACGGATGCGCGCCGCAAAGCACAATCAACCGGCCGGGCGGCCGCCGGCCGGCCGGCCCGAAGCAGAAACTCATCAGACCGTCGTCGTGTGGATTTCCGGATGAAGCGTCCCGTCGGCCACGCGGGTGACGGGACCGGTCATCTTGATGGCGAAGTCGGGAGCGATCTCGATGCCGATCTGTCCGCCGGGCATGTGGACCGTCAGGCTGGCGTCCACCAGGCCGAGCCTACGGGCAACGGCGGCCGAGGCGCTGGAGCTGCTGCCGGAGGCGAGGGTGTAGCCGGCGCCACGCTCCCAGATCTCGATCCGCACATTTTTCCGGTCAAGCACCTGCAGGAACTGGACGTTGATGCGGTTGGGGAAATTCTGGTGCACCTCGATGTCGGGTCCGTACTTCGTCGCGAGTTCCGGCGAAATCTCGGGGAGCAAGATGACGCAATGCGGGTTGCCGATTCCGGCCGCGCAGAAGGTGAATTCGCGGTCCTTGATGGTGAACTGCTCATTAAGGACCTCGCGCACCGGGCCGGCGACAGGGATCTGGTCGCTCTGGAAAGTCACGCGGCCCATCTCGATGGAGATGAGCCGGCCTTGCTGCATGACGTGCGATCCCACGACGCCGCCGGGTACCTCGACGGTGAAGGGCTTCTCGCCGGCGAGTTTCTGGTCGTAGAGGTAGCGCGAGAAGATGCGCAGGCCGTTACCCGACTTCTCCGCCTCGGAGGCGTCAGGATTGAAGATGCGGAGGCCGAACTGCGCGCGCGTCGAGGGCAAGGGGCCCCACAGGATGCCGTCCGAACCGACGCCGAAATTGCGGTGGCAGATCACCCGGATCTGCGCCGCGGTCGGGGCGGTCCAGCCGGGAAAGTCGGCCGGGTTCATGACGATGTAGTCGTTGCCGAGGGCGTGATATTTATGGAAGCGCATGCCGGAGGGAGATTGGATAAGGCACAGGGCAAATGGAAGACACGGAAAAAATCAAGCGCTGACGGGGCGGAACGACCGGTCCCGCTAAGGTGGCCGACCCGCTGCCAACCGTGCTCAAACGGCGGCGGCCTGGGGTTTGGGCACGTAGCCGAGCAGGTGCCGCTCCTTGATGAATTCGGCGACCTTGGCCGGGACCATCGTCTCCCAGCTGGAGTCGCCGGTCTTGATGCGGAGCAGGACGTCCCGGGAGAAGATGTTCAGGTAGTCGGGGTTCGACCCGACGATGCAGTCCAGATTGTGGTTCTCCAGCAGGTGGGCGTAGAGATTGCGGAGACGGTCGGAGACCTGCAGGTTCCGGGCCGTGATCATGACGTTCGAGGAGAAGGCGTGGTTCTGCGACTGGTTCGGCGTGATGGCGGGATGTCCGCTGGCGAGGTAACGATCGTAGGCGTCCTGCCGCATGGGGTAGATGTAGAGTTTCACCGCATGCCGGAACATGCGGCCCATGGACTCGAGGATGCCGCCCTCGAGCTCCTCGTAATATTTCTCGTTGAAGATCTCGAGGAGGTTGTTGATGCCCATCGCCACGCCGATCATTTCCTTCGTGTAACGGCGGAAATAGGAGACGAGCCGGTAGAACTCCGAGTAGTTGGAGATGAGGGTCGTGTAGCCGATGTGTCCGAGCATGTCCACGCGGGCGAGGAAGTCGTCGGCGTTGAGATCACCCTCGGCGAGGAGGTTGTTCATCGTGATCTCCATGAGCACGACCACGGGCTTGCCCTTGACCATCGGCTCCTGCACGAACTGGGCGGCCGCGCAGTTGAGCATGTCGACGTTGACGTGTGTGACAGGGCGGAAGCTGCCCCGCTCGACGAGCACAGCCTGATGGTGCAGCACCTCGGAGGGCTGCAGCACCTCGCCGTTGGCGGCGAACATCACGGCGTTGGTCAGGCCGAACTGCACGAGGTGGAGCGAGAGCAACCGGTTGTCGATGTGCTTGAACACCGGGCCGCTGAACCGGACCATGTCCACCTCGATGCGGTCGGTGCCGATGTTGTCGGCGAGCGACTGGATGAATTGCTTCGGGTCGCCGGTGTAGTGGAACGCGCCGTAGATCAGGTTGAGGCCGACGATGCCGAGCGCCTGTTGTTGCTGGACGTTCTCCTTGTCCCAGAGCCGGACGTGGATGACGACGTCGTTGGGTTCTTCAAGCGGGCTGTGCTGGAAGCGGACGCCGAGCCAGCCGTGGCCGTCGTTGGGGCCCTTGAAGCTCTTGGCCACGACGGTGTCGGCAAAGACGAAGAACTTGGTGCGGTCGCCGCGCTTCTCGGACAGGCGCTCCTTGAGCAGCTGGTACTCGTGATTGAGCATCGTATGCAAGCGCTCCTGCGACACGTAGCGCGGCGCCTTGCCGTAGATGGCATCGCTGAACGTCATGTCGTAGGCCGAGATGGTCTTGGCGATGGCGCCCGAGGCCCCCCCCACCTGAAAGAAGATACGGGCTACCTCCTGGCCGGCGCCGATCTCCGCGATGGTGCCGTAGCGCGTGCCATCGAGGTTGATGGTGAGCGCCTTGCGGTTGGTTGTGAGCAGTTCCTTTTTCTCACTCATGTCGGGAAATATAGTTGGCTTTGTCGGCAAATGAAAAGGACTAGATGGTGAAATCGGCGTGCCAAGCCGGGTATTTAGCGGGTGGAATGCCTTTTATCGGGCGGGATAACCGTTTGTCCAAGTGGCGGACCAGCAATCGCTTTTCGCTGGCTGTGCCGGCGGGGTTGCCTACGTTCGCACGCATGAAGAGTTTCTTCACGTCCTTTTTTGCGACCCTGATGGCGCTGATCGTTTTTGTCCTCGGCGTGTTTGTGGTCGGATTCCTGTTCATCGCCGCCTTGGCCAGCCTCGGTCAGAAGAAACCCGTGCTGGTGCAGAACGGCTCCTACCTGGTGCTCGACCTGTCGGCCAACATCAAGGACACACCGTCGCAGGTGGAGGGGTTGGAGGAACTCACCGAGCTGTTCGATGGCAACGGCCAGCACCAGCTGCAGCTGCGTGAAGTCACCCGCGCACTGCAGGCCGCCGCCCGGGACGAGGCCATCGCCGGACTCTTTATCACCGGTTCAGTCCGCCCCGCGGGGTATGGCTCGGGTTTCGCGGCGCTCAAGGAGGTGCGCGAGGCCATCGAGGTGTTCAAGGCCTCGGGCAAGCCGGTGAAGGCCTACCTTGATGGCGCCAGCATGCGCGATTACTACCTCGCCTCGGTGGCGGGTGAAGTCGTGTTGGATCCCTACGGCGCCGTCGCCATGCTCGGACTGGCATCCCAGCCGATGTTCTTCGCCGGTGCGTTTGAGAAATTCGGCATCGGCGTACAGGTCACCCGCGTGGGCAAGTACAAAAGCGCGGTCGAACCCTACACCCGCAAGGACATGAGCCCCGAAAGCCGGCAGCAGACCCAGCAGCTCCTCGATGACGTCTGGAGCCAGCTCACGGCCTCCGTCGAGCGCTCGCGCAAACTCGAGGCGGGCGCCCTGCAGAAGCTCGTGGATCAAAAGGGCCTCTTCCGCGCCGACGACGCCAAGCGCTTCAAGCTGGTGGATCGCGTCGCCTACCTGGATGAAGTACTCGACGAATTGAAGGCGGCGACCGGGCGCGCCGGCTCGACGCAGCCCTTCAAGCAAATTGCGGTGAAGGACTACGCCCGGCTCGTATCCACTGGCGGACGCGTGGCCAAGCGGCAGAGCGAGGGGAGGATCGACCTGGGCGCCGGCGGACGGGGCAAGCTCGCCATCGTTTACGCCGAGGGCGAAATCGTCGACGGTACCGGCAACGAGGAGGGTTATCTTTACGGTGCAAAGACGGCGAAGATGCTCCGGCAGCTGCAAGAGGACCCGGGGATCAAGGCGATCGTGCTCCGGGTGAACAGTCCCGGCGGCAGCGTCGCCGCCTCGGAGGCGATTCTGCGTGAGTTGCGGCAGCTGGGGAAGCACAAGCCGATCATTGTTTCGATGGGCACGGTGGCCGCCTCGGGCGGCTACTGGATCGCCACGTGTGCCGAACGAATCTTCGCCGAGCCCACGACCATCACCGGTTCCATCGGGGTCTTCGGGATGTTCATCAACGTCCAGGGGCTGGCCAACGACAAGCTGGGCCTGACCTTCGACACGGTGAAGACCGCCAGGTTTGCCGACGCCGCGACCATCACCCGGCCGAAGACTGAGGCCGAACTCGCGATTTTCCAGGAGGCGGTCGACTGGGTCTACACCCAGTTCCTCGGCAAGGTCGGCGCGGCGCGCAAGATCGACCCCAGGGCGCTCGAGGAGATCGCCCAGGGCCGAGTCTGGTCAGGCACGCAGGCGCTCAAGCTCGGCTTGGTCGACGAGATGGGCGGCCTGGCGGATGCGGTCAAATACGCGGCGGACAAGGTGAAGCTCGGCGATGACTACAGGGTGGCCGAGTATCCGCGTCGCCGGCAGTTTTCCGAGACCATCAGCGAGATGCTGGAAGGCCGGCATCGCGAGCAGAGTTTCGGCGGCCCCGTTGGGGTGTTCGTCCAGAAGGCCACGGCGGAACTGCAGACCCTGGGCCGGTTCAACGATCCGAGCGGCCTCTACGCCCGGTTGCCCTTTGAATTGCATCTGAATTGAGCCACCCAGCGCCATGAACCAGGAGCACACTCTCAACCGGGATTGCCCGGCGACGGCGATACCCGCTGGCGACCAATTCACGCTGAAGGCCGGCACCAAGGTCTTCATCACGCAGACGCTCGGTGGCAACGTCACCGTGCGCACCGACCGGGGACTTTTCCGCATCGCTCAGGAAGACGCCGGGGCCATCGCCAACTTCATGCCGGCGGCGGCGGGCCCGTCGACCAGTCCGGGGCCGACCGCCTTTTCGGAAGAAGCCGTGTGGGGCGCCCTCAAGACCTGCTTCGACCCGGAGATCCCGGTCAATATCGTGGATCTCGGCCTGGTCTACGATCTCGCGATCGAGCCGACCCCGACGGGCGGGCACAAGGTCGAGGTCAAGATGACGCTCACGGCCCCGGGCTGCGGCATGGGGCCGGTCATCGCCGAGGATGCGCGTCAGAAGATCGCCACGCTGCCCACCGTCGAATCGGCCAAGGTGCACATCGTCTGGGATCCGCAATGGGTCCCCCAGATGATCTCCGACACCGGTCGGAAGATACTCGGACTGGAATAGGTCAGGCCGTCACGGTATCGAGCGAGCAGCTTTCCAACGGAGTTTCGCAGTTGGGGCGGGCGTGGATGCCGGGATAGGGTTCCGTGGAGAAAGGTTTGGCTGGTTCGGTAAGCAGGTGCCGGTCGCAGACCGCGAACAGTTCGGCCTCGGTCATGGCCCGGCGCATGTCGTGCAGGAACGAGCCGTCGGCATCCACGCTTTGTCCGACGAAATTCAGATATTTCTTCATCTTGGAGACATGGGCTTTCTCGGGCACACCGGGCGTTTGGGTTTCACGGTAGAGCCGGCCGATGAATTCGCGGATGTCGGCGAGGGTGACGACCATGACGGGCTGATTGGCCAGTTTCTCGCGCGTCTGCCGGAAAATCCACGGATTCCGGATGGCGTGGCGGCCGATCATGACGCCGGCGGCGCCCGTTTCCGCGAGCACGGCTGCGGCCTTGTCGGCCGAGGTGATGTTGCCGTTGGCCAGCACCGGACAATGGACGGTGCGAGCCGCGGTGGCGATGAGGTCGTATTGGACCTCGCTCCGGTAGCCGCCGTGCACGGTGCGACCGTGCACACTGAGGAGGTCGATGGAGTGTTTGTTGACCAGACCGAGCAGGCGCTCGTAGTTGGCGGTCGAGTCAAACCCGAGCCGCATCTTGACGGTGAAGAGGCCGGGCACGGCGTCGCGCAACGCGCCGAGGAGCTCGTCCACCTTGGCCGGGTCGCGGAGCAGGCCGCCACCGACGTTCTTCTTGTAGATTTTCGGGGCGGGGCAGCCCAGGTTCAGGTCGATGCCGGCGATGGGATAGGCGAGGAGCTCCTTCACGGTGCGCAGCATGTCGGGGATGTGCTCGCCGATGAGCTGGGCGAAGACGGGCCGGCCAGTCTGGTTTTCCGTGATGGAGCGGACGATGTGCTTCTCGGGCCGGGACTGGCAGTGTACGCGGAAGAACTCGGTGAAGAAGTAGTCGGGTGCGCCGTAGTGCGCCGCCACGCGCATGAAGGGCAGGTCGGTGACGTCCTGCATCGGCGCCAGCGCGGTGAGTGGCTGGCCGGGAAGGTGGCCGGAGGGAAGCGACCGGGCTGGCACGCTCATCGCTTACTGGTCGCCCTCGTCCTTGGGCTCTTCCTTCTGCTGCTTGAGCACGCGCTCGAGGATCTCGGTCA
>CAZZDB010000045.1:0-22484 GCA_964652485.1 uncultured Oleiharenicola sp.
GTGCTCGGCGATGTAGGCGTCGCTCGTCTGCGGCTTCTCGTAGGTGCTGCTCTTCGAGATCTTGTTGCGCTCGTGGTCGACGATGAAACCGTGCGTCAGGACGGACTTGTAAGGGGCCGCGCCAAAGGCGATCACGCTGCACCAGAGCGACGACTGGAACCAACCGCGGTGCTGGTCGCTGCCCTCAAGGTAAAGGTTGGCGGGCCAATGGGTGCCGCCCTGGCCGCGCCGGAGCACGGCGGCCTGCGACGAGCCGGACTCGATCCATACATCAAGCGTGTCGCGGCCGCAGGTCAGCGTGGCCGCGGCCGGCCAGGCGGCCGGCAAGGTGACGCCCTCGAGGATCTTCGCAGCGGGGTTGTCATACCAGAAATTGGTGCCGTGGGTCTCGACCTTGGCGGCCACGGCACGAGCGACGCCCGCATCGAGGAAAGCTTTCTTGTTGGCGTCGTAGAAGGCCGGGATGGGAACGCCCCAGGAACGCTGGCGGCTGATGCACCAGTCGGGGCGCGACTCGACGGCGCCGCGAATGCGGGCCTCGCCCCAGGCGGGAATCCAGCCCTGCGCTTCGGCGATCTTGGTGATCTCGGCCAGAGCGGTGTCGCGTACGCCCGCTTTGTCGAGCGATACGAACCATTGGTCGACGGCGCGGAAGATGATCGGGGTCTTGGAGCGCCAGCAATGCGGGTAACTGTGGGCGTATTTGGCCTTGGCCAGCAGCGCGCCGGCGGCGGCGAGTTTCTTGAGGACTCCGAGGTTGGCCGGGGCGGGGCGTTTCGCGGCCAGGTCCTCGACCGTTTCGAGCGTCGTCAGGCCGACGAGGTCGGCGGGCACGCGGCCGTCGTCGAGGTATCTGCCGTCGTCGCCGACCGGGCAGTAGATTTCGAGGCCGTATTTCAGGCCGGTCTGATAGTCCTCGGCGCCATGGCCGGGGGCGGTGTGCACGGCACCCGTGCCGCTGTCGGTCGTGACGTAGTCGGCCAGCACGACGGGCGCTGCGCGATCGATGAAAGGATGGCGGGCCTGCAGGCGCTCGAGCCTGGCACCGGTCACCACGTGCACGATGGCGGGTTGGGGCTCGATTTTCGCCGCTGCGACGACTGAACCAAGCAGGGCGGAGGCGACGAGCAGGCGTTCCGCGCCGATATCGGCCACAGCGTATTCGACCTCAGGGTGGAGGGCGATTGCCAGATTGGCGGGAATGGTCCACGGGGTGGTCGTCCAGATGACGATATAGAGCGGTTTGTCGGCGGGCAGGCCGAACTTTGTCGCCTCCTCTGTCGGCACCAGAAACTTCACCCAGATGGCGACGGAGGTGTGGTCCTTGTATTCGATCTCGGCCTCGGCGAGGGCGGTCTCGAAGGGGATGGACCAATAGACCGGCCTCTTGCTGCGGTAGATCAGACCCTTCTCCACGAAGGCGGCGAAGGTGCGGAGGCTGTCGGCCTCGAAGGCGGGCGTCTTCGTCTTGTATTCGTTCGGCCAGTCGGCCAGCACACCGAGGCGCTTGAACTGCGCGGCCTGCTTTGTGATCCAGCCCTCTGAAAACGCGTCGCACCTCGCGCGGAGCTCGGCGGTGGTAAGCGTGAGGTTGTTCTCCCGGATCTCCTGCGTGACCTTTTGCTCGATCGGCAGTCCGTGGCAGTCCCAGCCCGGCACGTAGGGCGTGCGAAAGCCGCGCATGGATTTGTAGCGGTTGACGAAGTCCTTGAGGGACTTGTTCAGCGCGGTGCCGATGTGGACGTCGCCGTTCGTGAAGGGTGGACCGTCGTGCAGGACGAAGGCTCCTTGCGGGCTCTTGGCCCGCATGGCTTGGATCCTGCCGTAAAGCCCGGTCTTCTCCCAATGGGCCACCCGGCCCGGCTCGCGCTGGACCAGATTCGCCCTCATGGGGAAATCGGTCTTGGGAAGCAGAAGGGTGTCTTTCAGGTCTTGCGCCATCGGTATAAAGGCGCGGGAGGCTACCCATCCAAGGAGGGTAGTCAAGTGGCGAGACAGTCGGGAAATTGCCACCGGTCGCTACGCATTTCTTGCGGCGATCTTACCTCGGAAATTGTCCGGCCGGCGCTACGGGGCTCCGGCGAAATCGGCCGCTTTTTGGGCCAGTTTCTCGCCGGACTTGATGCAGTCCTGAAGGGAGATGCCGTCGCGGACATTGCCTCCGATGAACAGGCCCTTGGTCGAAAGCTCGAGCTGGTTGATCGCCTCCAAATAGCGCTCGTAGCCCAGCACATACTGGGGGATGGCGCGCGGCCAGTAGGTGTGTTTGATGAAGGCCGGCGGCGTGCTGACACCCACGAGGTCGTGCAGGTCCAGGGCGATGCGGGTCAGCAGTTCGTTGGTGGACAACCGCGCGGTCTCGGGCTGGCGCAGCCCGCCGGCGAACACCGTCAGACCGACATGTCCCTCGGGAGCGCGATCCGGGAAAAGCGAGGTGGAAAAAAGGATGCCGAGCACGGAACGGTGCTCGATTGCGGGCACCAGTCCGCCGAACCCGTCGAGGGCGTGGCCGACCTGCTCGCGTCGGTAACCAAGAAAAAGCGAGGAAACGGGTGGCTGCGGGATCGAGTCGAGGATGGCGAGAGGCCGTTCGGCGAGCGCGCCGAAGGTGAGCTGGGCCAGCACGTTCGCGGGCAGCGCGAGCAACACCAGGTCGAACTCCCCGGTGCACGTCTGGCCGCCTTGCTTCCAGATCAGCCGGTGCGGCTGGCCGGGAATGATCGTCTCAAGGGTGGCCTCCAGTTGCACGGCGCCCGGGGGCAGCCTGGCCGCGAGCGCATAGGGCAAGGCCTGGAGTCCGCCTTTGAAGGACACGATGGGGGCCACGCCGGGTTCGCCGCGGGCCTTCTTCGCCTTGGCCCCGGCTATCATACCGCGCAGGAGCGACCCGTGCGAGCGTTCCGCTTCCCACAACATCGGGAAGGCGTGGCGCACGGAGAGTTTTTCCGGGTCGCCGGCGTATATGCCCGCGATGAGCGGGTTCAAGGCGTAGTCGACGAGTTCCTGGGTGAAATGCGAGCGGACGAGTTCGGCGAGGCTGAGGTCGGTGGTGCGGACGCGGGCGCGGGTCAGCATCTCGGCGAAGATCGCGCATTTGGTCCGGAACGAAAAGAGCCCGGTGCTGAAAAAGGAGCCGGGCCCCATCGGCACCGGCAGGAACCGGCCGCCGCGCACGATGAAACGCTTCTTAGCGGTCGCCCCGGCCGTCAGCATCTCGGGTTCGAGGCCGACGTCCTTGATGAGCTGCCGGACCTCGTTCGCGCCCAGTTGCAGGGAATTGGGGCCGCCCTCGATCAGATAGCCGTTCTCCCGAATCGTCCGGATGGCGCCGCCGGTCTGCGCGGACCGTTCGAACACCTTGACCGCCAAGCCCCGCTGTTGCAGGCGAAAGGCGGCGGTCAGGCCGGTGATGCCGGCCCCGATGATGGCGATGGTGGGAGCGGAGGATTTCGTCACGGAAGCCATGATAGGGCGGAAGGGGCGGCGAGGCTGCGCATATATTGTCCGGCAATATGCCGGGTCATTTCCAGTCGGTCACGGTGGAGACGAGCGCCTCCATGCACTCGATCTTGGCCTGCGGCATGATTCCGTGGCCGAGGTTGAAAATATGACCGTTCGCACCGCGCATGGCTTCCAGCAGCCGGGCGGTTTCGCGGCGAACGATGGCAGGCGTGGTGTTGAGCAGGACCGGGTCAAGATTGCCTTGGAGCGCGACATTGCCCGGCACCAGCTTGCGGGCCACCCCGAGGTCAACAGTCCAGTCCACGCCGAGGGCGGCCGCACCGCTAAAGGCTTGGTCGGTAAGCTGCGACGGCGTGCCCTTGGCATAGAGGATGACCGGGAAATCTTCCGGGAGGGAGCAGATGATGTCGCGAATCCAGCGGAGCGAGGCGGCCTCGTAATCCTGGCCGGCGATGATGCCACCCCACGAATCGAAGATCTGGATGGCATCCACGCCGGCGCGGATCTGCATCCGGAAATACTCGACCAACGCCGCCGTGAGTTTCTCCATCAGCGCGTTGAAGAACGCCCGGTCGGAGTAAAACACGCTCTTGCTGCGTTCGAAGTCCTCCGCGCTGCCGCCCTCGAGCATGTAGGTGGCGAGCGTCCACGGGGAGCCGCCGAAGCCGAGCAGGGCCTTCTCGCCTTTGAGCTCCGTCTTCACCCGGGCGAGAGCCTGTCCGACGTAGTTCAGTCGCTGCGCCACGCCCTTCGGATCGAGCCGGTCGAGCTGGGCCTTGTCGTCGAGGCGGAAGTCCATCGCGATGCCGCCCTCGTCGCGGAACCTGTAACCCTGGCCCATGGCCTCGGGGATCACGAGGATGTCGGAAAAGATGATGGCGGCGTCGAGGGCGAAGCGGCGGAGCGGCTGAAGCGTGACCTCCGCGGCGAGCTCCGGGGTCTTGACCATCTCGAGGAAGGAGGACTTCGCCTTGAGTTCACGGTATTCCGGCAGGTAGCGGCCGGCCTGCCGCATGATCCAGACCGGCGGACGGTCCAGGGGCTGGCAGGCGAGGGCTTGGAGGAATCTTTCGCGGGAGGTCATGAGTGGGCGGCGGACCAGGAGCGTGGAGCAAAGAGCCAATCAGACGCCAGCCCAGTTTCGGGGCTGGAGAAAGACGTCGTAAAGCCGTGCTTCGGGCGAGCCAGGCTCGGGCTTCCAGTCATAGTGCCACGCGACGAGCGGAGGCAGGGACATGAGGATCGACTCGGTGCGACCGCCGCTCTGCAAGCCGAACAGGGTGCCGCGGTCGTAAACGAGGTTGAACTCCACGTAACGACCGCGGCGGTAGAGCTGGAAATCGCGCTCCCTCTGGCCGTGCGGTATCTGTTTCCGTCGTTGAACGATGGGCAGGTAAGCCGGCAGGAAGGCATCGCCGACGCTGCGCATGAAGGCAAAACTCTGCTCGAAGCCGAACTCGTTGAAGTCGTCGAAGAAGAGGCCGCCGATGCCGCGCGGCTCGCCGCGGTGCTTCAGGTAGAAATATTCATCGCACCACTTCTTGAACCGGAGATAAAGGTCCGCCCCGAACGGCGCGCAGGCCGCGCGGGCGGTCTGGTGCCAGTGGATGGCATCCTCCTCCAGGCCGTAGTAAGGCGTCAGGTCGAACCCGCCGCCGAACCACCAGACGTCACCCGCCTGGAAAAAGCGCACGTTGGCGTGGCTGGTCGGCACGTGGGGATTGCGCGGGTGGATGACCAGCGACACACCGAGGGCGTGGTAGGGTTTGCCCGCCAGTTCCGGGCGCGCCGCGGTGGCCGAGGGGGGCAGGGCGGTGCCGGCCACGTGGGAGAAGCCGACGCCCGCCTTCTCAAACACGACGCCGTTGCCCAGCACGCGGGAGCGTCCGCCGCCGCCCTCGCTGCGCGTCCACTGGTCCTCTTGGAAGCGGCCGCCGTCTTCGCGCGCCAACGCCGCGCAGATGTTGTCCTGCAAGGCGAAGAGGTAGCTGCGGATGGCGTTGAGGTCGGGCGGCATGCGGGAAAGACGAACAGGTAGCCACAAAGCGCCGCGAAAATACATGAAAAAGCTCCGACCTGCCCCGGGGCGGGCGCTTGACGGCTTTGCTATGGTTCAAGGTCGACAGGGCGTGCCGAGGCGCCTTTTCTCACCAACCCGCAGATGAATTCCGCCGTGCTCACGACCATCGCTGCCACGGGCTTCACCGTCGCGTTCTTCCACGCGGCGATCCCGACGCACTGGTTGCCGTTCGTGTTGGTGGCGCGGGCGCGTCGTTGGAGCCGGGCCAAGACGCTCATGGTGGCGTCGCTGGCGGGACTCGGGCACGTGGCGCTGACCAGCCTGCTCGGTCTCGGTATTGCTTGGTTTGGTTTCCAACTGGATGAGAAACTCGGGCACCTGTTCCCGTGGATGGCGGGTGGGCTGTTGCTCGTCATCGGCGGATTCTATTTCTGGCGACAGTGGACAGGGCGCGGGGTGGGCCACCACCACGTGCTCGGCACGCACCACCATCCGACGGAACAGTGCGGTCATGAGGCGGAGGACCACAGCCACTGGGAGGACGAATTGCAGGACACCCCGCTGGTGTCGGACCAGGCCGGCGACTGGGCGGCGATCAGCGGCCTGCTGGTGATGCTCACGCTGTCGCCCTGCGAGCTGTTCCTGCCCGTCTACCTGTCCGGCGTGCAATTCGGCTGGCGGGGTTTTGTAATCCTCAGCGTCATCCTCGCGGTCGGCACCCTCGCGGGTATGCTCGTGTTCACGTGGCTCAGCCTCGTCGGACTGGAACGGGTCCAACTGCGGCGGTTCGAGCGCTACGAGGCGGCGCTGCTCGGCACGATCTTCAGCGTGCTGGGCGTGCTGCTGGTGCTCTTCGAAAGGTAAGCCCGGCCCTCTCAGTCGAAATTCTTCGTCGGGTTGGAGGTCAGCTTGTTCTTGTAGATCTCGCCGCCCTTCATGACGAAGTCGACGTGTTCGAGCACAGTGACATCGGCCAACGGATCGCCTTTGACCGCGATGAGGTCTGCATAGTAGCCGGGCGCGAGCTGACCGACCTTGTCTTTCCAGCCAAGCAGGTCGGCCGCGGTGATGGTGGCCGCCTGGATGGCCTGCAGCGGCGTCATGCCCCAGACGACCATGGTGTGGAATTGCTTTGCGTTCCACCCGTGCGGATAGACACCGGAGTCGGTGCCGAAGGCGATCTTGCACCCGGCCTTCAGCGCCTTGGTGAAATTCTCGCGCTGGGTGCGACCGACAAGCTTTTCCTTGTCGAGGATCTTCTGCGGATAGCCGAGCCGGCCGTATTCGGCCATGATGTAGTCGTCGTTGTAGATGTCGAACACGAGCCAGGTGCCATGCTCCAGGGCCAGCTTGATGCCCTCGTCGTCGATGAAGCTGGCGTGCTCGACCGAGGTGACGCCGGCGCGGATGGCGAGTTTGATGCCCTCGGCCCCGTGGGCGTGGGCGGCGGTCCGTCTGCCCCAGACGGCGGCCTCCTCAACCGCGGCCGTCATTTCCGCCAGGGTGTATTGCGGCAGACCGGCCGATTCCTCCTCGGACAACACCCCGGCGGTGGCGAGGATCTTGATCACGTCGGCGCCATATTTGACGTTTTCCCGGACCTTCTTGCGCACCGCGTCCACCCCGTCGGCGATCCCGTTGATATTGCCCTCGAACCGGACATAGGGGGACATGCCGTTGAGATCGCCATGGCCGCCGGTCGCACTGAGGGCGGGGCCGCTGGCGAGGATGCGCGGGCCGGGGAGCTTGCCGGCATTGATGGCGTTGCGCAGGGCGAAGTCCGTGTAGTTGTCTGCGCCGACGTTGCGGATGGTCGTGAAGCCGGCGTCGAGCGTGCGCTTCGCGTAGATATGCGAGGTGGTCGCCTCGTCGATCGGGCTCTTGCGGAAGATATCCTCGTAGAAGTTCTCCGGCTGGCTGGTGACATGTGTATGGCAGTCGATCAGGCCGGGCAGCACGGTGGCCGGGCCGAGATCGATCGTGGTGACGACGGCGTCCGCGGGCAGGGCCTTGGCCACTTCGACGGCCGGGACGACCTGTTGGACGCGATCGCCGGCGATCACGATGGCCTGGTCAGCGAGCACGGTGCCGGTGCGCGGATCGACGACGTGCCCGGCCTTGACGACCGTGAAGACGGCCTTCGTCGTCATGGGGGCGGTCTCACCGGCGAGGGCACGAAGCAGGCAACCGGCGGCAAGGACGGGGATGAAGACTTTTCGCATGCGGCGACGCTGGACGTTTCGAACGACGACTCAAAACAAAACCGGTCGGTGGCGGGGATTCCCCGCTTGCGGGCGGACGCATCCCGATTAGTTTGGGGTGACGGAGGAGTCACCCTCAGCCCCGCAATTCCATGAAGACCCTGCTCCGATACCTTGGTATGGTGGCCGCAGTCGGCGGCGTCGTGTTTGTTGCCGGTTGTGCCACGGCTGATTCCCCTCGATCAGTCACCCGCGCTGCCCCGACCCGGCAGATCGGGCCGACGAGCGAATTCAAGGTTGTCGACAGTTCTTTCGGGCGGGAGCCCACCGCGCAGGAGATGAGCCAGCTGCGGGACGGAGTGGCCAGATTCCTCGAGAGCCAGGGCGTGGCGCAAAGCGGGGAATATTACGTGCGGGTAAACTTCGCCGCGGCGGCTCCGGATGCGGCGGGCGACTGGGTGGTCGTCAAGGTCACCAATCTGCCCGCCTCGACGTATACCCTCATCGCGTCCTATCCGGCGATTGGGCCAGACGACTATTATCCTTACTCGTCCGGCTACAGCCAAGACTACGGCTACGGCGGTTCCGCCTACAGCTACAACGTTCCCCCGGCCTACTATCCGGCCAACTATCATCCACGTCCGTGGCCGGGGACGCCGCGCCACCGCGATGACGATGACAAGCCCGATGATCACCAGAAGTGGAACAAGGACGGTCATCCACCCGGCGGAGGGACCCCGACCGGTTACGACGGACCGCGCGACCGCACCGATCGCAAGCCGCGCGGTGATTACCATCCCGACGCCCCGCGCACTGGTCCTCGCTCCGACTACGGCGGTGGTTCATCCGGTGGCCGGCGGGACTCCGCCCCGGGTCCCAACAACGGCAGCGGCGCCCGGACCTACTCGCCACCAGCGCCCGTCCAAAGGTCCGGTGGGTCCAACTACTCTGCGCCACCGGCCCCCGCGCCCGTTTCCGCCCCGGTTTCGCCGCCGGCCCCCGCGGTCAGCGCTCGTCCCAACGACCGGCAGCAGCAGAATTGAGGGCGGTGTCAGCCTTTGGTCTGCGTGCGGTAGAGCGCGACGAGGGCCGCGCCGATGGCTTGGGACAGCTCGCCGAGCGTGGCGGGTACGACCTTGAGCCGCTCGCGCTGCTGGGACCACAAATAGGGCAGGGCGGTCTCGCGGATGATGCGCAGGTAACGTTCGCGAAACACCGGGGTCGTGGCCTCCGGATCGATGAGGCCGCCGCCGATGACGACATACTCGGTGTCGACCGCCATGAGCAACGCGGCCATGTGCAGGCCCAGGGCGCGGGCCTGAAAATTGAAGATCTCGACGGCCAGCGGGTCGTCCTTCTGGGCGAGGGTGCGGAGGGAGAGGGCCTTTTCCTTCATCGGCACCGCGGACGTGGCCAGCGGGTGGCCGGGATGTTTTTTGAGCATTTCCCCCAGCAGCTGCGGCAGGCCGGAAATGGTGGTGTAGGCCTCGATGCAGCCCCAGTCGCGACCGCAGCCGCAGGTGAACGGACGAATGTTACCGAGCATGTGCAGCGGTGCGGGGATGTGACCGCCCTCCATGCCGTTCAACGTGTCGCCGTCGAGAGGCAGGCCGTTGGCGTCAACATACGCCACGCCCAGGCCCGAACCCGGTGCCAGCATGAGCACGCTCGCCTTCTGGTCGCCGCGCACACGTTGCGCCTCGGCGACACCGCCATAGTTGCCGTCGTTGCCAACGATGAGGGGCACGGGGCGGCCGGCGGCCTGGGCGAGCGCCCGGCTGTAATCCCCGTGGAAATCCCAGTTGGCGAAACTTGCCGGCAGGTTGGCGGAGCGGCCCAGCACCCCATAGCGCTCGTAGGGACCCGGCAAGGCGAGACCGACGCCCTGCACCAGCTGCCACGTCAGCTGGTTCTCGGCGAGGAAACCGTTGACGCCGTCCACCCAGCCGCGGACGACCGCGGCGGTGCCGGCGGCCGAATTGGTCGAGCTCTGCCGGAGCTGGTGCGAAATGATCGAGCCATCGGCCCGGACGCCGCCGGTCTTCGAGGTGGTGGCGCCGCTGTCGGTGCCGATGAATACTCCTGTGTTCGACATGATGGATTGGGGCGGAAATTGAGTCGCGGGCATGGAATTGGTGGACGAGGACCGGGTGCCTCGGGCAGGCGGACCAAGTAGCCCTCCGTCGCGGAATATGAGTCGGACGGAGGCAGCTTTCCGCGGAGGACTCAATGCAAAATGCCCGAGGATAGGGAGACTCTTTGCGAAGCTTATCGCTCGGGAAACTGGCGTAGCCATTCCCCGGAACCGTTCTCCGGGCTTGTATCTTGTCGCCGGGCCCACTGACATCTGGGTGACCCCTCCCGGCCCGCGAGAATCCCTGGGCACGACGCTGATTCTGATGAAAAACCGCATCTCCCCGTTACTCCTGTTCTCATTGGCTTTTGGGCTCGCGACGGCGGCGGATCTGCCGGTGACCGTAACCGTAAACCCCGCAGCGGGGCGCGTTCCGATCAGCCCGTATATCTATGGCAGCAATCAGGATTTCTCGGGCGTCTCCCTCGGCGCGCGCAGGATCGGCGGGAACCGGATGACCGCCTACAACTGGGAGAACAACGCTTCCAACGCCGGTTCGGACTACCTTTTCCAAAGTGACGACTACCTGACTTGGGTATTCGGTGTCACGGGTGCACCGGCAAATGCCCCCGGCCTGACGCTCACGCATTTCATGGACCAGTCTGTTTCCGCCGGCGCTCCTTACTCGCTCGTGACATTGCAGATGGCGGGTTACGTGGCGAAGGACAAATCCGGCCCGGTCCTGCCGTCCGAGGCCCCGCCCTCGGCGCGATGGGCGGCGGTCCGGAATGCAAAGGATGGGCCATTTTCCCTCACGCCTGATGCCACTGATGGCTATGTCTACATGGACGAATTGCTGAATTTTCTCATCCAACGGTACGGCGCAGCCGGCTCGCCCCACGGAATCAAGGGCTATGACCTCGACAACGAGCCGGAGCTTTGGTCCTCCACCCACGCCGAACTTCACCCGAACCAACCGACGTGCGTCGAACTGCTGTCCAAGTCGATTGATCTTGCCGGGACGATCAAACGCATGGATCCCGGGGCGGAAACGTTCGGCCCGGTGAGCTATGGATTCGGGTCCGATTACGACTTCCAGGGTGCCCCGGATTGGGCGGCCGAAAAGGCTCGCGGCAATGGCCGTTATCGCTGGTTTCTTGACTACTACCTCGACCAGATGAAACAGGCCTCGGCGGCCTCCGGCCAGCGGCTGCTGGATGTCCTCGATCTGCACATCTACACCGAAGCCCAGGCCGGCGGGGTCAGGGTCAACAGCACGTCGGACTGGACCAATATCGCCGCCAACAAGGGCCGCATGCAGGCCCCGCGCGAATTGTGGGACAGCACCTACGTTCAGGACAGCTGGATCCAGCAGTATTACCCGTCGTTCCTGCCGTTCCTGCCCAACATTCTTGATTCCATCGCCACCTTCAATCCCGGCACCAAACTCTCCCTCTCCGAATATTCCTACGGCGGTGACGGCCATATTTCGGGCGGTATCGCCGAGGCCGACGCGCTCGGGATTTTTGGAAAGAATGGCGTCTATCTCGCCACCATCTGGCCGGGCGGCGGCGACACCAGCTACCTGTCAGGCGCGTTCAAACTTTACCGGAATTTCGACGGGGCCGGGGGCCAGTTCGGCGATACGGCCGTGACGGCCACCGACAGCGACACGGTCAACACTTCGGCCTATGGATCGGTTGACGCGGGCGATGCCACCAGATTGCACGTCATCGTCCTGAACAAGAGCTACGATAGCAACGCGGCCCTATCGTTTGATCTTGGTGACTCGGTCACCTATCGCAGTGGGCGCGTGTTTGCGATTGATGCCAGCACCGCGACGCCGACCGAGCGGACTGCGGTCACGACGATCACGGGCAACCGGTTCAGCTATCAGCTTCCGCCACTCACGGCCGCCCATTTCGTGCTGACCACCACGGCTGCGACCACTCCCGTGCCGGATCCGGCCAGCGGTGGATCGACGACCCCCGGGACCTCGGGCAATTCAACCGGTGGCAGTGGGAACAGCGGTGCGACCAATTCGACGGCTGGTTCGAGCGGGGGTGGCGGAGGCGGAGCGCTTGATGTCTGGTTTGCCCTCTTGGTCGGCTGGTTGCTCATCCGCCGGGGCCGGTCCCGGGCGCGTGCTCAGCGCAGCGTGCGGGCGGAGCGCCTCTTGGCCCTTTTGGGGCGGGGGACGACCCCCAGTCGTGGGTCCCGCTGGCGGGCCTGAACGACCAGGCGCGACGCAGTGCGTTCGAAGGACTCGGCCAGTTCGGGCAGGTAAAGCCACTTGGGCAGGACGGGATGTGGCACCAACGCCGGGAAATCAGCCTGCAAGGCCGCCTGCCGGGACCGATCGGTGCAGACGAGCAGCCCGCGCCACGGCTCCTCGGTCGCGCAGAAGCAGAGCATCAGTTTGCCATCGAGGTAGACCGCCTTGGTGCCAAACATCGAGCGGAGGACGAAGGTGGGTTCGCTCTCCAAGGGCTCCCACAGCCACTGGTGCGGATGCACCGGCCTGGCTTTGGCGAAGGAATTGTCGAACGTGGCGCGCATGCTTGGTCACTGGAACAAGCGGCGGCCGGCGGCGGACGCGGTGATCAATTTACCCAGGCGGCCATCGCGGGTTGCCGGCAGCTTGGCGCTGGTGACCCAGTGGATCAGGCTGCGCTGGTAGCCGGGCGGCTGGACCGACCAGAAGGTCCAGGCCGCACGGTTCGCGCGGAACACCCGCGCCAGCGCGGTGGGAAAGGTCTGCGGGCGGTCCCGGAACGTGTAGGCACGCTTCCCGGACTGGAGGTGGGCCCGGAACGCGGCGAGCCCGGGGGGATGCATCTTGCCGGCCTGGATCAGCCGCCGCGCGTGGCCGACGTTGACATGGCTCCAGATGCTGCCCGGGCGGCGCGGGGTGATGCGGTGGGTGTAGCGCTCGTCATCGACGCGCCGCTTCACCCCGTCGATCCAGCCGAAACACAGCAGTTCCTCCACCGCTTCCTGATAGGTCGGGCCGCCCTTGCCGGATGATTTCTTGTAGAATCCGAGCAGTAGCTCCGGGGCCGTGGCATGGTTGGCTTCGAGCCAGCGACGGAGGTCGGCAGAGGTCTTGAAATAGACGGCGGTCATGGGGATTTCCCTGAGGAGAACTTGCGGCAAATCAATGGGACCTACCGCTTCCAGACAAGGCCGGTTCCACGCCAGCCGCGTTTGGCGTGGAGTGGTGGCTTCGACGAGTGCTCATGGCGGGGGAGGTGTGTGGGACCTTGACGTCGGGACGAATCGTTGGCGGAGGTAGTTTTGCGCCGGAAGTTCGACCCGTTTGTAGATGAGGCGGGCCAACGGGAGGATGATTGCGAGATAGGCCAGAAGGAACCAGGGGGAATAGGGGAGATCATGCCGGACACCGGCGAAGCCAAGCAGCAGCATGATGACCAGTTGCAGCGGGAAATGGATCAGATAACTTGAGTAAGTCAGATTCCCGAGGGTCTCGGCCAGCTGGGCGGTCCAACCGGTAAAAAAGGGTGAGACCAGTGCTGCGAGCAGCAGAGCGACCGGCGTGCCAGTGTTTAGCAACCAAGTGTCCAGATCGGCCGTTGCTTGAAAGCGACGCAGGCAAGCGACGAGGAGCAGTGCGGCCCCAGCGGCGAGAAGGATTCTGTGGCGCGGAAGCCGCTCGGTAAGAAACTGGAAGCAAAGACAACTCAATCCACCCGTGTAGAAGTAATACAGACACCGGACAAAGACACCTTCGTATCCTAGAAAGTGATTGAGTGCCACACAACCCAGCAGCCAGAAGACGACCATGTAGAGGTCGATGCGGAGCAGCCACGTGGTTACAAAGAAGAACGCGTAGACTAGGATCTCCAGGGAAACGCTCCAGACCGGGGCATTGAAGGAGAAGCCGGTTTGCAGGCCCCAGTGCGAGGCGAACAGCAGATTGAGAATGAAATGCCGGAGATCGTTGAGGGCCACGACGAAATAACTGCCGTGTACGCCGTGATAGATCTGCTGCAACAGGGCCACGGCCAACAGCGTGAAGAAATGCAAAGGATACAACCGGGAAAAACGCAGCCAAAAAAATCGCTTCGCAGTTATGATCCGCTGGCTGATGGACCGGCCATATTGGTGGAAGAAGATGAAGCCAGAGACGCACCAGAAAACCTCGACCGCCCGAGTGCCGTACATGTAGAGCGGCCGAAAGGTCAAGAACAACGGTTGGGCGGTCAGGGAGAAGTTTTCCGGTTCAAGCCCGTAGATGAAGAATTGGTAGTAGTGGGCGAAAAGGACGGTCAGGGCCGCACCGAACCGGAGCAGTTCAATGCCATAGAGTTTCTGGCCGGACAAAGGCCGGAGTGGGTCGGGCGAAGGGGGCACAGTAGAGGTAGTTCCCGACGTCCTTGGTAGCGCCGCGCTTGGCTGTGGCAACTGGGAAGAGGCGCGGTCCGCCACGGGATTGCGTCCACTGGCCCCATTTTTGCTGCGGGGGCCGGCCGCGGTCGCCATAGATCCAGAAGATCCACGCATGAAGAAACGGTTCTATTCCGGACTGGCCGGCTTGGTCGTGTTTGAGATTCTCAAGGTGTATTTCATCATGCCCATGCCGGGCAGCCAGCGGATGAACAGCCTCGCGGTCGCCTACTTCCTGCACAGCCACCGCTGGGGCATCCGGATTGCCTGCGCGCTGGCGATTCTCGCCGGGATCAAAGCAGCGTTCCAGGTCCGCCGGAAGTGGCTGCCGGCCATTCCGGTGCTGTTCGCAGCTGCGGTGGCTTGGGTTTTCGACTTCGAGCTGACGGCCGACCACATATTCCAACAACCCCGTCATCTCGTTTTGAAGCCCCGGGCCGAAAACAAGATTCCCCTGAGCAGCGTCGTGGTCGCGGTCGAAAACAATGGCGAGGCCAAGGCCTACCCGATCCGCTACCTGATCTATCACCACCAGGTGCAGGACACTGTCGGGGGCAAGCCCTTCATCGTGACCTATTGCAGCGTGTGCCGGACCGGGCGGGTTTTCGAGCCCGTCGTCAACGGCCGGCCGGAGAGCTTTCGCCTCGTGGGCATGGACCATTTCAACGCCATGTTCGAGGATGCCACCACCGGCAGTTGGTGGCGGCAGGCGACCGGCGAGGCCGTGGCCGGACCGTTGAAGGGAGCGAATCTACCCGACGCGGCCTACCGCCAGCTCACCCTGCGCCAGTGGTTCGCCCTGCATCCCGCGGGCCTCGTGATGCAGCCGGACCAGGCCGCGCTTGATGAGGATGATTATGATGTGTTCGGGAGATATGAACGCGGCAAAAGCCGCGGAGACCTCACCCGCACGGATCGCCTCTCGTGGCAGGAGAAGTCATGGGTCGTCGGCGTGCAGGTCGGCGCGGTCAGCAAAGCCTACGATTGGAACCGCCTGAAGGATCGGCGCATCGTCAACGACACGATCGGTGGAAAACCCATCGTCCTGGCGCTGGCCGTTGACGGGCAGGGCTACGTGGCTTTCGAGCGTCCCGCGGGCGCGGGCGATTTCACGCTGCAGGACGACCTTCTCTCGGCCGGCGGAAAGTCCTACGATTTCTCCGGGCGGAACGTCGCGATGCCGGCGCAGCGCTTGCAGGGCGTGAACGCCCATCAGGAGTTCTGGCACAGCTGGCGGACCTTCCATCCTGACACGCTGAAGTATCCCTAGTCCCCGGGCGTTGCGTCACGGCGCAACGGCGGGGATCGGCTGCGGGCCCTTTTTTCCGGGCCAGAAGGCGAGACCGTTGGTCCAGACAAAAACACCCATGGCCAGCATGATGAAGAATGCCGCCACCCAGAAAAAGGGACGATGATGCATCCGCTTCCAAGCCGGACGGTACGGCGGGTGTTCGGCGGCGTGGGTTCCGCCATGTTGCTGGAATTTGGGATCGTTCATGGGCGCAGGTTTCGACCCCTCCGGGCGGCCAAGGTCACGGTTTATTTTTGCCGACGGAGCGGCCTAGAACGGACGTTTTACTTCAGGTCGCAAAACCCGTGGGAGCATCGCGGCGAATGTTACGAGATGATGGCGACGGCGTGTCGGCGTTGTGTTTGGAGCCCGCTGGGTCACCTTGGCCGTGATGACCGAACCTGTCACCAGCAACGAGCTGCCGAGCCTGCGTACCCTCGTGGGGCACCGGGAAGCGGCCCGAGGTGACGATACCCTCGAGACGATCCACCAGCGGTTTGCGGCCGGCCGGCAGGACTTCATGGCGGTGTTGGACGGGCACCGGCTGCTGGGGTTGTGCGCCCGGCGCGACATCGGCACGCTGTTGGGGGCACGTTACGGCTTCGCCCTCTACGCCCGGACGGCGGTGAGCGGACACCTGACGCCCGAGGCCGTCCGGGTCGCGGTGGGTGATCGCATGACCGATGTGCTCCAGGCCGTTACGGCCCGGCGCGACGAGCATTTCTACGACGACGTGCTGCTGGTGGATGCGGCGGGGGAGTTCCTCGGGCTCATCCATGTGCGGGACCTCGTGCGGCCGCAGACCACGATGCTGCTGGGTAACATTGCCGAGTTGGAGGTTCGGCAGGCGGAGATCGCCAGCAAGAACCGTCAAATGGAGGACGACCTGCGGATGGCCCGCGAGGTGCAAGTGGCCATGCTCCCGCGCGAGTTCCCCTCGTGCCGGGCGTCGAGCGGGCTGGCCCTGCACTTCGTCCACCTCTACGAGCCGGCGGGAGGCGTTGGCGGGGATTTCTTCGATGTGCTGCCCGTGTCAGACACGGCCGCGGGTGTCATGATCTGCGATGTGATGGGCCACGGAGTGCGTTCGGCGCTCATCACCGCCATGGTCCGGACGATGATCGAGGAACTGCGCCCGCACGCCGGCGATCCCGCCGGGCTGCTCACGCGCTTGAACGCCCACCTCACCAAGCTGCTCCAGCGCACGGGCGACATGATCTTTGTGACGGCTGCCTATGCCTTCATCGACGCCGGCACCGGCAGGCTGACCTATGCACAGGCCGGCCATCCCACGCCGCTGCGCTGGAGCGCCCGGCAGGGCAGGGTCGCGCCGCTGGCCGCCGCGGCGCGAATCGGTGGCCCGGCCCTCGGCCTGATGGGCGATTCCGTCTACGAGACGGTTGAGCTGTCGCTTGACGAAGGTGACCGCTTGTTGTTCTTCACCGACGGGATCTTCGAGGCCGACAACGCCCAGGGTGACGAGTTCGGCCTGACCCGGCTGGCGGAGAGCTGGGCGGCCCAGGCCGCGCGGGAACCCGGCCCGGCGTTGACGGGCCTGAAGGCGTCCGTGGCCGACTTTGCCGCCGGCAAAACGTTCGCCGACGACGTCTGCCTCGTCGTATGCGGACTGGGCACCTGAGTCCGCTCAGATCTTCTCGTCCATCCGTCGCAGCCGCCCGGCCATGATGGTCATCAGCTGGATCGCGAAAAACGGGTTCTGCTGGACGAGGAACATGAAGCGCTTGCGATCGATCGGTACAATCCGCGCATCGGCCTTGACGATGGCAGTGGCAATGCGGGGCCGGTCCTCGATCAGCGCCATCTCGCCAAAGACGCCGCCGGCCCCGATGTTTTCAATGATCTGCCCGTTGATGACGATGTCGACGGAACCGTCCAGCACGGCGAACATCAGCTCCCCGGGATCGCCAGCGTTGAAGACGGTCTGGCCGGCGGAAAAAAGTTCAGCGTTCTTGTCCTTGTCAAACAGGTGGATTTGCATCGTGGGTGGGATTGACCGGAAATGTTGCTTCGTGGCGTTCCGGTGACAATCACGGCCGGGGTCTGTCACCAGATTGTGACAATTGGTGGTGCCATGGGCCGGACTTTGGAATCCCCGACGGACGCGGGTCTGGCAAATGAGGTGCATCCCGCTGATGGGGTCCCTGCCGCACGGAGACCGGCGTCGAACGGTCGCTACTTTGTCTGTTCCAGGGGCAACTCGTGCAGCTTCAGTTCGGGATTCTTCTCCGTGAAGTAGCGGGTCGTCCACTCATTGGGGAAGAGGACGACGGGGTGGTCGAATTTGTCGGTGCCGAAGCTGACGCCACCGGCGACGATGAGCTTTGAATAGTCGAAGCTCTTGTTGGGCGTTTGCATGGACTCGGGGATCTCCAACCAGCGCAACACGGTCCACGGGGTGGGCGTGAGCCTCGACTCGGCGTTGTATTCGGCCTGCAGGCGCCATTGCACGACCTCGAACTGCAACGGGCCGACGGCGGCGAGGAGGGTGGCGCCGGACGGGGCGTTGCGGGCGGTGAAGGACTGGACGACCCCTTCCTGCAGGAGTTGCTCGAGGCCGGCGCGGTATTTCTTGGAATCGCCGGTGTTCGGATTGGAAATGTAGGTGAAGACCTCGGACGGGAAGCGCGGGATCTCGTCGTAGTAGATGCCGCGGTCGGTCGTGAGCGTGTCGCCGATGCCGAACTCACTGTGGCCGACGAGGCCGATGACGTCGCCCGGCCAGGCCTCGTCCACCGTCTCGCGCTCGCGGCCGAACAGCTTGTGGGAGGAGGACAGGCGGACCTGCTTGCCGGTGCGCTGGTGCGTGACGACCATGTCGCGGTCGAACTTGCCCGAGCAGACGCGGAGGAACGCGATGCGGTCGCGGTGCTTCGCGTCCATGTTGGCCTGGATCTTGAAGATGAAGCCGGAGAACTTCGGGTCGGTGACCGGCACCTCGCGGGCGACGGTCGGCTGCGGCGCGCCGGGGACAGTGACGCTGACGGACCTGCGCGGCGCGGGCGGGACGGAGTCCTGGAGAAATCCGTTCAGCAGAAGTTCGATGCCGAAATTGTTCACGGCGGAGCCGAAGTAAACGGGCGTCTGCTGGCCGTGCTGGACGGCGTCGAGGTTGAACGGGTGGCCCGCACCGTCGAGCATCTCGAGTTGTTCCTTCACCTCGTTGTAGGTGTGGTCATCGAGCTTGTCGCGCACGGCGGGATCCTCGAGGGAGGTGACGCTGACCGGTGCCTGGAACTTGCCGCCCGGGACACGCTCGAATAGGTGGACCTGCCGAGTGCGGCGGTCGAAGACACCCTTGAACGACGGGCCGTTGCCGAGTGGCCAGATGACCGGCGAGGATTGGAGTCCGAGGACGTTTTCCAATTCGTCGAGCAGGTCGATCGGGCTGCGGGTGGGCCGGTCGCACTTGTTCATGAAGGTGAAGATCGGGACGCCGCGGCGGCGGCAGACTTCGAAGAGCTTGCGCGTCTGCGTCTCGACGCCCTTGGCGGCGTCGATGACCATGAGGGCGGCGTCGACGGCCGTAAGCACGCGGTAGGTATCCTCGGAGAAGTCCTTGTGGCCGGGGGTGTCGAGAAGGTTGACGGCGCAGCCGGCAAAGTCGAACTGGAGGACGGTCGAACTGATGGAGATGCCACGCTGTTTCTCGAGTTCCATCCAGTCGGACGCGGTGGCGCGCTGGTTCTTGCGGTCCTTGACGGCGCCGGCGAGGTGGATGGCGTTGCCGTAGAGCAGGAACTTCTCGGTCAGCGTGGTCTTGCCCGCATCGGGATGCGAGATGATCGCAAAGGTGCGACGACGGGCGATTTCCTGGACTGGCGACATGGACAAGGTGACTGGCGGCGGGTCAAAGGTGACGAGTGAAATGGCGAGCGGTCAGGAAACGGGTCCCGGGCGCCAAGGGGAAGCCAAAAGTCATGGCCGGGGCGCCGCGCCGGGATACCGGCGGCCTTGGCCTAAGGGATTTCCATAGGCAGAATACGGCTGGGTCCGAATAGACGGCGTTCGCGCACGGGAGTAGACTGGGCTTGTACAACTCACTTTCATGTCTCTGGAAATTCCATTCGTCCCGCTGGCGCTGCTGGTCCTCTTGTTTCTGGCTGCGCTCATCGTCAGCCTGCGTCCGTCCGAGGGCTACCGCCAACGGCTAGCCGGTATCTTCCGGCACAAATCGCCTGGGGCCCGGGCGCCGCAGTTCTACAATGCCTTCGGCGAACAGCCCCGGAAGATTCCGGCGGCGCGTTTCAAGATCAAGGTGCCCGAGACGGCCCGCGGTTGGATGCGCCACGGACGCCAGGGCCGATCAACCCGGACGCCGACAGTTTCGGGTCAAGACCGACCGGCATCGACCGATTGATAAGGCATGACTTTTGCAATTCTCATTCTGATGGGCGTGGCCGTCGCCGGTCTGCTGTTCATCAGCATCATGCAGTTCGGTGCGACCCACTAGACCACGCGACGCGTATCGCTTTTGGCTTTAGCTGAAGCCGGACGCGCCGAAAGGAAGGTCATGGCCACAGTCATCACCGTTGTGTTGAGCTCGCTTGCGATTGTCGCGATGCTCATGGCGATCTACCTCCTTGAGGTCAGGCAGCCCCGGCAGGATGACAGCCTGGATCATCGTTGACGCGATCAGGTCCGCCGGCTCAAGGCCGGCCGTTTCGTGCCGATATAGTGGCATGCACACCATTCTTCGCAAGCTGATGGCCGATGTGCGAGTTCTGCTAGCCGACCTCTGGCGTTCCTGCTGGCACCTGCCGTCGGGCGGCCCGGATGGCCCGTGGGCGCGTCCGGTCGGTCCGGCCAAATAGGCGCAGGCATTTTGTGCTTCTGCGGAAGGGCAAAGCCGTAATGATGCGGCCTGTGCTTCCTTCCCTCAAGTTAAAGCCCAACGCCAATTCCCGCGTTCTCGCGGGCCACCCTTGGGTGTTCGCCAATGAGTGCGTGGAACTGCTCCCTGCGGCGCAGGATGGTGAGGTCGTGGAGTGTCGCGACGCCAAGGGGCGCTTCCTTGGCACCGGCATGTACAACAGCAAGTCGCAGATTGTCTGGCGCCGCCTCAGTCGTGACCGGACGACGCTCGACGAGGCGTATCTGCGCGCCGCCCTGGTTCGCGCCTTGGCGCGGCGCGAAGGACTGGGCGATTTCAAACGGCTCGTCTGGAGCGAGTCGGATGATCTGCCCGGGGTGGTCGCCGACCAGTTCGGTGACACCCTTGTCGTCCAGATCCAGACCCTGGCCATGGAGAAACGCAGTGCGGTCCTCAGCGAGCTGCTCGCCGAGCTGGCGAGGCCGGCTGAGATCATTTTTCGCAACGACGCGAACATCCGAAAGCTCGAGGGTCTGGCCGTCGAGGTGCACACGCGCTCGGGTGCGCCGTGGGAGCCCCGCTGGGTCGGGATCGACGGCATCGACTACTGGCTCGACCTGCAGGGCGGGCAGAAGACGGGGTTTTATCTGGACCAGCGGCTGCAGCACGCCGCCGTGGCGAAATATGCGCCCGGCAGACGGGTGCTCGACGCGTTTTGCAACCAAGGCTCGTTCGCGCTGCACTGCGCCCGGGCGGGGGCGGCGAGCGTGCGCGGTCTCGACAGCGCCTTCGACGCGATCGGCCAGTCCAAGAAGAATGCGGAGCACAACCGCCTCGCGGCGGATTTTGTCGCGGCCAACGTCTTCGACTGGTTCACCGCCCAGCGGGATGCGGCGCCGGCCTGGGACCTGATCATCCTCGATCCGCCGCCCTTCGCTAAGTCGAAGTCGGCGCTTGAGGGCGCGCTGCGCGGTTACAAGGAGATCAACCTGCGGGCCATGAAGGCACTGACGCCCGGCGGCGTGCTCGCCACCTACACGTGCTCGCACCACATGCAGGAGGCCCAGTTGCGCGAAGTGCTGGCTGAGGCGGCGACGGACGCGAAGCGTCGCGTGCACGTGCTCGAGTGGTGCCACCAGCCGGTTGACCATCCGGTGCTGGTGACCATGCCCGAAAGCGAGTACCTGCGCGGCTATATCCTGCGGGTGGAGTGAGGTCGGGCGGAGCGCGGGCTCCGGGATCCTCGAACCCGTCCGCGGGCGGGGTGTCTCGGGACGGAGAGCCTCGATTACCGCTGCTTGGCGGCGTCGTCCAGGTTCCGGCGCGTGACGCGGATTTGTTCCAGCTCCACTTCCAGTTCTGCGAGCGCCGTGGCGGTTCCGGGGCGCTTCATGTCCTCCAGCACGGAGCGTTCGGCCTCGAGCAGGGTAACCCGGCTGGCGGCGATGGCGGAGAGATGCTCGGCCGAGTTGCCGCCGAAGATGGCGGCGGCATGGGCGAGTTGGGGGTTGTTGAGCGCCCGGTCGAGGTCGCTCGACTTCACCTTCGCCTGCTCCCGGATGATCAGCTTGTCGATCCGGCCGATCTCCTTGTCGAGTTTGCGGATGCGGTCCTGGGTGATCTGGATGACCGGGAGTTCCACCACGGGTCCGGTCACGTCGGTGGTCTTCGCCGGTTCCGTCGGCTTTGGGGTGTCGGCCGGCTTGGCTGCGTCCTTGGTCGGAGCGGATTCGTTGGCGGCAAAAAGGGCCGGGCCGGCGGCGAGGCAGAGCGCGATCAGGAGGGAGCGGAAGGGAGGTAGGTCCACGGGAGCAGGTTGCTGGGTGCGGTGTCGGCCGGCAAGTTAGATGTCAGCCACAGTCGGATGTTCCCCATGGAAAAGGCCGGGTCGCGAGACCCGGCCTTCCCAGTGTGTGTGTTGCCGAAGCTTGGTGTTAGGCTCGCTTCGTTGAATTGACTGATAGCAAGATACGTGCCGGCTGCAAGACTACATCTTGCCGCCGTAGATGGCGCTTTTCCCGAGCTCTTCCTCGATGCGGAGGAGCTGGTTGTATTTCGCGACGCGATCGGTGCGGCATAGCGAACCCGTCTTGATCTGGCCGGCATTGGTGGCGACCGCGATGTCGGCGATCGTCACGTCCTCAGTCTCGCCCGAGCGGTGGGAGATGACGGCGGTGTAGCCGGCCTCCTTGGCCATC
>CAZZDB010000046.1:0-22249 GCA_964652485.1 uncultured Oleiharenicola sp.
GATTAATATGTAACTGGCTATTCTATATAGTAATGAATAATTCTATATGTTTTTCCAAATGCCATGGTCAATTTAACGGGTAAATGTCTAGAGTATAAGACGGCTAGTCGGGTGCCGTGGGATCGGGAGGAGGAAATCAGCCGGCTGCGCGTGGGGGGCGCGGTGCGCAGTGTCAGTCAAGTTTCGCACATTTAATTTGGGCTGGAAGAAGCTGAGGAAGGATTTTGGTGATGGAGAGGTGGAGGCATCCTTCCGACGAACTCCCCCCAGGACGCCCGCTCCCACGACGTTCCCCTCTGGCCGAAGCCCGCGTTCTTGCCCAAAGGGATGCTTCACGGCCAAGGGGCATGGCGTGCTCCGCGAGCCTGGATCGCGGCCCACTGCCAGTAGTAGTCGAACGCTCGCTCGGCCTTGTGCGGTCCAAATAATGCTCGGTTCACATAATGGGTCAGTGACCAGGCTCCCATAGATTATTCTAGGGCGCATCAAGGCAACCCTTCGTGAAATCACCCCTTGACCTTCTGAGGAAGACTTCCCTAGAACTTCTACGGAGCAAGACGGCTCATGGAAAAAATTGATCTACCGCAAGGCACCTTGGACCTGCTGATACTACGGGTGCTGGCGGCTGGCGACATGCACGGCTGGGGTATCGCCCAAAAACTTTCTGTTCTTACCGATGGTGGACTGCAGTTGCAGGAAGGAACGCTATATCCAGCAATGTATAGAATGGAGGCAAAGGGATGGATCGTCGCCGAGTGGGCCCAATCTGAGAATAATCGCCGGGCAAAATACTACCGCCTGACAAAAATCGGTCTAAAGCGACTTGAATCGGAGAAGCTAAGTTGGAATCGGCTCGCGAGCATAATCGCGCTGGTTCTGCAAAGGGCCTAGCCGCGAATGCTCCGCCGGCCATCAAAGTAATGATTATGGATCGGCTACACCTTTTGCTCTTCAAATTCGTCGCGTTGTTTCGGCGACGCAAACTTGAGGCTGACATGGCCGAAGAAATGCGCACCCATCTCGAAATGGATGCCCTTGCCAACCAACGGGCGGGCCTGTCATCAGGTGAAGCGCACTACGCTGCTCATCGCCAGTTCGGCAACGTCGCGAGCATCCAGGAGCAGGCGAGGGAGGCGCGCAGTTGGGTGTGGGTAGATCAACTATGGAAGGATATCGGATTTGTGGTGCGGTCTGCCGTGCGCGCGAGAGGGTCGAGCCTGACCGTTCTGGCGACATTGGTATTGGGCATCGGGATGGCTGCCGTTGTCTTCATTTTGAGCCATAGAGTTCTGTTTGGCTCGCTGCCTTATCCTGATCCGGAGCGCCTGGTTTCCATCGGGAGCGGAAGAAATTCGACTGGCTGCCTTGGCGTGCAATTCCAGGCCTATCAGGAACTGACGAAGGTCTTCTCCGGTTTCGCGGCGGCGGAGGCGTCAATGGGGAACGTCTTGTTGGATGATTCCCCGCAGGTGACCGGGTTCTTGCGCGTTTCCGTCGATTGTTTCGATCTACTCGGGATCAAACCGGTGCTTGGCCGCGGTTTCCTCCCGGAGGAGCACCGGGCGGGTGCAGCCAACGTGGCGTTGATCTCCGACCATCTTTGGCGGAAGAGCTTCCACGCTTCGCCAGAAGTCCTGGGGCGCCAAATCGTCGTCAACCAGCAAACCTATTCCATCATCGGCGTTCTGCCTGCAGGTCCGATATTCCCTGGCCCAACGGGCGATGTCTACTGTCCGCTTGTGCTCAAGGTGGACCTGGCGCAGCCGTTTGAACCGTGGCTTTTCGCCGTCGGCCGATTGCAGGCCGGTGTAACGAGGGAACAGGCGACTGCCGCGCTTTCCACAGTTAAGATTGCAGGGTTGCCCCAGTGGGCCGAATCTTTCTTTTCCCAAGACCGGCCGAAGGTGGGACCAGTCTTAAGCTTTTCCACCAAGCCCTACTGGCTGATGCTGGCCGGAGGGGTTCTGCTTTACGTGAGCGCCTGCCTGAACGCAATGAACCTAATGTTTGCCCGGTTGCTCGGCCGGCAACGCGAACTGGGAATCAGGCTGGCACTCGGCGGCAGTCACTGGCAGGTGGCCCGCCTGTTGTTGATTGAAAGCATGGGGCTAGCCTCGATTGCTGGAGTGGTCGTGGCTCTCGGGTGGCGCTGGTTTTTTGTGCCACTTTCCGGCCTCTTGACCGGAGGAAACTTCATTTGGGAAACTGCAGATTTCTGGCCGACTTTCTATGTGGCACTGGGCACGGCCAGCACCCTCGGCCTCGTCGCTGGCGCAATGGTGGCAATCGTGCCGGTGTGCGCCTGCTCCGGACGGAGGTGGATGCGGCGCTCAAGGACGGCGGGCCGGGCTATGGCGAAAGCCGGAGGATGGCGGGCCTGAGAAATGTGCTTGTCGTGCTTCAGGCGGCGTTTGCCGTGATCCTGCTCGCTGGCATGGGACTCATGGTTCGTTCGTTTGAACGGCTTCATCAGATCGATCTCGGGTTCGAACCTGCGGGCAAAGTAAAAGTGATTGTCATATTCCCCCATGGCTACGCGCCCGAGCCGGAGGCAAGGCTTCAACTTTTTGAGCGAATTGCGGAACGCTTGAAGGCACAGCCCGGAGTGAAAGACGTTACCTACGGCGCGCCTGCCCTGCTGGATGGCGAGTATCAAGGGGAGCAACTCAAGCTAACCGACGGCACGGTCAGAACGGTCGCTGGCCATGCCGTGGCCGCCAACTATGCGCAGGTGGTGGGCCTGACACTGGTCCAGGGGCGATGGTTTGCTCCCCGCCGCGGCAACGATGTGTTCCCCATTGAAGTGGTGATCAACGAAACCATGGCGCACCAGATCTTCGACGGCCGCGATCCGCTCGGGCAGACACTTCCCGGCCGGCCATATCTCGTAGTCGGCGTGGTTCACGATGTGCGGGGAGCGGTGCGCGAACCCGTGGGCTCACACTATTATTGGCCTGTCTGGCGTTCACCCCAAAGTGCACAGGGATTGGTGCTACGCATGGAGACCGATCCACCGGCGGAATTCACCGGTATAGTCCAACGTGCGGTCTACGCCGTTGAACCGAAGATTATAGTGCCCAGCGTGTATTCGCTAGGCGAGTGGATTGGGCGCACCGCCATACAACCGGAGAAGTTTGCCTACACAATCCTGCGCGGCGTGACCCCCATTGGGCTGGGGCTTGCAGCGACGGGCCTCTTTTCGGTGCTAGCCTACAATGTCGAGACCCGGAGGAAGGAATTTGGGGTGCGCCTGGCCTTGGGCGCGCGGCCCGGGGACCTGCATCAACTGGTGATGCGGCGGGGGTTGGCCACGGCGGCCTTTGGTGTGGCCCTCGGAATCGCTTCCGCATTGGGGCTGACCCGCTATATGCAGAGCCTGCTGTTCGAAACCACACCCTACGATCCGATCGTCTATGGAGGAGTAGCGCTGGTTCTGTTAGGGGCGGCCGCGCTCGCCTGCTGGCTGCCGGCACGGCGGGCGGCGATGGTCGACCCGGTAATTGCTCTGCGAGCGGAGTGAACGATCTGAGCAGTCGAGTCATGCCTTCAAGATACGCTCTGTTGGGCCTCCTCTTGCTCTGGCCGGTGTGCGCGTTCGCGACCCCAGACAGTGACAGGCTCCTGACCGGGGCGGAACTCGCATCGATTGACCGCGAAAATGCCATGTGGCGTCTGGTCCAGGTGAAGGAGGATGCCGCTGCCAATCTCCGGCTCCTGCGCGATAAGGGTTTCAGGGAGGACGAACTTCTGTTGATTGAACCTCGTCTTGCCGCAATTTGGGATGTGTCGATCGAGAGGAATTACGGTTGGTTATCCAAGGAGACGATCGACCGGATTCTGGACGTGGACCGCGCCTTCATCGTCCGGCTTAGGACGGCTCGGCTTTACGCCGAGACGGGCATTCGGATCGGAGGGGGTGAACCGCAGAAGCTGGAGACGGTGGGCCGAGACTGGCAGCGCGCCCTGCGAAATGTGATGGATTCCCGGGAACTGGCGGAGTTTCGCCTCTTGAACTCAAGGCCAGCGGACCAAATCACGCAGTTGGTGAAAGGGCTGGACGTAAGCGTCGACGAGTTCAGGACACTTTGCGAATGGCAGCGGGAGTTCGACGAGGTGCAGGGGCCGCCGGGAACATTTGCGAATCGCTCGATGCACGCCTGGCGCAACCAGGCCTTGTTGGACCACTGGACGCGGATTCGCGAACTTTTGGGCGCCGACCGCTTCGCCATATACCTCAGCCGCGTAAGCCCCTCTTTCGCGAAGGTGAACCAGACAATCTGTCAACTTGAGGGGACGAGCCCAACGATGGCCTTGGATCTGTGGTGGCTCCGGAAGAAATACGACATAACAATGATCAGGGTGAACGGTGGCAGCGAAGAAATCCGAAGGCTGAATGATGACTTTCGCGAAAAAGTTGCCGCTCTTCTGGGGCCAAAACGTTACGAAGCCTTCCAGCAATGGGATGATTCGATCTGGTCCGACCGACCCACACTGACCGCGATGGGCTCGCTTGGGACGAATGAAGGCCAGCGCTTGGTAGTTCCAGTGAAACCATGGAGCAGAGAGCGACGATGAAACCAGGTTCTATCGCCACCCGATCCAACCATGCGACGAGACAACGAGAAGGTTGAATCAAGAGGTTGCCTCGACCTGCGTCGAAGCGCTCGGTCCGCCCCAAAGGTATCGTTTAAGCGAACTCCCCCATGACTTCCGCTCCGCATCGCCGCAAGAGGGAGCGAACCTCTCCCTCTTGCGGCAACGCGGTATCCGGGGGACGCGACCTGATCCGACGCGGCATACGACACACTTCGACCAGTGACCTTACTAGACGCGGGCAACCGGCAGCTCCACGACCAGGCGCAGGCCGAGGCGATCGAAGCGATTTTCCGCCCGGATGGTTCCGCCGTGCAACTCGGCGATGCTCTTGCTGATGGCCAGCCCGAGGCCATGGCCCGGGCGGGCCTGGCCCTGAACCGGGGGGTAGCGGACGAAACGGCCGAAGATTTCCTTCAACTGGTCAGCGGGGAGTCCGGGGCCCTCGTCGATGACCGCCAGGCACCAGCAGTTCCCGGACAACGTTGATTCCAGGGTTACGGTTCCTCCCGAGTGGGTGACGGAAACGGCGTTGCTCACGAGATTGAGCAGCAGCTGGCGCAGGAGGACGGGCTCGGCGCGGGTTTCAGCGGGATCGCTCCTTCCGACGACAAAGCGCACCGCGCCGTCCTCGGCGAGCGCCACGGCATCCGCCGTGAAGTCGGCGACGAATTCCGTCGTCCGGATCGAGCGCAATTCGGGCACCAGGGCCCCGCCGCTCGCCCGCGCGAGAAAAAGCAGGCGATCGATCACCTGTTGCAGGCGCGCCATCTCCTCCAGCAGGTCGTCGAGGGAGGCGGTTGACTCTGGGTCGCGCGCTAGGTGTTTCCGGAGTTTCTCCGCGTTGAGCCGGACAAGGGCGAGCGGGGTCTTGAGCTCGTGCGAGGCGTCGGCGGTGAACCGGCTGACCTGGTCAAAGGATTCCTGCAGCCGGTCGAAGGTCTGGTTCAGAAGAACGGTCAGGGAGACGATCTCGTCGCGCCCGGCGGGCACCGGAATGCGCTCGTGGAAGTTGCCGACGCCGATGCGCCGGGCCGTGGCCTCGATCGCCCGGATGGGGCGCAGGGTGACGCGACTGAAGGCGTAGCCGAGGGCGAGGCTGACCAGGGCGGCACCGCCGAGCAGGGCGGCGCTCACCTCGAAGTAGACATGCAGCACCTGCCGGGTCGGTTGGAGGAAACTTGCGACGCTGATCCGCCAGGGGCCCCGGGAGGGAAACGAGGACAGGCGCAAGTCTCCCAGGGCCGGCATCCGGATGTCCCGGGGATCGGCGTCGCCGTCGGCCGGGGGCAAAAGGGAGGAGCCAAGGTTGGCCGAGCGGTAGATGACCTTGCCGTTGGAGTCGTCAATCTGAATGAAGAAAAGGGCGGTGTCGCTATCGGCATCGCGGGCGACCCGCTCACGGATCTCGTCAGCGGTCTGTTCGGCCTTATTCCCCAGCAGATCGGTCAACTCCCGACCCTCGGCCTGGTTCGCCAGGTCCAGCGCCCGGAACGCCTGTCGCTGCAGGAGGAAGCCGCCCGCCGCCAGGATAACCGCCATGGTGGTCGTGACCAGGAGAGCAAAGCGCAGGGTCAACCGGGCGGTGAAGGATCTCATGTCAGCTGATAGCCGGTTCCGCGTACCGTACGGATCAGGGGGGCGACACCGGATCGGTCGAGTTTCTGCCGCAAGCGGCGGACATAGACATCGATGAGGTTTGTCTCCAGGTCGTAGGCGGCCTCCCAGATCTTGCTCGCGATGAAGGTTCGGGTCAGGACGCGGTTGGGGTTCTGCAGGAACAGTTCGAGGAGGGCAAACTCCCGAGACGTGAGATCGACCGGCCGGCCGTCGCAGCTGGCGATCCGCGAAAGCAGGTCGAGCCGCACCCCGTGGTGTTCGAAGACAGTGGTGCGCGGGCCCGGCTGTTGCCGCCGGAGCAGGGAACGCACCCGCGCCACGAGTTCGTCGACGCTGAACGGCTTGGGCAGGTAGTCGTCCGCGCCATGATTGAGCCCGCGCACTCGGTCCGTCACCGCGTCCCGTGCGCTCAAGATGAGGACCGGCTCGTTGAAGCCCGACTTCCGCCATTCACGCAGCAGGTCGAGGCCGTCGCCGTCGGGCAGGCCGAGGTCGAGCACGATGGCGTCGTAGGGCGATTCCGCGAGGGCATCGCGGGCGGCGGCGCAAGTGCTCACAGCGCGCACGGTGTAGGACTGCTCGACCAGGGCACGCTCGACGAACTGGCTGACCTTGCGTTTGTCCTCGACGATCAGGATTTTCATGGGGTTGCGACGTTAGGCGCGGATGGCCGGAAGGCTCGCACTAGGCGCGCGATAGAACTGACATCATCGTTGTGCAGGTAATGGTGTCCAGCCATCGCCGTTCCGGGCAGACCAAACTTGATGATGCAGGAAGGAAAGAGCAATTCGTTCAGCCCCGGCCACCGGGGCGAGGGCCCGGATGAGCCGATGAGGATTGGCCGGCGAGTGGATCAAGGGGCCCGGCCCTGAAGGTGAAATGAAACTTTCACGAGCGGATCCACCTTGAGGAGACCAAACACCCGGACAATCGGGAGTCCGAATTCACGGGTGTCGATGATCGCATCGCCGTCGATGGCATAAAGAGCGTGGTCCGTTGTGACCGCGACGGGGAAATTAAGATCACGGGTGAGACCGTGAAAGGTCAGACGCCCCTGCGCCGTGAATCGTCCCGGTCGGAGGGGGATGAGCGAAGAGAGAACGAATTCGCCGTCGGGGAACTTGTCCGTCTGTTGCCATTCGAGCATGGCCGCGTCCCGCTTGGCCTTGCCGGTGGCGACGTCGCGGAAATGAAAGGGCACCAGGACCGAGGCGATGGCTCCGGTGTCATCGAGGGTGATGCGTGGAGCCAGATGCTGGAGGTGCCCGGTGAATGAATCCACGGTCGCCTGCACGACGATGTCGACGCGGGAGAGGGAGGGATCGATGTCCAGGGTCCGGCCGGTGGCGGCGGCTGACACGACGGCGGCAACCAAAAGGAAAACACCGGTGAGGCCAGCGGGGAAATGCTTCATCGGCTGAAGGTGCCAGATCAACATGAACAGCCATTGAACTTTAGATGAAACTTTGTTCATCCGGCCGGCAGGCAGGAGCCGGGAACCCCGCGAGCCGGACTGACCGGCGGCACACGCCGGGCAAGGAGTTCTTGGTGATGAACGATGGCTGCAACGTTCGTGCCGGCCAACTAGATGGCGGAGGCGCGGGAACGCGGTGAACACCCCCGACGATCAAAGCCGGATGGATTTTTGCTGGGTCGGAATCTCTTGTTCTCAGCGCGGCAACTACTTAGGAAACAATCTGGCCGGGCATTTCTTCGCGGTCGTTCACGCAGACGAAGACGGCGCTTCATTCCATTCGTGCAATTATGAACAACTGGTCATCTGATTTTCATCGGTATTTCATCCCGCGTTGTTACGGTCCTTAAGCCTCCTGCTGGCACCCGCGATGCACCGCGGACTGGCGGAGAGGAAATCTCTTTCTTGAATAACCCCATGCAATCCGTCGGCGTGAGACGGAATCCTGTCCAGGTATTTGGCGATTTGCCCCGTATGGCGCAACCGCGCCCGTTCACCCCCGCGGTCACGCGGGCCCGCGATAGTGCCTTGGAGCACGGGATGGCGGAGGCGCGGCAGCTGGCCACGATTCTCTGCGAGAACCGGCCGGGACCTTATCCGACAATTGTCCTCGGTGGCTTTGTGCCCGATTCCACGGAACAGGTGTTTCTCATGCGGAGAATGTTGTTTCGAAGCGGAAGCGTCTATTATCTGAATTACTCCCGCCGAGGCTTTTCGCTCGATCTCCTGTGTGCGCAGTTGGACGATCTTGTCGAGGAACTGACGGTCCTGCGCGGCCAGCGCCCGGTCGTTCTTACTGTGAGCTTCGGGGGCGGGTTGCTGGTGGAGTGGCTCCGGCGGTCCCGGGCCGGGCTCCGGCGAACGGACTTGGGTGGAGCTATTCTGGTGAGTCCGGTTGCCTGCCTAGCCGACGTCCTGGATGCCGCCGAGGCCAAACCCTCGACGCTGACGGCGCGGGCGCTGAAGCCGTACCTGGGTCCGCCCGAGACGCTAGGAAGTTCCGTCGTGGAGCGTTCGCAGGCGATCTTTGCGCGCATGTTCAACGCCGGCTCCCAGAACCGGGAGATCCTGCGCAGCTTGATGCGGGGCGACGAGATCGACGGGTTTCTCGCCCGGGTCATCGTCTCGATCAAGGGCCTCGACTACGCCGGTGCCAGCGAGCGGGTCCGGGCTCTGTGCCAGTTCGTCGAACCGGCGGCGTGGAGTGCGCCAGACCTAGCCGTGCTAGTGGAGGCGCCGGTCCTGGTTCTCTATGCGGAAAGCGAGGAGACGGTGCTCACCGGCAATTCCCCTACGCGGGCCGCGCTCAACCGCGATCTGGCCCGGCTTTTCCCCCAGGGCGTGTGCCGTCTGGTGACTGGCGGGATCAGTCCGGTACAGCACGCCTCGCTCATCTTCCACTATCGCCAGTTCCTGCCGCACGTCTCCGAATTCTACAAGGGATTGCGCGCCCGCAAGGTCCGGGTCGCGGCTTGAACCTTGTCGCTGTCCATGCCCGCCTTCATTTCCTCCCATGCCGTTTTTTGAGTCCTTCGTCGAGGGGCACGGCACCGCGCTGCAGATTGTCTGGTACGCGGGCCTGCTGACCATGCTCTGGTGCATCGAGCTGGTCGTCGCCGCCGAGCCTTTCGCGGTGAAATGGAAACAGGCCCGGCTGAACGTGGCGCTCATGCTCCTGGCCCTGCCGGTGCAACTGCTCATGACCATCGTCGTGGTGGCAGCGGCGACCTGGGCAACGTTGCACCATTGGGGGCTCCTGCAGGTCCTGCCCGGCAGCGCGAGCGTCTGGAGCAAGTATGTCCTCGCCTTCGTGCTGCTCGATCTCGGCGACTACGTTTATCACTACACCATGCACAAGTTCAGCTGGCTGTGGCGCTTTCACCTGGTGCACCACTGTGCCCATGAGGTGGACGTTTCGACGACGATCCGCGAGCACCCGGGCGACACCTTCGTGCGGGTGAGCTTCCTCGCTCTTTGGGTGTTTGGAATCGGAGCCGGGTGGGGGGTGCTCCTGCTGCGGCAGACAGTGGAGACCCTGTCCAACATCACCTCGCATTCCAAGTACCGGCTGCCGGACTGGCTTGACCGCTACTTGGGCTGGGTGTTCATCACGCCCAATCTCCATCACGTGCACCATCATTTTCAGCAGCCGTACACCGATTCCAATTTTGGCGACGTGTTCAGCATCTGGGACCGCCTGTTCGGCACCTATGCCGAGCTGCCGACCAGCGCGACGGTCTTTGGAGTCGACACCCACCAAAGCCGGCAGATGACGGACAACTTCAAGGAGGTTGTGCTGATGCCGTTCCGCCGCCAACCCCTGCGCAAGAGCGACCAGGGCGAAGCGGGCCCCTCATGACGGACCGCCTGGCCAGGCCGGTGGCCCGCCGGACCCGGCGCCGTTTCCCGCTCCCAAACTCAATGAGCACCCCGGCCTCAGTCGACCCGCTGCGCTATCTGCCGCAGTCCCGGAATATTGGACTCTCGGTCTTCGCGACCACGTTTCAGGTCGCGGGCCTGGTCCTCACGCCGGCCGTCTGGTCGTGGAGCCGGGTGGGCTTCGTCGGCTACCTGGTCCTTTACGGCTACGCGACGATCATGGGCTGGCTGCTGATTCACGAGGCGATCCACCACAAGCTGCTCCGCCACCGGGCGGCCAATGATTATCTGGGCCGGGTCCTTGCGATCCTGTTCGGCTGTCCATTCCACATCCTGAAGATTGGCCACCTGACCCACCACCGTTACAATCGCAGCGAAGTGGACACCACCGAGCTGGTGCCCGCCGACACCAGGCATTATCTGCGGTGGTGGCTCGCCTATTACGGGCGGATACTCGGCCTGCTTTATTTTTCTGAAGTGCTTTCGCCGCTGGCCTTCTACGGCTGGAAGCATTTCAAGCGTCTGGTTGTCGCTTGGACGAAGAGCAAGGCCCTCGGCGCGATCCTCGACATGTTCACCCGCCGGATGGTGCAGGCGATCCAGATGGATGCGGTGTTTTGCGTCGGGTTTCTTGCCGCCCAGGTCTTCTTCAACCGGCGAGACTTGACGCCCTTCGTCCTTCTCTTCTTCTGGCGCGCCCTCATCGTATCGTTTTACGACAACGCTTACCATTACGGCACCGATCCGCATGACAGCCAGGCGGCCAACAATCTCTCGGTGCCGCGTCTGGTGCAGCCATTACTCCTTAACCACAACATGCACCGCGTTCATCACCGCCATCCCGCCGCGTCCTGGGCCATGTTGCCCGGACTGTTTGAGGCGGACAAGGACGGCTTTGACGGTGTACTGGTCGCGACCGGGCTGCAGCAGATCAAGGGCCCCATGCGCCGCCCCGAACCGCCCAAACCGGTGGAAACCCAGTGAGCCGGGCAATCGACGGATTTGCGGCTTTCGTAGTGACGGTCCACCCCCCTCGACAAGCCGGGCCGGGGTCGCCTGGTCCGGCCCGCCGGACCCATGAAGGCGCCCGACGCGGGAAGATTCGCGTCACGGTCGATCGATAACCGCAGCATGGCTGTCATCCCCAAAAAACTGCTGACCATCGGTGCGAGATTCCTTTCGGCCCGCGCCGCGATGCAACTGAGGCGGAGAAGGAACGCCGACGCGCAGCAGCGGGCAGTATTCGACCACTTGGTACCCCGGCTGGCCCTCGGCTCCTTTTGGCAGGCGGGGGGCGTGGAAGCAAAGATGAGCTACGAGGCCTTTCGCGCGAAGGTTCCGCTGCAGAACTACGAAGACCTGGCCCCACAGGTCGAACGCATGAAGCTGGGGGCGGCCGACATCCTCTGGCCCGGGACCTGCGGAATCTATGCGGTCTCCTCCGGGACCACGGCCGGCCGCACGAAATATATCCCCGTGACCGGGGCGATGCTCGACCATTTCCGACAGGCCGGCGTTGACTCCCTCTTTTGGTATACGGCGCGGGTGGGTCATTCCCGTGTTTTTCGCGGCCGCCACCTGATGCTTGGGGGCTCCAGCTCCCTTGCTCCCATCCCGGAATCGAAGCCGTTCGCGGCGTCGGCGGGCGACCTCAGCGGGATCGCCGCCTTGAATCTGCCCCCTTGGGTAGAGCGGCATCTCTATGAGCCGGGGGCAAAGATCGCCCAGATGGCCGATTGGCCGGCAAAGATCGCCGCCATCACCGAAAGGACCGCCCGCCTTGACATTTCACTGCTGGCCGGGATCCCGAGCTGGATCCTTATCCTGGCCGAGTCGCTACGGGCGAATTCCTCGCAGGGTGGGGCCCGGGCCCCGCACCTCCAGGCGATCTGGCCCCACTTCGAGTGCTTTGTCCACGGAGGGGTGCCGATCAGTCCCTACCGTGAAGAATTGCGCTCGGTTCTCGGGCCTACCGTGAATTTCCATGAGGTCTACCCCGCCTCGGAAGCTTTCATCGCCGCCCAGGATGCGGAGCCGGAGGCGGGCCTGCGGCTGATGACAGGCGCCGACATATTCTTCGAATTCCTTCCGATGGCGGATTATGACGAGTCGCGGCTTTCGCAGCTCGGGGCAAAGGCGGTGCCGCTTTCGGGGGTCGTCGCCGGGCTGGACTATGCGCTGGTGCTCACCACCCCCGCAGGGCTGGCGCGCTATGTCATCGGAGATGTCGTCCGCTTTGTGTCGACCGAGCCCCCCCGGCTCACCTACGTGGGCCGGACGCGGCTTCAGCTCAGCGCCTTTGGCGAGCACGTGATCGAGAAGGAGGTGACCGACGCGCTCCTGGAGGTGTGCCGCCGCCACGGCTCGACGATCGTTAATTTCCATGTGGCTCCGATCTTCGTTGATTCGGACCGCGGGATCGACCGCGGACGCCACGAATGGTGGGTCGAGCTGAAGCCCGGCGGCTCCGGGGACCTCGCGGAGGCAGGCTTGGCGCTGGAACTGGACGCGGCGCTGAAGCGGATGAATGAAGACTATGAGGCGAAACGTGTCGGGGGAGGCCTGGCCGTCCCGCTGGTTCGGCTGGTGCCGGCCGGCTTTTTCGAGTGTTGGCTGCGCCGTCACGGAAAATGGGGCGGGCAGAGCAAAATGCCGCGATGCCGGAGCGATCGGATCATCGCGGACGAATTGGTTGGCGCCCTTCAGGCTGCCTCGGTCTAGGCAGCCCCATCTCCATGTCCTCGCTAGCCCGCACCCCTCTGGTCCGCGAATGGCGGCGTTTCCTGCCGGCGGTTTTCGCCGTGGGCTTCTCCGGTCTGCTCGTCTTCATGCAGTTTGCACTCATGCTCGGAATGTTCCGAACGATTTCCGTCTACATCGACCAGTCCACGGCGGACCTGTGGGTGGGCTACCCCGGCACCCTCAGCGTCGATCAGGCGCGAAACATTTCGTCTCGGTTCGAAGTGTCGCTCCGAATGAACCCCGAAGTCACGGCCGTCGAGCCGTTCCTCTGGGTTCCGGCAGAGGTGCGCAAACCTGGCGGCTCGGCGGCAAGCAGCCAGCTCATCGGCATCGACACCCGACCCGGCAGCATGATGCTGAGCCGGGTCCTCTCTCCCGCGCTACGGCAGTCCCTCGATGAACCGGGTACAGTGCTAGTTGACGTCTCGAAGGTCGCCATTTTTGACGCCCATCCCGGTAAGGTTCTCGAAATCAATGGCAGGGAGGTCACGGTGACCGGCCTTACCCACGGCCTCGGCGCGGTCAGTGGACCAAACATTATCGCTTCGCTGGATACTGCCCGAAGGCTCGACCCCGCTTCGCCACCCGATGACGAGGCGACATACCTGTTGGTGGGTCTGCGCGATCCAAGGCAGGCCGCCCGCGTGCGGGACGAACTGCAGCCGAACGGGCTCAGCCGTCCGTACGAGGCGTGGACCGCGGGCGAATTCTCGAAACGCTCGCAACTTTACTGGCTGCTGGAAACGGGAATGGGCTTGGGCTTCGCCTTTTCCGGCGCCTTGGGGCTGTTTATCGGCGTGGTGATCACGAGCCAGACCCTCAAGTCCGTGATCAACGGATCCCTGCGCGAATATGCGACGCTGCGCGCCTTGGGCGTCTCCCGCGACGCCCTGCGCCTCGTGGTCCTTGAGCAATCCGGCTGGGTGGGGCTGCTGGGCTCGGTGGTCACGACGGTTGTCGCCTGGCTTTGCGTCCGCGCCGCCGAATCGTACCACGTGCTGATTGCCGCGCCGGGCTGGTCCTATGCCGGTACGGGGGCCTTCGTCCTGCTGATCGCCCTGGTCTCCGGGCTTTTCTCCCTGCGGGCACTTTCCCTCGCCGAACCGGCCATCCTCCTGCGCTGAAGCCCCGCCATGCCTACAACGACGATCCACGCAGAGGAGATCTACAAGGGTTATGGGGCCAACGCGGCCCGGATCGAAGTGCTCAAATGTCTATCCTGCCGGATCGAACCGAGGGAACTCACTCTTTGTGTCGGACCCTCCGGCTCCGGGAAAAGCACGTTGATCGCGGCCCTGAGCGGCCTCCTCCGTCCCGAGACCGGCCGGGTCACGGTGCTGGGTCAGGATCTTTGGTCGATGAGCGAAGGCGCCCGCGACCGCTTTCGTCTCGAGCATTGCGGATTCATTTTTCAGGGCTTCAACCTCTTTTCCGGCCTCTCGGCCGTCGAAAATGTGATCGTTCCCCTCCGATACATGGGAGTTTCCCGACGCGAGGCCCGGCGGCGGGCCCTGGCCGTGCTCGACGAACTCGGTCTGGCCGAACGCGCCCATCTGCCGCCGGGTGCGCTCTCTGGCGGTGAAAACCAGCGAACCGCCATCGCCCGGGCGATCGCGAAGGAGCCGCAGATCATTTTCGCGGACGAGCCCACCAGTGCGCTCGACAACCACAATGGCCAGATCGTCATTGATATCCTGCGTCACTATGCCCATGCCCGCGGCGCGACCATCATCGCCGCCACCCACGACCCACGCCTGCTCAGTTACGCCGACCGGATCATCCACCTGGAGGATGGCCTTATTCTCGATGACTACCGGGGGACGAAGGCCGCAGGCTTGTCTCCGCCGGTTCAGAAAAATCTTCACCATGATCTCAAATAACGTCCGCCGATTCCGTCTCTTTTGCGCAGCCGTGCTGATCGGCGGCGAAGCCGCGTTCATCGGCGGTTGCGCACGCGAGGGGGCACGCGCCGGGGCGCCTGAAACCATCGCGCCCGCCTACCTTGCTTTTGCCCGTGGGCGCGTCGATGTCAAAGGAGGGCTGGTTCCCATTGCGACCAGCTGCAGCGGCCAGATCAAGGAGGTTCGCGTCGAGGAAGGCGACGAAGTCCGTGCCGGGCAGCTCCTCGCTGTCATCGACGATCGCCAGGCCCGGCTTGGGCTGGCGGTCGACACGGCCGCCCTCGCCGAGGCCAATGCCGCCCTCCTGCCCATCCAGGTGCGGCTCGCTGGCGCCCAGCGCGAGGCAGCGCGCTTGCAGCCGCTTTTGCCCACGGACGCCGTGGCGGCGGCTGAAAACGAGAAGGCCAAGGATCTTGTGGCCAGCCTGCAGGCGGAAATCGCGGTTGCGACGGCGGCCGTGGCCACGGCCGAGGCCCGCGTGCAGGCCGGCCAGTTCGACGTGGACAACCACGAGATTCGCGCCCCGGTCGACGGTCGCATGGTCAAACGCACCGTCATTCCCGGAGAAACGGTGGGCGCCCTCACGCCCATCCCGCTTTTTCTCTTGGAGCCCCATGCCCCACTCATCGTCCGTGCTGACCTCGACGAGCGTTTCGTGGATCAGGTTGCCTCCGGGATGGCAGCCGAGGTAGTGGTCAACAACGACAAGGAACGCGTCCTGCCCGCACGCATCGTCCGGGTGGGCGAGATCTTCGGCGCCAAGCCGCCCACCGGAGAACCGGGTGAGCGGGCGGACCTGCGCACGGTCGAGTGCATTGTTGCCCTGCAGGACAGTTCGCTGCGCATCGGCCAGCGCGTGCTGGTCCGGGTTCTCGTCAAGCCATGAATGGGACGATCCGCCGGCGGATCCTGCTAGTCGCGCTGCTGGGGACTGTTCCCCTGTGGGGCTCACCAGAGCAGCCGAAGGCCCGGGCCCTGCCCGAGACTCCCGGACTCGACCTCTCCTGGTGGCGTGGTTTCAAGGATCCGCAGCTTGATGCCTTGCTGGTCGAGGCCATGGGGAAAAATCCCGATGTGCGCACCGCTGCCGCCCGGCTCGGCATGGCCGAGGCCGGTTTGGGCGTCACGCGCGCTGGCCACCGGCCCTCGCTCGAACTCGATGTCGGCGCCGGCGTCCGCAAATACTCGCCCACCGCCAAATACCAGGACCCCGACATCAATCGTCCCGGCTTGGAGCTGACGGCCGGCTACCTGGTGGACCTGTGGGGCCGGTTCGCCCAAGGCGAGCAGGCCGGCGTGGCTGACTGGCAAGCTTCCGCCGAAGACGTCACCAGCGCCCGGCTGGCGCTGTCGGCCGAAGTGGCCGGGACCTGGTTTGCGCTTCGCGCCAACCGCAGTCTCCTCGAGATTCTTGGCAACCGGCTGGGTCGTGCCCATGAGCTGCTTGCCCTGCTCCAGGCGCGCAAGGGCGCGGGCCTGGCCGCCGGCGACGAAGTCCTCTCCCAAACCGGGTTCATCTCGCAGTTGGAGCTCGAGCGCTCGGTGCTGCTGGCGGTTCGCGCTCGCCTGGACCACCGACTGGCCGCCCTGTGCGGGTTGTCCGCAACGGAGGCGGAGTCACGGACCGCACACCCTCTCGGCACCCTCGAATCCGTGGCTCTTCCCCAGAACCTGGGCACCGGGCTACTCGCGCAACGACCGGACGTGCGGGCCGCGGCTTTGCGGCTCCGCGCCCAGCAGGCGCGGGTGGGAATCGCCCAGGCGGGAACCCTTCCCTCGCTGACCCTGCTGAGCAAGGGATTTTTCACTGGCGATGCCCTCCGCGAGCTTCTGCGCGGCGGATCCATTGAAGGTTTTCTCGCCGCCCAGGTGAATCTCCCTCTGCTCGATGGTGGCCGCAGCCGCACGCAACTCGAGAGCGCGCGCGCAAATCTTGCCCTGGTCGGAGAGCAATATACCGCCGTGGTTGTGCGCGTCTTTGAGGAAAGCGCCGACGCTTTGAGTGAGGCGGAGACGGCCCAAGCCAGGCTCGGTGCCGCCAACCTTCTGGTCGATTCATGCACCCAGAGCCTGACCCTGGTGGAACAGCGCCAAGCCGCGGGGCTTATCGATCGGCTGGTCACGTTACGGGAGCAGGATCACCGGTCCATTGCGCAGCAGGATGCCGTTCGCGCCCAACTCGACTTTCTCAAGGCCCAGATTGACATGGCATTAGTCTTTGCCATTGGTGCTCCGCCGTAAAGTTTACCCAATATACCGGGACTCGGCAGGAGCAATGAGGGCCGGCACGGGCCCGGGCCGCGAGGCCGGGCTTGGCGGTCGGTGGAACAGCCGGCAGTGTCCGGTCATTCATCTGGTATTCACGGGATATTCATTTCAAGCGGGATACTTGCGAGGAAGTCACATCCGCCATGAGATCGTATTTCGAAACAATCCGGATTTCCGGTCGGACTCTCCCGATCGCGCTTACCATGTTCGCACTCGCGGCGGGCGGTGCCCGGGCCGATACCACCGTCGACCTTGCTTCTCCACCGAATGCAAGCGCCGGGGCTCCGTCCAGTGGCATCCGTCCCGACCATCTCTGGACGACCGGCTACGCCGAACTGCTTTGGAGCGACACGGGTTGGGTGCTCACGGCCCCGACGCGCTGGGATGAGCAGGACTGGATGTGGGCCGGGTTTTCGGTGGCGGGAATCGGCGCCTCCGCCACGCTGGACCAGACCGTCAAGACCCAGGTGCAGTCCCACCGGACCGCGGGTGAGGATCACTTTTTCAAGGATTATCAGAATCTCGGATCCACTTGGTCGTTCGGGGTGATCGCAGTCTTCGAGATTTGGGGCGAGGCCGGAGCCGACACGACGGCGAAGAATGCGGCGATGGACGCCCTGACAGCCAGCCTCATCGGTCCCGGCCTGATCGGCACGACGGTGAAATATGCGGTTGGCCGAGTGCGGCCAGATACGGCCACCGCGACTTTCGAGTTCAAGCCGCTCAGCAGGAACCAATCCTTTCCATCCGGCCACACTGCCCAGGCCTTTGCCGTCGCCACGGCGATTGCGGAGAACTACCCGGCTTGGTGGGTGCAGGCGTTCTGCTACGGTGCAGCCGGATTGGTCGGTTACGCCCGGATCGAGCAAAATGCCCATTTCACGAGCGACGTTGTCGCCGGCGCCCTGCTTGGCTGGTCGCTCGCCCGTTCGGTCGTCCACCGTCACCAAGGTCCGCCTAATCCCAGGAAGCTGAGCTGGTCCCCCTATGCCGCGGGCAGCGGCGCCGGTTTGGTGTACGTCAAATCATTCTAAGCAAGGCCTCCCACTTGATCTTCCTTCCGTCCTTCCCACGAGGCAGAAATTTTCATCGGTCGGTCGCCCTCAGTGAGCAAATTGGAGCCGGGGGCCGGCCACCGGGAGCCGGCTCGTTGTGGGAACCAACTGACGTTTCACACCCGTTCTCTGGCTCGAAGAAAGGGGGTTGGCGCTTAACAGCAAAATGATCGCGGCAACAATTGTTCTGTTGCTGATGGTAATTCTGGTCACCTTCGATTCGAGCGGAGGCGGTGACGCCGGTCAGTGAAGACTTCAGCCCGGAGCTGACCCTTTTGCTCAATGAAACGCTGATCTAGAACATTTTCTAGTTAGACAGTCCCATAGCGGGCGTGACGAAAAAACCCTTGGCAGTGAGTCGATTCGAACTGCGTGAGACTGGAGGCCACGGCACCCTGGAGATCCTGCAGGGTGCGAGCGGCGGCGAGGCGCAGGTGGCTCTTGAGCTTGGCGAAAGCCATTTCGATGGGGTTCAGGTCCGGGCTGTAGGCCGGCAGATATCGCCGCGCAGCTTTCAATGTGTTGGCGAGCAACCGTGATGACCACGGCAAGAATCACGGATTTCTCTACGAGAATCAGCAATGGAGGCTTGGACCGGCTTACGACCTTACCTTCACAAGTCCGCAGATGCTGCCAGAGCGCGGAATGTCCATCGCTGGAGAGCGAAAGTCGGCCGGGCGTACAGAATTGCTCAAGCTTGCTGAAACCCAAGCGCTCGATCGGCGCCAAGCGAACGCGATCATCGACGAGACTTGTGCGGGTATCGCACGCTGGCGCGAGTTTGCCGGGCAGGCCGGAGTTCCCGTGCTAAAGGCGGTCGAAGTCGAGCGCTTGTTGACACGGTCTCTGGGGCCTCAGCTGGATATGAACCCTTAACCCGGCCAAGGGATGCGCCGTGCTTTCGCGACTGGACGCCCATTGCTTCAAAACCCATCGCCACAGGCTAACAAATGGCCATGCATTGTGGCAGAAGGCTGCACAGTCATCAGGCACTCATCAGTGGCAGAACTCGGGAAAGTATTAAAAAGCCCAGCAAGTTTGAAAATCTGGGAGAAAGTTCAAAAACCCGAGATTTTCAAACTTGAGCGGGACCGTTCTTTTCGCTGCTGCTCAGAAGACGGTATCAAGGTATGCGGAATTTGCAGACGCCAAGCTGCGCGTCGTTTCGAGTCCTACCAGTAGACTGGCGCAGGCTGGGTCTCTTTCAGGTTCCCTGGATCGGAATCAAGTCACAAGTAGGCCTAGACCCCATAGCGGGCGAGGCCCGGTTGCTGTGTATAATGCTTCCGGTGCCCAGCCATCGGGCCAGACCCATTGAAGCCCATTCACAAAATCAACGCCTGGTTTGCCGGAGTCACCCTGGTCGTCGCTCTCGGCGTGGCGGCTCTGTTCTGGGCCCTCGGCCGGCTCGATGCCGCCGCAGCCGAGCACGGGCATTCCTGGCTGGTGGTAAACCGGGCGAACGAGCTGCTCTCCGAGATGAAGGATGCCGAGACCGGACAGCGCGGGTATTTGCTGACCGGCGACGAGGCGTTCCTCGGCCCTTATCTAATGGTGCGCGACCGGGTCACCAGCCATCTGCAGGAATTGCGCGACCTCACCGCGCTCCCGGACGCCCTGGCGCGGGTGGACGCCGCGAAACCCTTGATCGGCGCAAAATTGACCGAACTGGAACAGACCATCGTGCTGCGCCGCAATCGCGACCTGCCCGCCGCACTCGCCAGGGTCGCTGGCGGCCGGGGCAAGGAATTGATGGACTCGATCCGGTCGGAGCTGCTGGGCTACATTCACCTGGAGGAGGCCGCGCTGGCGCAGCACCAGGCCCAGTTCAAATCGAACATGCGCTTCCTCTTTGCTGGCCTTGCGGTCGCGAGCCTGGTCACGCTGCTCCTGGCCTTTTCTTTCACCTATTCGACCTTTCGGAAATCCCAGCAACACCTAGAACAGGAGGTTTACCGCGAAACCCAGCTTCGGCTCGAGGCGCAGCATACGGCCAACGAGCAGCTGCGGCAACTCAACACCGGCCTCCAGGCCAGCGAGGAACGGCTGGCCGTCACGCTCCAATCGATCGGTGATGGCGTGATCACCACCGATGCGGCCGGGTGCGTGACTCTCCTGAATGCGGTGGCTGAACAGCTCACCGGCTGGACGCAGGCGGCCGCCGCGAAACTGCCCGTGAACGAGGTCTTCAAAATCATCAATCAGGAAACACGGCAACCCGCGGTGGTCCCCGTCAAGGAGACTCTGGCGCAGGGCACGATCCAGGGCCTCGCCAACCACACCGTGCTCGTGGCCCGCAATGGCCGGGAGTGCGCCATTGCCGACAGTTGCGCGCCGATTCGCGGCCGGGATGGCCAGATCATCGGCTCGGTGCTGGTCTTCCGCGATGTCACCGCGGAATATGCCGTGCAGCAAGCCGTGCGCGATAGCGAGCGGGCGCTCATCACATCCAATGGCGCGCTGGTGATCGCCCGTCACACGGCGGACCAGGCGAACCTCGCCAAGTCAGAGTTCCTCTCGTCCATGAGCCATGAGCTGCGCAGCCCGCTCAACGCGATTCTCGGCTTCGCGCAGCTGATGGAGACCGACACCGAACGGCCCACGGCCCAGCAGGCCGCCAGGATTTCCCAGATCCTCCAGGCGGGCTGGCATCTGTTGAACCTCATCAACGAGGTCCTCGATCTTGCCGTCATTGAGTCGGGCAAGGTTTCGCTTTCGTGCGAGGCGGTCTCGCTGGCCGACGTCATGGCCCAATGCCGGTCCATGATGGAGCCCCAGGCTAGGAAGCGGAGGATACAGATGACCTTTCCACGGTTTGACAACCCCGTCTTTGTCCGCGCGGACATGACGCGACTGAAACAAATTGTCATCAACCTGCTGTCCAACGCGATCAAGTACAACCGGGAGGCGGGGACGGTGCTGGTCGATTGCACGGTGAGCAGTCCGGAGCGCATTCGCATCAGCGTCCGTGATAGCGGGGCGGGGCTTTCGCCGGCGAAGGTGGCCCAACTCTTCCAGCCGTTCAACCGGCTCGGCCAGGAAGCGGGCGGCGTGGTCGGCACGGGCATCGGCCTCGTGGTGACCAAGCGGCTGGCCGAGTTGATGGAGGGCACCGTTGGGGTGGAGAGCACCCCGGGAACGGGCAGCGTGTTCTGGTGCGAGCTGACCACCACGGCCGCACCCCGGATTCTGGCGGCGGCCCGCGAGGTCACGGTCTCCAGCCGGCCGCCCAGCGCGGCCGGCGCGCCGGAGCGAACCGTGCTCTACGTCGAGGACAACCCGGCGAACATGGAACTGGTCGAACAGCTGGTCGGGCGGTGCCCGGACCTGCGGATGATGACCGCCGTCGATGGCACCCTCGGGGTCGAGCTGGCCCGGACGACCCAGCCCACCGTGATCATCATGGATATCAATCTGCCCGGGATCAGTGGGATCGAGGCGTTGCGGATCCTGCGCGCGGACGCGGCCACGGCGCACATCCCGGTCGTCGCCTTGAGCGCCAATGCCATGCCGCGTGACATCACGCAGGGCCTGGAGGCGGGATTCTTCCGCTATATCACCAAGCCCATCAAGGTGGCTGACTTCATGGACACGCTGAACGCGGCATTGGAAGCAGCGGAGAATGCGCCGGCGCTGCCGTAAACCGGGTCAGACCATCAGCGCCGTAAGGAACCTTTTGATCGCATGCTCGTGCGCTCCGGCATCGAGCGGCCGCTCTACCGTCCCTAGGCGCGCCGGCGTGGTTCGAGGCATTGTTGTGCTTCGACAACTTCCTGGGGAAGATAATAGCCATGTCGGTCAGGGCGCGCCGGCGACCGGTCCCCTATGGGAAGATACTCGCGGCCGGATCGGCCGTGAACTGCGAACTTATGTCGAGCCGGCGCACGTCAGTATCGTCAGCGGGCCACACGCTCAGTTCCACAGAGAGGAGATCGGTGCGGCAAAGAGGGCCGGCCCAAAAGGCACCACAGCGTCTCCGTCATAGAGAACCAAGCCCAAGGCGAAGCGTTTGCCTGACGCTTCCGCCAATTTCCGAAGTCCACTGAAATCCGCTGCGGTCACGGTCGCGCCGGCCTTCACTTCGACACCGACGGTCCGGCGCTCTTCGTTTTCGATAACAATGTCGACCTCGTTCTGCTCCTTGTCGCGATAGTGCGAGAGTGAGAATCGCTGGCCGGTCCAACCCGCGAGTTTGAGCACCTCGGACAAGATGAAAG
>CAZZDB010000047.1:0-22235 GCA_964652485.1 uncultured Oleiharenicola sp.
GCCTGGTGAAAGGCGGCCGACGCGCCGAAGCCGTCGATCACCTGGTGGCGCTCGGTCCAGCGGATGGGGCACTCGAAGCGGACGTCCGCGATATCCGGTGGCGGCGGCTCGACCGCAGCAAGCCAGGTCGCGCCCGCAAGCGCGATCCATGCAATCAACGCAACACGACAGGGCTCCTCGAGGGGTCTGGAGTTCATGGGGCTCGCATCCTACCGCGCCCCTCGCCCACCGCCAGCGGGGCCAAGCTCTAACTGTCGACCCTCTCTGCCCCGGCCGAGGCGAGCCCAAGATGTCCGGTTTCAGGTCTTCCAGCCGCCGGCCACTTCCGCGCCGACCGGTCCGGGGCAAAATCCCGCGGCCCGGTTCCCCCTCCCCGCGTTCAGCCATGGCCTTTGTCATGGGGCACACTGACAGCCACAGTGCGCGTCGCGGTGTTGCCGGCGGCGTCGGTTGCCTCAACCGTGACGGTATAAACGCGTCCGGAACCCGAACCATTCCGGGTAGCCCGGACCGAGAGGGTGAGTGAACCGGTGATCTGCCAGTCGCCCACCGCCGGTTCGTTGCAGGAGACCGTCACGATCCGCGCTGCCGCCGGACCGCCGTCATCGACGACGTCCGCCGTCACGATGACCGGAACCATCTTGTTGTTCGGTGGCCAGATTGACGAAGGCGTCGCACTGAGCTTCAGGAAGACCGGCGGAGTTGTGTCCTCCCCACTCACGGTGAAACCACCGGTGCCATTCCAGTCGATAAACAAGCCGTAGCTGGGATCAGTTACAGCAAAGATAATGATGGGGAAACCAGTTCCTTCGGGGTATAGCCAGACGGCGAAATCCTCCGTCATTGACGCGACGCCGGATGCGCCATGAGAAAGGCCACCCACAGTCGCGTTTTGGGGAACGCCATCATAAAATTGAACGTAGATGCCAACATTCTCCAACGTGAATGCGGTCGCCCCGATCGTTGTTGGTGTCAGGGTGAAACTCTCCAAGACACCGTTTTCGATGACATAGTAGCCACTAGCCGGCACACTGGCCGAATCATAGGCGAAGGAAAAGGTGCCGGCGTAGGTGGTCGAGGTATACGACATGAACCCGGAGAACTCTCCGGTGATCCGCATGGTGCGGGCGAACGCCGGGGTTAGAAAGACCGCGGCGACAAACAGAATGACGGCAGGGATTTTTCTCATGGCCCGTATTGTATACCTCTCGTTTCCCCCGCGCTACGCGTCCCTTGACAATTCGGAAAGCGACCAATGGGGTCCGGTTTCGGTCTTTCAGCCGCCGGTCACTTCCGCGCTGACCGGTCCGGCACAAAATCCCGCGCTCCTTTGCCCGTGTTTGCACCATCAGGGTGCCCCTCTCGCCCCGTCCCATCATGAGCTTCTGTTCCATCGTCCCGCCTGATGAGCCCCAGGTTCGCATTTCACTGCCCCCTTGCATAGCCGGTAAAGCCCGGCAAGCATTCTCCATCCCCTCACCCCATGATCATTACCAAGATCGCCTGGCTCCTCCGCGTCCTCCCACTCCTGGCCTTCGTCTCGCTTGCCGGAGTCGCAGCGCCGGCTGACACCGCTCCCGTCAATCCCGCCGGCTTCGTCATCCGCCGCGGTACCAACCTCAGCCACTGGCTCTCCCAGGACTTCGGCTGGCAGCCGCGCCGGACGTGGATCACGGCCAACGATTTCAGTTTCATCGCGCATTGCGGCTTCGACCATGTGCGGCTGCCGATCGACGAAAAGGAGCTCTGGCGGGACGACGGTTCCCAAAACGAGGAGGCCTTCGCCTTGCTGCTGCAGGCCCTGGACTGGGCGCAGGCGAACCACCTGCGGGTGATCGTCGATCTTCACACGGTGCGCTCGCACCACTTCAACGCCGCCAACGAAGGCGGTCACAACACGCTTTTCACCGACCCGCAGGCGCAGGCCGCCTTTCTCGGCCTCTGGCGGCAGCTTTCGGTGCACCTCCATGACCAGCCGATCAGCTTCGTCGCCTACGAGATCATGAACGAACCGGTGGCCGACAATCCCGAGGACTGGAACAAGCTCGTCGCCGCGGCCCACGCCGAGATCCGGCGCCTCGAGCCGAACCGGGTCATCGTGATCGGTTCCAACCTCTGGCACCTTCCGCACACCATGCCGCTGCTGAAGGTCCCCGCCGGCGACCGGAACATCATCCTGAGCACGCACTCCTATTCGCCGCTGCTCTTCACCCACTACACCGCCGACTGGGTGCCCACCAAGACCTACACCGGCGGCGTCCATTACCCCGGCCCGGTCGTGCCGCGCGCGACCTATGACGAGCTGATGGCGAAATTCGGACCCGCGGGTCAGGGCGACCTCGTCGCGAATGCTAAGGATGACTGGGGCCCGGCGCGCTTTGCGCAGGAGTTTGCCCCCGCCATTGCCCGGGCCCGCGAACTCGGCCTCCAGCTTTACTGCGGCGAATTCGGCTGCCTCCCGACCGTGCCGCGCACGGACCGGCTGGCTTATTACCGCGATTTCATCGCCACGCTGGAGCAAAACGGCATGGCGTGGGCCAACTGGGAATACAAAGGTGACTTCGGAATCTTCGAATGGCACCGCGAGAAGGCCTTGGCCGGTGCTCCCGATGTCGAGCTGATCGACACCCTGCTTGCCGGCCGCAAGGCGAAGTAACGCCGGGACCCGGTTGGGGTCAGGCTGCTTCATACCCGATTGCCGTCGTCCACTGTCCGTAAAATCAGGCAACCTCAGGCTTTGCCTTCCATCCGCGGTAGGCCCCTAGCGCAGCTTGCGCACCTCACCGCCCTGCCTTAGGGATGGTCGGCAAGGAAACCCCCCATGAAATTCCATGCCACCGTCCTCGTTCTGCTAATCGCCACGGCCGCCTTGGCCCAGACCCGCGAAAGGGGACCCTACACCCTCTACCCGATCATCCCGGGCGTGACGCGCATCGAAGATTCCAACCGGAGCAATCCCGCCGGCATCCAGCTCGACGCCCAGGGCAGCCGGAAGGGATTCAACAACTGCTCCGATATGTACCTCGTCGTCGGACGCGACAACGCGTTGCTGATCGACCTATCCAATTTCGTCACCTGGGATTCCACCGCCGTCGCCTCGCTGCAGGCCATCGTGGGGCAGGAGATCGGGGCGCGAAAGCTGTTCATCGCCATTACGCACTTTCACGGCGACCACACCGGCATGCTGCTGGCCTTCAAGGACGACAGGAACGTGACGTTCTGGATCCAAACCGACGAGTTCAAGGGCCGGGAGCTATTCCCCGCGGAGCGGACCATTCCCATCGCGGCCGACCCCACGCTGGACCTGGGCGATGGTTTCGTGGTGAACGCGCTGGAGATACCCGGACACACCGATCACTCCACCGCCTATTTCCTCAAGGGCAAAAATCTCCTGTTCAGCGGCGACGGCATCGGCTCCGGGAATGGCGTATGGCTCTTTTCCGCCGAGGGGTTCGCTCACTACCGCGAAAGCGTCGACCGGCTGATCGCCTACATCCGGACGCCGGCCAACGGGGTCGACGAGGGCAAGCTGGTCGTCTTCGGCGGCCACTACTGGCAAAAACGCGAAAAAGAAAAGCTCACGATGCGGTACATCCTCGATATGCAGAAACTGATCGCGGAGATCAAAGCCGGCACGGCCCGCGAGGAGAAGGTGTCCTTCGGCCCTTACCTCAACACCAATTTCATCTCTGGCGAGGCAACCATCACCTGGAACAAAGCCGACGCCGAGAAGTTCAAGGCGGAGTAGCGCCCGTCTCCAAAATGTCATTGCGGGGAACCGCCATCGGGCGACGAAGCAATCCACCGAGCTGGATTGCCACGGCCGGCACTGCCGGCCTCGCGATGACGCCCCAAGGGATCGTTTTCAGTGTGTTCCGTGTATTCCGTGGTCAAATCCTGAATTGAGTTCCTACTCTTCGCCGAACTCCGGGGGCTTGATCGGTGCGAGCAGGCGATCGAGTTCCGGCTGCGTCGGGTTGCGGATGGAGCGCACGGTGAGGACCGCCGCGCCCGCGGGCAGCGTCACCCGGGTCGGCTTGTTCACCGTCAGCCCGAGAAGGACGGCCGCGAGCGGTGAGTTGTGCGGCAGGCATTCGATACCCGATGCCGGGTCGGTCGCGGTCTCGCCATGCGTCGCCAGGAGGAACGTGAAACGGTGTTTACGACTTGTCCCCACGTCCTCCTTCTCGATCACCGCCACGAGGCCCAACAGCAACGTGTCCGTCGGCTTGGTGAGCCACCCGGTCGGGTCGATCTCGATGAACGTGTTGCGGAGGTAGAACCGGTCGAGTTCGTCCATCTTGCGATCGACCGCCCGGATCGCGTCCTTGGCGGCCTTGAACCCGAAATTCTCGCGCAGATCGCCCTGGCTGTGTGCCTCGACCTTGTCCTGCACGAGCTCCGCACGCTTCACCTTCAAGGCCGCGAACTCCTCGGCCAGCACGCGGTTGAAGCCCGCGCGGACGTAGATCGTGGCGGGGGCTGGAGCGGGAATGCGGAAGATGTGCTTGCGACGCGGAGGTGCCATGGAGCGAAGGACCGCCTCATACGAGTAAGAGCCCGCTCCCGCCGTCAATGCACGAATCACGTCCCAAGCCGGGAATCACCACGAGACGCACTGAAACCCGGGAAGGAAATCCGCAGGGATCGTTTCCGGGCAATCGAATCGGGCCTGGCTTGGCGCCCGAGCCAACGGGTCAGGTCTTTCCCTCGCCGATCGCTTCCGCACCGACCGGTCCAGCGCGAGATCCCGCCGCAACCCCATTCGATTGTCATTCAGACGAATGAGCGCCGCCCTTTCGCGGCGTCCCAATCTTACCTGGGAAACCCCGCAGCGAGCTGCGGGGTATGATTGAGCCCTCAGCTCGTCAGGCGCAGGAGCCGGCGGATATCCGGCGCGATGGCCGCGGGCAGGTTCGACGCCGCAATGGAGAATTCCCAGCGCGCCTCCCCTTCCTGCGCCCTCGAGAGAGCCATTCCCGTTTGGCCGCCCTCCGCCAGCTTGAAGTGCACCTGCTCCTTGTTCTTGAACATGTCCGTCCCCACTGTCTCCAGCGAAGCGCCGTAGCGCACCATCGTGTAGTCGAAGCCCGTCAGCGTCCCGTCCGGCTTGTCGCGCCACACCACCAGCTTCGCGTGATCCGGCCCGCTGTATTCCTCCCGGTACCGTCCCGGCGACTCCGTGCCCGCGGGCCCCGCGATCAACGCCGCGCTCGCGACGATGGGCTTGAAGACCCGCTGATACGCCTTGTCCGCACCCCCGTAGGAAAAATCGAAGCGCATGCCGCACACCGAGTGCCGCGCCGAGCAGACGTAATGGGCGAGGTTGCCCCGCATCTCCGTCTTCAGCCCGCCGTGCGTCAGGGTCAGCACGCAACTGTCGCCGATATACGCCACCGCCCCGAGGCTGATCTGGATGTGGGCCCCCCCGGACGACATGTCGACCAGCGTTCCCGGCCACTCCTTGTGCGCCGTGGCCTCGTCGGAGCTTCTCAGCTTGATCGAGGCGCGCAGGCGGCAGTCGTCGCTCACGGTGTAGCGCACCTGCTTGCGTTTGGATTCCTTGGTCTTGGTGTCGTCCGAACTCATATGGAACCGAGACTATGATGCTTTCCCGGCAAAGCACAACCGGACGTTACAGGACCGAAAAGCGGGCGGCAAGGGGGTCGGATTGGCGATTTCCCGCCCTGCACCCGGCGCCCGGCCCGGGGTTCTTGCCCGGTTTCGCCCGGTCGACGACGGCAACCTCCACTCCTACGATGGACCAGCCGCGCGGCCGATCCGTCTTCCCTGATTATAGTGCGTCCCGATGTTCGCCTCGAGCTGAACCCGGTTCGCTTCAAACAGGGTCACAATGTCCGATCCGCCGAACGAGAAAAAACCGAACTCCTCACCTTTGACGACCGTGGCCTCCGGCTCGACCGTCAGATTCACCGAGGAGACCTGGGCCATGCCGATCGGCAGCACGGCCACCAAGCCCAGCGGGGATTCAATCACGACCAGCCCGCGGTCTTGCGTGAACTGGTAGCCCGTGCCGTCGACTATGTCCAGGGATCCATCTGGCAGCTTGATGACATCCATCGTTACCTGGCCGGGTATCTTCCGGGCCTCCTTGATCACTCCGCCAACCGGAAGGTGAAACCAGTGATAATCATTCACGTTGAGAAAACTGTGGGTGAACATACCGCCGCGGAATCTCTCCTGGTCGGGACTGCCGGCCAGCAGTTCCATCACCGACCACGTCAGTCCCTTCGCTTTGATCTTTGAGTCGCTGCTGATCGGCCACTGGCCTTGGTAGACACTGTCCGCCGGCGAGACCACCACGGTATCGTCACAGAGTCCATCCACCGGCCGTTTCCCGGGCCGGACCTGGCGCGCAAAAAACTGGTTGAAGGTCAGCCAGCCGCTCGGAGCCACGAAATAATCCTCCAGGTGGTAACGGAGATCGGTCAGGAAGCTCCCGATGCCCTGCGCCGAAGCCGTGGTGTCCAAGAAGGCCCCCCATTCCCGGGCGAATTGGCAGGTCCAGCTCTGAAACGCGGCATCTGCGTTCAGCACACCCTGGGGCGACAGGTCGATCAGGTGGTAGAATCGGAGGACAAACTGGGTCAGGTTCCGGTCGGTGGGAATCAGGGTGACCATTTCATCGAGGAAGCGGTAGAATTGCGCCAGGTCCGTGATGCCCGGGAGAGCGGCCTGGCTGATCGATTGATGCAGAGCCGCCTCCAGATCCGGCCTGGCCTCGAGAAGTCCGATCAGGCCGGCGACAATGGGTTGATTTTTCGGCGGCATGACTTTCATCGGTTCGTTCGGATTGTTCACAGGCAGGCGCGCCGCACGGGTTCAAGCGGACGGAGCGAGCTTGCCGGGAAAGCCCGGCGAATTCCATGGGGTCTCCACCCGCCTTCCGCTCCGTTCAACGATCCTCCCGCGAAGATGGATTCGCCTCGCCCCACCTTGACAACGGGGAACACCGGCGTCCCGTCCTCGCTACATGACCGCCATCGCCGCTTCCGTCCTATCCTCGGCCCTCCACTGGCGCTACGCCACCAAGAAATTCGACGCCGCGAAGAAGATCCCGACCGAGACCTGGACCGCCCTGGAGGAAGCCCTCGTGCTGGCGCCGTCCAGCTACGGCCTGCAGCCGTGGAAGTTCATCGTGGTGCAGGACCCCGCGAAACGGGCGCTGCTCTCTGCTGCTTCCCACGGCCAGCGTCAGGCGATCGACTGCTCGCACTTCGTGGTCTTTGCGGGCCGGAAGAATTACAGCGAGACCGATCTCGCCCATTTCATCGCGCGGGTCGCGGAGGTCCGCGGCGGTGGCACCGGTCCGCTCAAGGGTTACGCCGACATCATAACGGGCACCATCGTGCGCGCCCGTTCGGCGGGCCTCCTCGACGCCTGGATAGGCAAGCAGGCCTACATTGCCCTGGGCCAGTTCCTCACCTCCGCCGCCCTGCTGGCCATCGACACCTGCCCGATGGAGGGCATCGAGCCGGCGAAGTTCGACGAGATCCTCGGGCTTCCCGCCCTCGGCTACACCACCCTCTGCGCCGCCGCCGCCGGCTACCGTGCGGCCGACGACAAGTACGCCAGCCAGCCCAAGGTGCGCTTCGAGGCCGGCGAGGTCATCCTGCGCGCCTGAATGCCTGGCTGGGCGCGTGCCGGCCAACCGGACAGGGTCTGGCTTTGCGGTTGGTGCGTGGTGCTGCGGGCCCCGGGCTGAGGCTGCCCAGATTTGACGGACAGCCCGTGGGTCCGGGGGAGGCCCGGGCCGCGGTGCCGGCCGGGTCGGCGTCCCCCCGGGGGGATGGCGTCAGTCCAGCCTCCCCAATCTTACCGCCGCAATCCCCTCGGCCGGCTTGCCCTTTTCCATGGGGGGAAAAAGCGCAGCTCGGGCGTCAGGGCGGCGAGCTCGGCGTCGGCAAGCGGCTTGGCGCACGATTCGTCCTCGAACATACCGAGGGCGCGGCCGTCCTTGCCCACCTTGACGAACAGGGTGCGCGTGAGCTGGTCCGGGACCAGCCCGAGGTTCTTGCCCCGGTTCCGCCCGCCCGCTCAGGGTCCGGTAGGGTTCGCCGCGGTAAAGAATTCGTCGACGGTCCGGTTGAATTCTTCGGCGTGTTCCATCAGCGTTGCGTGCCCGGAGTGCGGCACGACCCACAGCGCGGCGTGGGGAATGCTGCGGTAGATCTCTACCGTATGCTCCAGTGAAATCATGTCGTGGTCGCCGCATATGATCAGTGCCGGACACTGCACGGCACGGAGCGCGGCGGATGGAATGTTCGGCTCGGTCCAGTCGAGGATGAACAGCTTCCAGTCGTTCTTTTCCTTCTCTGTCCGCCAGACCTTGTCCTTGTCGCGTTCATGGACCTGCCGATCGTCCTCCCAAACCCCCGGGACAAACGCACTGGCGTCGGGCCGCAGGTTCGCCCCGGTCGCCGCCAGGCGGATGACCTTTTCCGGATGGCGCATCGCCAGGAGCAGGGCCGTGATGCCGCCGTCGCTCCAGCCGATGACATCCGCCGACCCGATGTGCAGCGCATCGAGCAAGGCGGCATAGTCATCGGCCATCATCTCGAAGGTGAGCGCTGTGCCATTATCCCGCGACCGGCCTTGCGCGCGGCTGTCGGCCACGATCACCCGGTATCTCGCGGCGAAAAACGGGATGTTCTGCCTGAGGGCCTCGATGCTGCCGCCGTTGCCATGGATCATCAGCAACGGCCGCCCGCTGCCGTAGGTTTCGCAATACATGCTGAAGCCGCGGATGTCGTAATATTTCCCCGCCGCCGCGTTGGTTCCATACGGTACCGGCCCGTCCGGCGCGGCGCCGGCCGCCGTCGCGAGGATAAGAAGGGCGGCCCAAATGCACTTCATCACGCCAACGGAATAGCCCGGGGCCGGTTCCTTGCACAGCAAATTGAGGCAGCCTAGGTGACATCGCCCGCCATCCGCCCGCGAGCCTTCAATGAGCCGGTCCGACTAGTGCAGGCCACGCTTGACCGTTTGCCCCAGCACCGAGGCAAGAGGTCACACCGAAGATTCCGCGGCCTCGTCCCCCGATTCGCCGCATCTCACATTGTCATTTATTATCAAGCCTCCGGCCGGGCCGATATGATAAGCTGTATGTCATGAAACCCGCCCTTGCCGCCCACGAAACCCGTCTTGAATTCACCCTCCACGCGACGCCCGTCAAGGTCTGGCAGGCACTGGTCAAGGACACCTCCGCATGGTGGCCGCAAACCTTCCATACCTCGCCCAAGACCAGGCGTTTCGTCATCGAGCCCAAGCTGGGCGGCATGATGGGCGAAATCACCGGCCCGGGCGAAGGTCTCGTCTGGTATCGCATCATCGGCGTCGAGAAAGCCGTGTCCCTCCTGCTTGCCGGCTACCTGCTCCCGCCGTGGGCCGGTCCGGCCACATCCCTTCTCCGGCTGACCCTGACGGCGGTCGGTGAGGGTGAAACCAAGCTCGAACTCGTGGACTCCACGTTCGGCCAGGTCGGCGACGGCAGTGCCACGGCCGACGGCTGGCGGCAGATCTTCGCCGAACACCTCAAGCCGCACGCCGAGCAGAAGTCCGTTCGCCGCAAGCGCTGAAGCCACCGGCCGCCCCCGTGAAACCCACCACCCTCCAGGCGCACGATCCGCGTTTCGTCAGCCTGGTGGCCTACCTGCGGGACCATCTCGACGAGCAGCTGGACGTCGAGGCACTGGCCCGGCTCGCGGGCGTGTCGCCCCGCCAGCTCGACCGTCTATTCACTCGGCTTTTCGGAGAGAGTCCCAGGGCCTGCCTGCGCCGCCTGCGGCTCGAGCGGGCCGCCCGCCAATTGCGCCTGACCCGCCGGAGCATCCTGTCCATCGCCCTCGATGCGGGCTACGACAGCCATGAATCCTTCACCCGTAGCTTCGCGCGCCGCTTCGGCCACAGTCCCGCCGAATATCGCCGCCTGCCCGAGGCGAATCTCCAGCCGCAGAACCGCGGGGAATACTGGCGCCTCGCCCTCGCCGGCGGCCTCCGCCGCCATGTCGAACACCGCCGCCTGTGATCAAACGGACTACCTGAACGGACTCTGCCTACCCTTGGCCCGACGATCCGCCGACCTGAATGCGGCCGGGGCGTTGACCTAGGTTTTTCAGCGCAGGACTTCCCCCACGGCCGCTGCGGGGAGGCCGGTCCGTTTCTCCCGTGTGGCCCTGCGGCATTTCCTCAGCAACACCGGATCGGCCAGCACCTGACGGTGAAACCCGCGGGCATCGCGCATCAGCCACTGCCGGTTTATCGGGGTGGCGGGCCGCCTACCCCTAAGCGGCCCGCCTTTGCTTTCTAATTACCCCTAAATTTCCCGCTAAGCGGGAATGGTGACTTTCAATGCAGGCCGAGTGCCAACCAACGACGAAATCGCTTCGATCGACGAATAGAGCCGGGCAAAGGGAGGTTGGGCCTTCAGATGCGGGCGGCCCACCCCGACCGGTCCGGCCCAAAGTTCCACCGGAGCGCGCGTCACTTGCCCGGGCCGAAGGTGAGTTGGAAGGCGAGATAGGCTTGGTAGCCGGTCGGGCCCTGGAGGGTCGGACCCGCCGAGGCCAGCACGTGCCGCGTTTCATCCAGGTCCCAGATGAGGCCGACATTCATCTTGGTTGCGGAACGACCGCTGTCGCTTTGGGCGGTCTGATGAAACACTTCCGCCCCGATCGTGAGACCGGGACTAACCTGTTTTTGCACCAGCCAGCCGGTGAACCACCAGTTGCGGTTACCCGCTCCCGGATTGATCCAGTAGCCGGCTCCGCCATACGTCGTCCAAGTGCCGAGGCTTTTCTGCAGCCACACCGGCAGAAAGACCTGGGTGTGGCCGCTGCCGAGCCCCCGGGCGCTGTCGCCGGTGGGCAACTCGACGAGCGGGAAAACGCCCACCTGCGGCCTGCCATCCGCCTCGTCGATCAGCCGGTATTTGGCGCCGAGCTCCGTGTCCCCGTAACCGGTCTGCCGGTCCGAGCCGGACGGAGCGTCGAACGCCAGCGGGGCGATCACGTGCAGCTGGAGACCGGGCAACGCCCCGTAGTTCACCTCGACGTGCGGCAGCGTCCCGCTCGCACCATCGCGGCCGCGTTCATATTGCGAGCCGAGGTAGACCTCCCAGTGCCGGTATTCCACCGGCTCGGGATCGTCGGTCACAAAGGGCGGGCCGGCCTGGGCCGGGATGGCCGCCACCAGCCAGCCGAGGGAAATCAGGGCGTTCCTGACCATAGCTCGCGGGCCGAGGACCGATCTGCCTCGCGGCAAACCCTGAGCAATCATGACGCGAGCACCGCGAGCACGTCGGCGGTGGAACGCACGCGACCCAGGCGGGGAAAAATGTTCTTCACGGTAAATTCGTGCATCGCGGCGCTGGCGCCCGCCATGGCGTCCTCGACCAGGATCTGCGCATACCCATGCTCGTAGGCACTGCGGGCGGTGGACTCGACGCCGATATTCGTAGAGATGCCGCCCAGGACGATGGTACGCACCCCGCGGCGGCGCAACTGCAGGTCGAGTTCCGTGCCATGGAAGGCACCCCATTGGCGTTTGGTGATGACGAGGTCGCCCGGTTGCGGACCCAGCGCGGGATCCAGTTCTGCCCAGCCGGGCGGAAGCGTACTGGCGTTGAAGGGCGCGAGAACATCGGCGGGCGGGTTCAGGACGTCCTTGAAATCCGCCTGAAAAGCCACGCGCACCAGGACCACCGGGGCGCCGAGCGTGCGAAACCGGGCGGCCAGCCGCGCCGCGTTCTGCACGATTTCCGCGCCGGAACGCGGTGCGCACGGCCGGCCGACGATGCCTTGCTGAAGATCAATCAAGACCAGTGCGGTCTCCCGGGGATCGAGCGCGGGTGAAATCATGAGGGAGCATAGAAACCGTATTTCGCCGCGGAGCAAATTGCGTGAGCCGCCACGGTGGTCAGGCCCGGAATCACGCGGCCCTCTCCAACCACAGTGGGCCGAGCCGGGCTAAGGGGTATGCTCATCCTCCAACCGCCCCACGGCGACATTTCCCTTGGCATTTCCGGTCCCAGATGACACCAGCATGTCGCCTAAGTTGAAGGTCAGCAAGCTTACCACGGAGCACCATGATTTTCGCCATCCCGCCCTTTCACGCGTATAGCCGGTTTGTCGCGCTTGTCGGCTCATTGTTGGTCGCCGGCAATCTGCTGGCGCAGGTCTATGTCTCCGACGACGGCAACGACGTCATCTACCAGATCGCGACCAATGGCAGTACCGCCACCTACGCCAGCGGGGTCGGCGTCCCCGAAGGCTTGGCCTTTGACAGCAGCGGCAATCTCTACGTCACGAACGGCTCGAGCAGCCTCCTCAAGGTGACTCCGGGTGGTGCGGTCACCACCCTCGCCACCGGTGTCGGCAACCAAGCGGTTGCCGTCGGCCCCGATGGCAACATCTATGTCGCCAACGGCAGCAACACCATCAGTCAGGTGACGCCCGGAAGGGTGGTGACCACCTTCGCCACCGGTTTCGCGGAGGTCTACGGGCTGACGTTCGCCGCGAACGGTAACCTCTACGCCACCGATGGGAATGCTGGCGCCGGCATCCTGTACCAGATCACTCCCGGCGGCACGGTCACCAGTTTCGCCACCGGCGTGGGCTACGCCGACGGCCTGACCGTCGACGGCACGGGGAACTTCTACGTCTCCGACCTAACTGGCGGCAGGATCTTCGAGGTAAGTTCCGGAGGAGCCGTTTCCACATTCCTTTCGGAGCTGCCGCATGGCCCGCGTGGCCTCTCCTTCGACCAAGGCTCCGGCCTGCTCTTCTATACGGCGGGATATAGCAGCTATGGCGGAGCTGCCCTCTATGACGCGAATGCGCTCGGCCAGACGACTTTCGTCGTCGGTAGCCTGACGGACGCAAATTTTACGGCGCTCAAGACCGCCGCCATTCCGGAGCCAGCGACGTACGTCGCGGTGCTCGGGCTGGCCTCATTCGGTCTTGTGCTCCTCCGTCGGCGTTCTGGGGATCTTTCGTCCGTACGCTAGACAACGGAGGCGGGCGGCAGCTATTGTCATTCCGGTTGCCCGGCCAAGCGCACGCCAAACCACGAAAGCGAACCGGGAATCCCTTGGCCCCGGCGCAATCGCACCGAACCCGGCCCGATGGCGTTTGCGGCGGGATTGCGTCACGGCACGGAATCGGGCCTGCCGGGTTCGGCCAGCCGGGGCACCGGTTCCAGTTCCACGCCGGCCTGTTCCAGCTTGTGGCCCACCGGCACCAGGAATTCAGCCGTCATTTCCTCGAGGCGGAAGGTCTTGTCCGCACCCTCCTCGCCCGTGAGGAATGCGATCAGGTCGGCCATTTCCAGGATGTTCTCGTCCGTGAAGTGCTCCTCGATCACCGCTTGGCTGCCCTCCAGCGCCGTGAGCACGGGCCAATGGCGCCCCGCGTCAGGATCGGAGAATTGCATGCTGACGAGCCCGCGCAGCCGGGCGTGGTCAATCCGGGTCACGAGCTGGCCCAGTTGCCAGTAGGCAAAGGCCAGATTGGCGAGGCGCGTCTGCCGCAGCAGGGCTTGGCGTTGGTGGAGAAGATGGGAGAGTTTCATGGCGGTTCCTCCGTGCGGCCGTCCGCATTGGTTGATGGTTGGATTGTTGCTCCGGCCCGGCCGCCAGCTGGCGACACAAGCCTTCCGAACCCTGACCCGGCCCTGACGATTTCAGACCTGATCCTGCGTGGCTGAATCTGAATCACTCACACAGTTGTCTCTCAGTCTAAACAATGACCTCAAATCACGAACCTGCCCGTGCATCTGATCACTGACTGAACCAAGGCAACCCATCGTCACAATCCCGCCGTTCGCAAGAACAAATCCAAACCCGGCGGCTTCGATCTCGCGGATATCTTTGCCCGAAGCCGGGGAATATTCCATCGGGCGGGGTAAGGTGGAGGAGCGGGGCTCGCTGTGAGTCCCGTCCCATCAACCCGCCCAACCACAATTCCCTCCATGAAATCCCTGAAAATCCTCCTGCTGGCGCTGGCCGCCGGTCTCGCGTTCACCCCCCTCGGCCGCGCTGGTGAAACCAAGGACACCAACGCGCCATGCACCGGCAGCTGCCCGGCTTGCTGCTGTGCCCATAAAAGCGCCGACCAATGCCCGCACCCGACTCCGGCTAGCAGCGCTGAAAAACCGGCGAACCAGGCGACCGAATCCAAAGACGGGAAGCAGTAAGCCCGCGGCCTGCCTGGGTGCCGGAACCGGTGCGGTGTGTGCCTGCTCCGACAGACCCGGCTTGCGCCGGGCCGCCGGCATCGGCAAGTAATCGGAAAACGACCCGCATGAGTCCCGACAACCCTGACGAACTGCGCCACCGGCTCCTCGAGTGGCGCGATGTTCCCGCCCCCGACGCCGGTTTGGCCGGGCGGGTGCAGCGCGACGTCGCGACCAACCGGCAACGCGCCGGAGGCATCATCCCCCTGCGTTTCGCGCTGACGGGCATGGCGCTGGGCATGCTGCTGGGAGTGGTGACGGTGGAGTGGTATCATTCCCGCGCCGAGGCCGCGGGGACACCGGACATGCCGCGGCGCTACGTCGCGTGGATCGATCCGCTGTCGACGTCGAGGGAGTAGGGCCATGAAACGCGACCTGTGGTTCATTCTGTTCCTGGCGCTGGGCGTCGTCCTCGGCGGGGTGGTCTACGCCAAGATCCGGCGGGAACCGACCGACGACGAACGCAAGCTTTGCTGGCTTGCGGCGGAGCTGGATCTCACCCGTGACCAGCAGGCGAAGATCGAAGCGCTGCACGTGCGGTATTGCCCGGAAATCTGCCGGCTCGGCCTGACGTGCGGCCGGAACAATGCGCAGGACGCGTCGCGGCAGTGCCGCCAGGCCACGATGGCCCTCGTGCAGGCCGTGGCCGCCGAACTGACCGACGTCCAGCGGAAGCGTTATCTTGAGATGGTGGCCAGCTGCCGGCGCGAACCTGCCGGCGCCGCCTCGCGTCCATGACGGCCGGGGCCGAGACCGACGCGCGCAGCTCGGCGTTGATGCAATCGCTCCAAAGCGGGCAGGACGCGGCGCTGGCCGGGTTGATCGAGCTGTGGCAGGTACCGCTGCTGCGTTTCGTTTTCCGTTATGTGCAAAGCGAAACGGAAGCGCGGGAAATCGTGCACGAGGCCTTTGTCCGGGTGCACGCCCAGCGAGCAAGGTTCCGCGGCGACCAGTCGTTCCGGTCGTGGCTGCTGACGATCGCGGCCAACCTCGCGCGCAACCGGCGCCGGTGGTGGCGGCGGCATCCGTCCACCGCGTGGCTGCGCCGCGACGCGGGCGAAGCCCCGCCGCCCGAGACGGCATGCCCGACTCCGGGCCCGGACCATGCGCTGATGCAAGACGAGCGCGTGCAGGCGGTGCGCGCCGCGGTGGAGAAGCTGCCCCATGAACTGAAGGTTGCGCTGCTGCTTTATGAATACGAGGGCCTCGGCTATCGGGAGATCGCGGCCGTGATCGGCTGCTCCGAGCGCGGTGTGGAGACCCGGCTGACCCAGGCGCGCCAGCGGATGCGTGCGGATCTCGGGGAGTTCCTGCGCACCGAGGCGGGCCCCGTGGCCGCGCCCGCCGATTGAGCCAGCCGAACGCCTGCTTCCCGGGGTCTCCGCTCCATCAACCTTGACCAGCGTCCTCCTGTTCGTCCATGAAACCGCCCGCCGCCCCCGAGCCAATGTCATATAATATATGACGCCGGGTTCGGCCGGCCCCGCCGCCGCAGGCTGCGACACCGGGGTCCGGCGGCAGGCGGGACCGGCCAACCGGAACTTGCGATGCCCGCCTGATTCAGGTTCACTGGCCGGATGTCGATGCGTCGTTCCTTCATTCTGTTCGCCGCCCTGGGCTCCATGCTCCCGGCGTTTCTCCTGGCCGGCAATTCCGCAGATGCGACGGCCCCCACCCGGCTGATCAATCCGCTCCCGCTACCGGATTATCCGGTTGGGCGCCTGGTGCGCGACACCGCGCCGGGCAAGCCCAACATACCCGCCGGGCTGTGGCTGTCCGAGCAAACCGAGCAGTACCGCGAACTCGCCGACCCGACCGGGCTGTGGTTCGAGGGCAAGTGGTATCTCTACCCGTCGTGCGACATGGCCTGGGTGAGCGCAGACGAGGGTCGCACCTGGCAGCACCACCCGCTCAACGTGCGCGACCTCGGCTACGCCCCGACGGTGGTACGCCATCGCGGACGCTTCTTGCTGATGGCGTCCGACTCCGACATCTACGCCGGACCGACTCCGCTGGGGCCGTTCACCTCCCTCGGCAAGCTGCCGATGCCACCGATCGCGGGGCTGCCGGGGCAGACGGACCCGATGCTGTTCTCCGACGATGACGGACGGCTGTTCTACTACTGGGGCTGCACGCCCCACTCCGGCATCTGGGGCGTCGAGCTCGACCCGGAAAACCCAACGCGGCTGCGCGGCCAGCCCAAGGAGTTGATCCCGTTCCGGCCCGACCTCTTCACCTTTGAGCACGTGGGCAGCTCCAACCAGAATCCGAACACGGGCTGGGTGGAGGGCTCCTGGATGATCAAGCACGGCGGCCGCTACTACCTGACCTACTCCGCGGGCGGCACCCAATACCGCACCTACACCATGGGCGCCTACGTGGGCGACTCCCCGCTGGGCGCCTTTGCACCCCAGAAACGCAACCCGGTCTTCCGCTCCACCGAGGGCCTGATCACCGGCACGGGCCACGGCTCCTTCGCGCAGGGACCGGGCGACAACCTGTGGGTGTTCTACACCGTCTTCGCCTGCGCCGCCCATGGCTTCGAACGCCGCGTCGGGCTCGACCGCGCCGAGATCGACGAAAGCGGCGAACTCTATGTACCCCGCGCGACCTCGACGCCGCAGCCCCTGCCCGGTAGCGGTTCCACCGAGCCCTGGCTGCCGCTCAACGAGAGCGAGCCCACCTTCGGCAGCTCCCACGCCGCGAACTCCGCGGGTCGCTTCGCGGCCGACAACTCGATGACAACCTGGTGGCTCCCGGCCGACGAAGATGCCCGGCCGACCCTGACCACGCAGTTCTCCGCCCGCGCCGTCGTCCACGCCGCGCGCGTGATCTGGCATGATGTCGGGTTGGACACGACGAGCGGCAAAAACCCCGGCCCATTCCGCTACCGAATCGAGGCCGAAACCGCCCCGGGCGTCTGGTCGACCATCATCGACCGAAGCGCGAGCACCGACGATCTGCTGATTGACTACCGCGAGTGCCCGCCGACCCCGGCGCTGCGTGCCCGCTTGGTCGTGCTGGGCCACCCCCCCGGCATCCAGCCCGCCGTCGCCGAATTCACCCTCTTTGGCGTGACCGAACGCTGACCGCCGCGCGAAACCGAGCATCCCGTCCGGAATCACGACCTTAGGCGGCCGTCACGGCAAACCGTGTTCTTCGTGCTGCAAATGCTTGTCTGGGAATGGACCCGGCTTAACGGTGTGCCAAACGGGTCGTTACCTATAAGGTGAGCACCAGACTAGGCCGCGGATTCGGCGCCGAACTTCATAACCCAGCATAAACCCCAGGGAATCCTCGCGGTCACCCCAAACCAAGGTTGCCGTGGGGATCATGGTCGCCACCTATTCCTGCTTCATGGTCGCCGGCGCCTGGCTCGTGATCGATCTGGGCTTCGCCAGCCAAAGCATTCCTTTCTGGCAGGTCATGCACCAATTGATCGCCGGAAAGTAGCCCATCGCGGGCGACAGTCACCGCCGGACTCAACCGGCCTGGCTTCAGGCGGACGACCTGGGGGCCTCGAGGCCGGCAACGACCCCGGCTGGACCCAGCTTCACCGCCCAAGTCCAGACCCTGGCAAACGCGGTCATCTGACTTGCGTGTCCCGGGCTTTCCGTTCTTATCCAAGCTGTGCGAGTCCACGCTCTCCGCCGTCTATCTGTTTGCCTTGGCCTCCTTTTTTTTCTTCCTGCCGCACACGCCCAGTCGACCTTTGTTTTCACCGACCTCGGCACCCTCGGTGGGACTGCCAGCAACCCCACCGGCATCAATGACTCCGGTCAGGTCGTCGGCTCCTCCACCACCGCGGGCAATCAAACCCACGCCGTGATCTGGAACAGCGGCGTCCCGACCGACCTTGGCACCCTGGGCGGGACCACCAGCAGCGCCGCTGGCATCAATGACTCCGGTCAGGTCGTCGGCTCCTCCACCACCGCGGGCAATCAAACCCACGCCGTGATCTGGAACAGCGGCGTCCCGACCGACCTTGGCACCTTGGGCGGGACCACCAGCAGTGCCGCTGGCATCAATGCCTCCGGCCAGGTCGTCGGCTGGTCCGCGACAACGTTTAACCCGCCCACGAGCTTGGGCGGCAACCACGCCGCGGTCTGGAACAGCGGCGTTCCCACCGACCTCGGCACCCTTGGCGGCGTCATGAGCTTCGGCTATGCCATCAATAATTCCGGGCAGATTGCCGGTATCGCGTATAACGTCAGCAACGCCATCCATACCGCGACCTGGACCGGTGGTGTCCCCACCGACCTCGGACCTAACACCGCTTCGGGCGTCTCGGCCATCAATGCCTCCGGCCAGGTCGTCGGTCAGCTCTCGAACCACGCCGTGATCTGGAACACCGGCGTCCCCACCGATCTCGGCACCCTCGGAGGCACCAACAGCAGCGCGTCCGGCATCAATGACTCCGGCCAGGTCGTCGGCTCGGCCCAGACCGCCGGGAACAACTACCACGCGTTCGTATATGAGAACGGAACGATGTACGACCTGAACAACTACGTCACCGGAGCCGCGGGTTGGACGCTCACCAATGCCACGGCAATCAATGATCTTGGCCAGATCGTCGGGACCGCCTCTGACGGTTCTCAAACTCACGCCTTTCTTCTCACCGCGATACCAGAGCCGTCGGCTTTTGCCGCTGCTGCCGGTCTTGGCGCCCTCAGCTTGGTGATTCTCTGGCGCCGCAGAACGGTGGTTTGATCGAGGGGCGGGAAAAGGTTTTCTGCCGGGTCGCCTTGGGTGTCAGCGCGGATCCCCTAGGCTCCGCGGTGACCTACGCGCGGGCTTTCAGATCGTGGACCGGCATCCGGCCCGGCATCCGGCCCGCCGTCGCCGAATTCACCCTCTTTGGCGTGACCGAACGCTGACCGCCGCGCGGCTTGGGGTTCCTCGGCCGGATTTCACGCGACCGGCCGGCCACCGCCGCCCGGTGGACCATCCAGGCGTCCGCAGACGGGGACCACAAGTAAACGACGTGACAAGCGTCGGAAAATCGCTTCATAGGGCGGCTGCAATTAATTCCATGGACAACAATCTCGACGAACTCAAAGGCTTGGTCGCAACCCTCAAGGCCGACCAGCAGGAACAGAAGGACAAGGCGAAGCGCGAGGCGTGGACCAAATACGTCTCCCTCTCGATGATCTTCCTTGCCGTGCTCACCGCCGTTGCCACCCAGCGCGGGGCCGGCTACTCCTCAGCGGTCATGAAACAGCTGAACGAGGCCACGTTCAACCAGGCCGAGGCCTCCGATCAGTGGGCTTTTTACCAGGCGAAGGGCATCAAGCAGAGCCTCTATGAGCTGGAGCGGGAGCGCCTCACCGCGGCCCACCCGGATGACACCAAGGGACTCGCGGCCCTCACGGCCCGCGTCGATCGCTACGACAAGGAGAAGAAGGATATCACCGCCGAGGCCAAGGGCCTCGAGGCCAAACGCGACATCGCTCGCATCGCCGCGACCAGCGCCGCGTCCGCAAGTCGGGAAATGGGATTGGCCGCGCAGATGTTCCAGATCGCCATCGCCCTTGGAGGTATCACCCTGGTCGTCAAGAAACGCTGGCTGTGGTATGCTTCATTGTTGGTCGGCGCGCTGGCCACGGTCCAGATGGTACGGCTGCTCTTCCCGGGCTGAGCGACGGGCTCTTGTACCAAAGGATCCTCGTAGCCTTTCCGCTTGTCACGGGAGTGGCCGGGGTTGGAGGCAAACCGGACGGCCAGTTCCGAAGCCTGTGGTCTCGCCGCCACCGAACCGCGCCCGGCGGAAGGTGGCTTGCGGCCGGAAACTCCCCCGGCCAGCGTGCGCCCCATGAAATCCACGCTGCTCGCCGGCCTCGTCCTTTTGTCCACCGTCCAAATTTGCGCTGCGGACACCGCTGCGGCGGGAGCCCCGGTGTCGCCCGTTATCATCCGGGAGCTGCTGGAAGACTTCCTGACCCACAACAGCGATCCCGCCCGCCACGAGAACTTCTGGGCCGACGAACTCGTCTACACCAGCTCGGCCGGGGTGGTGAGCACCAAGGCTGAGATCATGAAATTTGTCCGGCACGACGCCGGAACGGTGCAACCCACCTACTCCGCCGAGGATGTCCTGATTCGCCCGTACAACGGCTTCGCGGCCCTCACCTTCCGCCTTGTCGTCCACAACGCCGACAACACCCTCGGCTACTACCGTAACAGCGGAACCCTCATTTTCCGCGACGGCCGGTGGCAGGTTATCACCTGGCAGGCCACGAAGGTCCCGCCCGTCGAGAAGAAATGAAGCCCGGGAGAGGGCCGGAGCCCAGGCCGGGAAGGCTGCGCCCAGATTGCAGGACGAAGTTGGAAATTCCGCGACATCTGGACACTGTGTTGCATGGTTCCTTTTTCCGTCCTGGATCTTTCCAACATCCCGCAAGGAGGCACGGCCGCCGAGGCCCTGCACCGGTCGCGCGAGCTGGCGCAGCACGTGGAGCGCCTGGGTTACCGCCGCTTCTGGCTGGCCGAGCATCACAACATGCCCGGGATCGCGAGTGCGGCGACCGCGATCGCCATCGCCCACATCGCGGGCGGCACCTCCACGATTCGCGTCGGCGCGGGCGGCATCATGCTGCCCAACCACTCTCCGCTGGTGATCGCCGAGCAGTTTGGCACGCTGGAGTCCCTCTTCCCCGGCCGCATCGACCTGGGCTTGGGCCGCGCCCCCGGCACCGATCAGCCCACCGCCCGCGCGCTCCGGCGCGGTGGCAGCAATGCGGCGGACACGTTTCCGCAGGATGTGCAGGAGCTGCAGGCCTACTTCCATCCGGTCGTCCCCGGCCAGGTCGTGCAGGCGGTTCCCGGCGCCGGCCTGGCGGTGCCGATCTGGCTGCTCGGCTCGAGCCTCTTTGGAGCGCAGCTGGCGGCGGCCTTGGGACTGCCCTTCGCGTTCGCTTCCCACTTTGCCCCCGACCATCTGGAGCGGGCCCTGGCCATTTATCGCGATGACTTCCGCCCTTCGGCCGTCCTGGCGAAGCCTTATGCGATGGCCGCGATCGGCGTCGTGGCCGCCGACACCGATGCCGCCGCCGCCCGCCTGGCTACCTCTCTCCAGCAAAGTTTCGTCCTGCTCCGCCGCGGCCAACCTGGGCCGCTGCCCCCGCCCGTCGACCGCATGGATGACCTTTGGTCGCCATTGGAGAAGGCCGGGGTGGAACACGCGTTCAGCGAGGCGGTGATAGGTTCGCCGGGCACAGTCAGGCGCGGCCTCGCAGCATTTCTCCAGCGGACGCGCGTGGACGAGCTCATGGTCACCGCGGCGATCTACGATCAGGCCGCGCGGCTGCGGTCCTTCGAACTCGTCGCCCGGCTCCGCGATATGATGTGAAACCGCCTCCGGACCCGGGGGCCGTCCGCCACTCCTGCGCAACCCCGGCCGAATGGATTGGTCCTAGCAACATATGATCCACACCGCCGCCTCCGCCTCGCGACGCCGGATACTCCGCACCCTGCTACCGTGGTTGCTACTGGCCGGTGCAGGCACGCCCGTCGCGATGGCGGAGCCACCGGGCGCCACCCTCCAAGCCCGTTATCTGTCCTTACAGGACGAGCTCAACCACAATGCCTTTCAGCGGCCCCTGTTCATCAATTCCACCGAGGCGGCCGATGAACTGCAGGGGGAGGTCTATGCGGTGATCGACCATCCCTATGCGACCGTCCGCCAGGCCCTGGCGGAAATCGATCATTGGTGCGACATCCTGATCCTGCATCTCAATGTGAAGAGCTGCCGCGCCGTGGGCAACGCCCCGGCCCAGACCTTGGAAGTGAGCCTCGGCAGGAAAATCGACGAGCCGCTGGACCAGGCCTATCCGGTCAAATTTGACTACCGGGTGGCTGAGGCGAGTGACACCTACCTGCAAGTCCGGCTGCACGCGGACACCGGGCCGCTGGGGAGCCGCAACTACCAGATCGCGCTGGAGGCCGTGCCGCTGAAAGCCGGCCAGACGTTCATCCACCTGGCC
>CAZZDB010000048.1:0-21325 GCA_964652485.1 uncultured Oleiharenicola sp.
ACCAAGGTCTTCGAGTTCATCGCCACCGAGCACACGGCCAAGAACCTCATGATCACCGCGACGAAGCGCCCGGGCGGCGAGGCGCGGACCGACGACACCGCCGCCAGCGTGCGCGAGCTGGCGGCGTTCTATGGCTGCAGGACGCAGGCCTTGGCGCGGCATTTCAACTTCACGCTGAATTCATGAACACCCGGCCCCAGACTCTTTGTAGTCTAATGGACTACCAAGCCGCCCTGAGCCTCATTCTGGCTGGACCTCACCCATGAACTGGGAATCGCTCGATTGGCAGGTGCTGGACCGGTTGCGAGAGAACTTCTTGTCCGGCGCGGCGGCCGACGGCCCCTACTGGCACACCATCACCGACCTCGAGTGCTATGATTTCACCTTTGGCGAGCGCATCGGGTTCAAGTGGGACGCCGTGCTGGCCGAGATGCGGCTGCGGCGGTGGCTCCCACCCGCCGGAGGCATCGTACTCGACTGGGGTTGTGGCAGCGGCGTGGCGGGCCGGCGCGTCGTGGATTTCTTCGGCGCGAACACCCTTCCCCGGCTCGTGGTGCACGACCACTCGGCACTCGCCATGGATTACGCCGAACACCGCGCGCGGCAGCGCTTCCCGGGACTCGAAGTCGGACGCAGCTCACCGCGCTTGCTGGCCGGCGACGAGCCGATCGGCCTGCTCGTGCTCAGCCACGTGCTCAACGAACTGCACGACGCCGACCTGACCGCCCTGGGCCGGCTGCTGAGCCGGGCCCAGTCCGTGCTGTGGGTCGAGCCCGGCAACCACGAGGTCAGCCGCGTGCTCGGACACTGGCGCAAGAAACTGACACCGGCGTTCACAGTCGCGGCCCCTTGCACGCACCAGGCGGCGTGCGGCGTGCTGGCCGCGGGCAACGAACAGCACTGGTGCCATTTCTTCGCCGCGCCGCCCCCGGGCATCCACGCCGACTCCGGCTGGGTGAAGTTCGGCCAGCGCGCCGGCATCGACCTGCGTTCCCTGCCCTACAGTTTCCTGGCGCTGGACCGACGCAGTCCGACGCAACCACCGGCGGGCTGGTCCCGCGTGATCGGCGAGCCGCGGCTCTACAAGGGCTACGCCAAGATCTTCAACTGCGACGCCGGAGGCGCCACCGAGCTGACCTTCCAGAAGCGCACCGACCCGGTGCTGTTCAAGGAGCTCAAGCGGGCGGAAGGACCGCTGCTCTGCCGCTGGACGCGAAACGGCGGAGTGGTGACCGCGGTGGAAAGAATGCGCGGGGCGCCCGGGCCGGAACCTTCCCTGGCCGATGAGCGTGAGCCAGCTCGCTGACCCGCGGGCGGGATTGGGCCGGGGAAACACCATTTGATTTGTCCCGCAACTGGGACAAGATACCTGTGTTTTGTATGTGCCAACGGGCAACCGCTCGTTCTATTCTTTCGCCAACATGATCACTCTTCGTAGCGTCGAGAAAGTTTATCCCCTCAAAGGCGGCGTCTTTTACGCCCTCCGCAACATCAACCTCTCGATCGCCGAGGGCGAGTTCGTCTCCATCATGGGCCCGTCCGGCTCGGGCAAGTCGACCCTGCTGCATATCCTCGGCCTGCACGACAGCGCGTGGAGCGGTGAATTCACGTTGCGCGGCGAGCCCGTCCACAAGCTCGACAAGAAGAAGCGCTTCGAGCTCCAGAAAAAGCACATCGGCTTCGTCTTCCAGAGCTACCACCTCCTCGACGACCTCACCGTCTACGAGAACCTCGAGATTCCACTCTCCTACCGCGACATTCCCAAGAAGGAGCGTGAGAGCATCGTCTGCGACATCCTCGACCGGTTCGCCATCGTGGCAAAAAAGGACCTCTACCCGAGCCAGCTATCCGGCGGACAGCAGCAGCTGGTCGGCGTGGCGCGGGCTCTGGTCGCCAAACCGTCGCTCATCCTCGCCGACGAACCCACGGGCAATCTCCATTCGGATCAGGGCCGCGAGATAATGGCCCTGTTCAAGAAGCTCAACGCCGAGGGCACCACCATCATCCAGGTCACGCACTCGCAGGAAAATTCCACCTATGGCTCACGCGTCATCCGGCTCGCCGACGGCATGCTGGTCGGCTGAACCCGCGCCATCCACGCCATGGCCCACATCCTGTTGATTGATGACGATGCCATGCTCCGCGAGATGCTCCACGTGGCGCTCGGGAAAGTGGGACATCGCGTGACCCTGGCGGCCGAAGGCAATGCCGGCCTGGCCGCATTAAAGACCAACGCCTTCGACCTTGTGATCACGGACCTGATCATGCCTGGCAAGGAGGGCATCGAGACAATCATCGAGCTGCACCACGTTGCCCCGCAGTTGAAGATCATCGCGATCTCTGGTGGCGGCCAGGGGAAAGCGATCAATTACCTGGCGATGGCCGGCAGGCTCGGCGCCAACCGCACCCTCGCGAAGCCCTTTTCGCTTGAACAGTTGACCACCACAGTCACGGAAGTGCTGCAAGGACGCTGACGGCGAATCCCGGTTCCGGGACCGCGTAATTTCGAGAACGGACAATCGCTTTCCTTGCATCGCGGGCCACCTGCGCAACCTACTGTCCATTCAGCACTTATTTTTGGCCAGACGCTGGCATGTCGAATGCAGAATTGGCGGCCTCCCGGCCACGCACTCATGCACGATATTCGTTTCGCTCTCCGCCAGCTGACCAAGTCGCCCGCTTTCACGGCCATTGCGATCATCACGCTGGCCCTCGGCATCGGCGCCTGCACCGCCATCTTCTCGGTCGTCAACGGCGTGCTCCTGCGCCCGCTGAACTACGCCGAACCGGACCGTCTCGTGCTTTTGCGTGAGAACCAGCTGCCCCAATACCCGGAGTTCTCCGTCTCCCCGCCCAACTTCCTCGACTGGCAGAAACTGGCCAAGTCATTCACCGCCCTCGCCGCCTACCGCGGCCAGAACTACAACCTGACCGGCGCCCGTGAACCGCTTCGCCTCGCCGGCTCGCGGGTTACTGCCTCCTATTTCTCGGTCTACGGCGTCGCTCCACAGTTCGGCCGCGATTTTCTACCGGAGGAGGACTCGCCCGGCAGAAACAAGGTTGTGATCTTGAGCCACGGCCTCTGGCAGCGCCAGTTTGGCGGCGCCGCCGACGCCATCGGGCGCACCGTGCAGCTCAATGGCGAGCCGCACACCGTCATCGGCGTCATGCCCGCGGATTTCCAGCGCAGCAGCAATACGGAGCTCTGGGCCCCGATGGCCTTCTCCGATGACGAGAAGGCGCCCGACAACCGCGGCGCTCACTACATCAATGTCGCCGGCCGCCTGCGGCCGGGTGTGACCCTGCAGCAGGCACGGTCAGAGATGGATGTCCTCGCCCGCCAGCTTGCCACGCAGTATCCCGACAGCAACAAGGGCTGGGGCGTCAACGTCTTTCTCCTCCCCGATTACCTCGTGCGCGACGTCCGGGTCGTGCTCTGGACCCTGCTCGGTGCCGTCGGCTGCGTGCTGCTGATCGCCTGCGCCAACGTCGCCAACCTACTGCTCGCCCGCGCGAACGGCCGCATGCGAGAGATTTCCATCCGGGCCGCGCTGGGCGCGGGCCGGGGCCGCATTGTCCGGCAACTGCTGACCGAAAGCGTTGTGCTTTCCCTGCTCGGCGGCGCCCTCGGTGTGCTCATTGCCAAGTGGGGTCTCGATATGCTGCTCGCCTTCGCGCCGGCCAACCTGCCCCGCGCGAAGGAACTCGGCCTCGACGGCGGCGCCCTCGGCTTCACGTTCGCGCTCTCCGTGCAGACGGGCCTCGTGTTCGGCGTCGCCCCGGCCTGGCTCGCCACCGGCCACAATCTCAACGAGACCCTCAAGGAGGGCACGCGTGGCTCGACCGAGAGCGGCCGCCGCTGGTTCCGCCAGGGTCTGGTCGTTGCCGAGGTCGCCCTCTCGCTGCTGCTGCTCACCGGCGCCGGCCTGCTGGTGCGCAGCTTTCTCAGGCTCTCCGCGATCAATCCAGGCTTCGAGCCGGCCAACGCCACGGCCGTGGCCCTGTCGTTGCCCGAGCGGAAATACGACAAACCGGAAAAGCAGCAACAGTTTGCCGCCCAATTGATCGAGAACCTCAGGACCCTGCCCGGCGTGCAGGCGGTGGGCCTGACCCACACGCTGCCGCTCGTGGGCGACTGGGTGCTGGGCTTCGTCATTGCCGGTCGCCCGCCGATCGCGCCGAGTGACCAGCCCAGCACGAATTATTACGCCGTGAGCCCCGGATACTTTCAGGCGATGGGGATCCGTCTCGTACGCGGCCGGCTCTTCACGGAGCGGGACACGGACAAGGCCCCGCACGTCGCCATCATCAATGAGACGCTTGCCCGCGAGCACTTCCCCAATGAGAATCCCCTCGGGAAGCGCATCAACATCACGAATGGACCAGACGATTTCCGCGAGATCGTCGGCATCGTCTCTGACGTGAAACAATACGGTGTGGACAAGGAGACCACGGCACAGAGTTACGAGCCCTTCAGCCAGAAACCCTACAACAACCTCACCGTCATCATCCGGACGGCGGGCGACGCCCGCGCCCTGCACAATTCCATCCGGGCGCAGGTCTTCGCCGTGGACAAAGACCAGCCGGTCTCGAGCATCCGCCCACTCGAGGTCATACTTGCCGACACGATGTCCCGTCAGCGCTTCGCGATGCTCCTCCTCACGGTCTTCTCGATGGTGGCGCTTGTCATCGCCGCGGTGGGGATCTACGGCGTGATGGCCTACTCCGTCAGCCAGCGCACCAACGAGATTGGCATCCGCATGGCACTCGGTGCCACCACCCGTGATGTGCTGCGATTGATCCTGCGGCAGGGTCTCGGGGTCATCGGCGCCGGTCTCGCCGCCGGTCTGCTCGCCGCCCTGTTCGCCGCCCGCCTCGTCGAGTCCCTGCTCTACCGCACCAGCGCGCACGACCCGCTGATCCTCGGTGGCATCGCCCTCACACTCGGCGCGGTCGCCTTCGTCGCCTGCCTGATCCCGGCCACGCGCGCCACCCGAATCGACCCCCTCGAAGCCTTGCGCAACGAATAGCTGCCTTCACCCACCAGATACAACCGGGTTGCTACGAACACACAACCCATGCTCCAGGATCTCCGCCACGCCCTCAGACTGCTCCTCAAGTCGCCCGGATTCACGCTGATCGCCGTCCTCACCCTGGGACTCGGCATCGGTGCGAACACGGCGATTTTTTCGTTCATCAACACCTTCTTCTTCAAGTCACTCCCCTTCGAGCGGCCGGACGAGCTGGTGTCCATCTACACCGCCGACGAGCGCAACCCGGGCTTCCTGCCGATTTCGCCGCTCAACTTCACCGACTACCGGGAGAACAACCAGGTGTTCACCGACATGGCGGGCTACGGCTTCGCCCCGGTCAGCATCGTCATCGGCACCGAGCCCGCCGGCGTGCAGGGCGAACTGGTAACGGGCAACTTCTTCGACCTGCTCGGCGTAAAGCCCGCGCTGGGCCGCACCTTCCGACCCGATGAATCCGCCACACCCGGCTCAGGCCCGGTCATCGTGCTCAACCACAGCTTTTGGGCCAATCGCCTCGCGTCCGACCCCGGCGTCATCGGCCGCTCCTACACCATCAATGGCCACGGTTTCACCGTCATCGGCATCATGCCCGCGGGCTTTCGTGGGCTGAACACCTTCAACAACCCCTCGTTCTGGGTACCGAGCACGATGGCCCAGCAGATTTACACCGGCACGCTCCTCGCGCACTACGTCGAGCGCCGCGCCCTCATCTGGAACGCCGTCGCCCGGCTCAAGCCGGGCGTCACGCTTCCGCAGGCCGAGGCGGGCCTGAAACCCTTCGGCGCCAAGCTCGCCAAGGACTTCCCCGTCGCCAACACCGGCCGCTCCGTCAAGCTCCTGTCCCTCGCCCAGTCCATGATCGGGCCGGGCTTCCGCGAAAGCGTCGTACAGGCCGGCGCGTTGCTGTTGTCGCTTTCCGGGCTCGTCCTGCTGATCGCCTGCGCCAACGTCGCGAATCTCCTGCTCGTCCGCGCCGCCGCCCGCCAGCGCGAGGTGGCCGTTCGCATCGCGATCGGCGCCGATCGCGGTCGCCTCATCCGCCAGTTCCTGACCGAAAGCGTGCTGCTGTCGCTCTTTGGCGGCATCGCAGGCCTCGTCATCGCCCTGTGGACGAAAAACGTCCTCTGGTCGTTGCGCCCGCCGTTCGTGCCGGACGGCATCACCGTCACGCTCGACGCCCGCGTGCTCGGCTTCGGCCTCGCCATCTCGATCCTCACCGGCCTCCTGTTTGGCCTCGCTCCGGCGTGGACCACCACCAAGCCCGAGCTGACCACCATGCTCAAGGAGGACAGCAAGGGCTCCACGCCGACCCCGCTGCTCAGCTTCCGGAATTTCCTCGTCGCGGGCCAGATTGCCCTCTCCGTCATCGCGCTCGTCATCGCCGGACTCTTCATCCGCAGCATGCAGCATGCGCAAAAGGCCGATCCCGGCTGGAACATGTCGAATCTGATCACACTCACCGTCGACACCGGCGCGCAGGGCTACACGCGGCCGGCGGGCCTCGACTATTACCGACGCGTCATTGAGCGTGCCTCGGCCATCCCCGGGGTCGTCTCCGCCACCGTCGCCGACGGCCAGTTGATGAACTTCACCGGCCGGCGCACGCTCCGGCCGCAGGGCAACGATGAAAACCTGCGACAGCACGGCCGGCTGTTCAGCTACCTCAGCGTCGATTCCGGCTTCCACAAGATGATCGGCATCCCCCTCGTGTCCGGCCGGCTCTTCACCGACGCGGACGACGACAGGCATCCGCTCGTCACCATCGTCAACGAGAACTTCGCGCAGCTCGCCTGGCCCAACGAGAATCCTCTTGGCAAGACCATCAAGCTCTACAACAGCGAAAATCCGGTCGAGGTCGTCGGTGTGGTGAAGACCACCACCTACAACGCCATTGGCGAGGACCCTGACCCGTTCGCCTTCTTTCCGCTCAAGCAGAACTTTTCCGCCTTCGGCGTGATCCACGTCCGCACGGCGTCTGACGCGGCCGCCTTCGTCTCCACCGTCCGCAAGGAACTCCAGTCGCTCGATGCCAGCATGCCCTTTGGCACCGTCTCGACCATGGATGACGTGATGAAGCAGAACCTCTGGGGCCCGCGCACCGGCGCGGCACTCCTCGGCGCGTTCGGCCTGCTTGCCGTGCTGCTGGCGTCGCTCGGTGTCTATGGAGTCATGTCCTACACCGTCAATCGGCGGGCTCGCGAAATCGGCATTCGCATGGCGATCGGCGCCCAGGCCGGCGACGTCATGCTGATGATCCTCAACCGCGGCCTCGTCATCGCCGCGGCCGGGCTGGTCTTCGGACTCGGCGCCGCGTTTCTCACCGCCCGCTATTTCCAAGACCTTCTCATCGGTGTCTCGGCCAAGGATCCGCTGACCTATGCGGCCATCGCCGTCATCCTTGCCGGCGTCGCCGTGGTCGCCTGCTGGCTCCCGGCCCGTCGCGCCACCAAGGTGGATCCCCTCATCGCCTTGCGTTCGGAATAACCTCAACCACCTCCCATGAATCGACGCACGTTCCTGCTCTCCTCGGTCCAACTGGCCGCCGCCGCCCCGGTGGTCGCATTGATGTCGTCGCACTTTGCCGCGCAGGCTGACACCGCTGCGCCTTCGCCACCGCGCCCCTCGACCCCGCCCAAACCGCCCGCCCTGGCCCCCGGCAAAGTCCACGCCACCGTCGACCAAGCCCACCGCAGCCTCGACCAGGTGATGAAACTCGTCGAGGAAACCCCGCTGCTGGCCAACGCCAGTTGGGACTGGGGTGGCGGTGATTTCGAAACGCCCCTGCAGGCGGCCGCCCACACCGGTGGCCACGCCATTGCCGAATATCTGCTGGGCAAGGGCGCCCGTCTCGACCTCTATGCCGCGGCGATGCTCGGGCAGCTTGATTTCGTCAAGGCCGTGCTCGCCCTCAACCCGAAGGCGCACGAGATTCCGGGCCCGCACGGCTTCACCCTCCTCCATTGTGCCAAACAGGGTGGCGTGCAGGCGAAACCGGTGCTGGACTGGCTCCTCGACCAAGGCGTACCCAATGTCGCCTTCCGCCCGCTGGCCTACGTCTGGCCAGCCGACGCACCGGCACCAAAATCTTGATTCCCGCTCGTGCGCGAATTCACCCAGGTCTTCCGCCAGCTCGCAAAGTCGCCGGCGTTCACCATCGCGGCCGTGGTCGTGCTCGCCCTCGGCATTGGCGTCAACACGGCCATCTTCTCGGTCGTCGAGGCTGCACTGCTACGTCCGCTGCCCTTTCCCGACCCCGACCGGCTGGTGCGGCTCTATGAGGCCTACGACCAACCCGATGTCCGCGCCAACACGCTGAATCTGTCCGATCTCACCTTGCAGCAGTGGCGCGAGCAGGGCCGGGACATTTTTACGGGCGTCGCGGCGGCCACCGGCACCAGCCTGACCCTCGGCAACACGACGGGCGAGGCCCCGCGCTACCTGCCCGCGGCCCGCGTCACCGCGGATTTCTTCACCGTGCTCGGCCTCGCTCCGGCCCTTGGGCGCAATTTTACGGCCGACGAGGACAAACCCAACGGCCCGCACGCTGTCCTGCTCAGCCACGATCTCTGGATGCGCCAGTTCGCCGGGCGCGCCGATGTCCTCGGCCAGAGCATCCTGCTCGACGGCACGCCGTACACGATCGTCGGCGTCATGCCGGCCCGGTTCCGCCATCCCTACCGCGCCGAGGCCTGGGTGCCGCTCGCCACCGTCTACAATCCCCGCTACGGACGCGGTCACTATCTTTACAGCGTAGCCCGCCTGCGGCCGGGTGTGACGCTGGCCGCCGCCGATGCGGCCATGCGCCGGGTCTGTGCCGCCGTCAATGCTGCCGCGCCCGACCCCGGCAATCCAGTGCGCGCCTACGTTCGCACCCTCCATGAGGGCTTCATCACCGATCTCCGACCCAAGCTGCTTGCCATCTACGGCGCCGCGCTTTGCGCGTTGCTGGTCGCCGCGGCGAATTTCACCGGGCTGCTGCTCGCCCGCGCCGTCGAGCGCGAGGCCGAGACGGCCATCCGGGCCGCGCTCGGCGCCTCGCACCGCCGGCTGCTGCGCGAGTCGCTGCTGCAATCGCTGGTCCTCGCCGCGCTCGGGACCGCCGCCGGCCTCCTGCTCGCGACCTGGATCACTCCCGCGCTGGTCGCGCTCAGCCCCGAGGGCTCTGACGCCACGGGCAGCGCCATGCGCGAGTTCGACCACGCGGTGCGGCTCAACCTGCCCGTGTTCGCCTTCGCCTCGGGCGCGCTCCTGCTGGCCGGTCTCGGCTTCGGCCTGCTGCCGGCGTGGCGGGCGAGCCGGACGGACTTGCGCACGGCCATGAACAACAGCTCGCGCGGCGCGACCCTCGATCGCGGCACGCGGCGGCTGCTCGGCGCCCTGGTCGTCGGCGAAATCGCCGCCGCGCTCGTCCTGCTCGTCGGCGCCGGCCTGCTGGCCCGGCATTTCCGCACCCTCGTCGAGCAACCCTGGGGCTTCGCCACGGAAAACCGCCTGACCTTCAAGGTAAGCCTCGACCGGCTTTTCCCCTCCGCGCAGTCGCGCGTGCAGCTCCTCGAACGCGCCTTGACTGACCTGCGCGCGCTCCCGGGTGTCCGCTCCGCCACCGTCACGGTGCCGCATCCGCTCAATGCCGCCTACGAACTGATCAGCAACAACCCCGAGGGTGCCACGCCGCCGGAGCCGCGCGGCTTTCAGCTCGCCTATTCACGCGGCACTGTGCCCGGGTACTTCACGACCATGGGGCAAACGCTGCTGCACGGACGGGACTTCTCCGACGACGACAAACCTGACACCCTGCCCGTCTGCATCGTCAACGAGTCCTTTGCCAAGCGCTACTGGCCGGGGCAGGATCCGATCGGACGGCGCGTAAAGTGGGGCCGCCTCGATGGACCGCATCCTTGGTGGACCATCATTGGCGTCGCGGCTGACACCAGGACCATTGCTGACCCGAACGATGGTGAAATCAACGGCACGCTCTACTTCCCGCTGCCGCAGGTGCTCGCAGCCTCGCTGAGATTCGATGAATTCACGCTCGTCCTCGAGACCACCCTTCCGCCGCTCTCACTCGAGAATCCCGCCCGCGCCGCCCTGGCCCGTGCCGATGGCCGGATCGCCACCTATCAGATGGCTGCCGTCGACGATTATGCCGCGCAAACCCGCGTGACCGAACGATTCGCCCTCACGCTCGTCAGTCTCTTCGGCGTCCTGGGGCTCGTGTTGTCCGCCATCGGCCTCTACGGACTGCTGGCTCTGCAGGTCACCCGCCGGACGCGCGAGTTCGGCGTGCGCGTCGCCCTCGGTTCCACTGCGACGGGACTGATCCGGGTGGTGGCGATGCAAGGGTTCATGCTGCTGGCGGGAGGATTCCTCCTGGGCGGAGCGGCCGCTTGGGCGGCGGTCCAAATCGCCCGTCGCAACTGGCCCGAGCTGCCGACTGCGAATCTGGCCATCTTCGTCGCCGCCTGCCTCGTGCTGGGCACCGCGGTGGCACTGGCCTGCTGGCTGCCAGCCCGCCGCGCGGCGCGGGTCGATCCGATGGTGACGCTGCGCAGCGAATGATCGCGCGGTATTCCCAATATCGGGATTACCTAATCCCGCCGGTGACGCGGAGGTCGTAAGGTGTGATTTTGAAGTCATATGCAACAATCTGAGCTATATCAGGTTACTTTTATTTTTCGCACTGGCACGAGGGTTGCAAAGCCGGGGGCAACCATAATCTCCAATGCTCCCTCCCCGGCGTTTTAGCGCCCTGTTCATTTCCTTCCTAGTGTCGCTCGCGGCCTTTGCCCAATCCGCCCCCACCGCCTCTAACTTGGAGACCATCACCCTCAGCGACGCGATCCAGCGTGCGCTCGCCAAGAATTTTGCCATCAGGGTGCAGGGCTACGACGCCGCCATCGCCGCCGCCGGCGTCACCCAGGCCCTCGGAAAGTTCGACCCGGTGTTGAACGGCAGTTACACCTACTCGTCCAGCGACAACCCCTCGCTGATCGACACCAGCACGGGCCTGCGCAACCCGGCGGGCGTTGTGGAAACCGACAGCGCCGGCGTCAACCTCGACGGCCTGTTGCCCTGGGGCATGACCTACCAGTTGGGGACCACCAGCAATAACACGCGTGGCACCTTCAACGCCTACGCGAACAACTACAGCACCTTCGCTGGCGTGTCCGGCACGCAGCCACTCCTGCGTAACTTCGGCTTCGGCCCGACGGTGGCGTCGATCCGCATCGCCCAGGCCAACCGCCATATCAGCGAGTGGGCCTTCCGGCAGGCCCTGATGGACACCATCACCAACGTCATCTACGCCTACAACAATCTCAACCTCGCCTACGCCAACCAACGCAGCGCCATCCGCTCCCGCGACCTCGCCGCCCAACTGCTGGCGGAAAACGAAAAGCGCTTCAAGGTCGGCAGCATGTCCCAATACGACGTCACCTCCGCACGTTCGCGGGTCGCCAGCCGCGAGGAGAACATCCTGTTTGCCGAACAGCAGGTGCGGGAGACCGAGAATGGGCTCAAGCAGCTCATCACCGACGAAAAGAGCCCCGCCCTGCTCAGCCAGCACTTTGCCATAGAGCCGCCACCACCGGCGCCCATCGTCGTGGCGGACGCCGCCGCCGACTTTCGCACAGCCTTGGATAAACGCCCCGACTATCAACAGGCCAAGCTGGCACTCAAGCGCTCCGACATCAACGCCCGACTCCAGCTCAATCAACTCCTCCCGCGCTTGGACCTCGTCGGCAGCTACGGCTACAACGGCTACGACACCAGCCTCAGGGTCAGCCGCCAGCAGGTTCGCAACCAGGACTACAACGCCTATAGCTGGGGCGTCGTCGTCTCGGTCCCGCTCACATTCACCACCGAGCGCGGCCGCTACCGGGCCGCCCGGCTCCAACAGCGGCAGTCCGAGACCGATCTGGAGCGCATCGAGCAGAATATCGTTGTCCAAGTGGGCAACGCCGCCGGCCAGATTGAGACCGCGCAGAAACGCGTCCAGGCCACTCGGCATGCGCGCGAACTCGCGCAGGCGGTCCTCGACGACGAGGAGAAGCGCCTGCGCGCCGGCCAGAGCAGCACCTTCTTCGTCTCCCAGCAGCAGGAGATTCTCACCTCAGCCGAAGTCAGCGAGGCCGCGGCGCAATCCGATTACCACAAGGCGCTCGCCGAATACGACCGCCAGCTGGGACTCACCCTCGAGAAACTCAACGTGAAGGTCGATCCGCCGAAGTAAACGGGGCCAACAACTTGTCGGTTACATCCCCTGGGGCGGCACCGCGAGGCGCCGCCCCTGCCAGTTCCACGGGTCACAACGCCTTGATCTTGATGTTTCGGAAAACCACGTCCTTGCCCGACAGCACAATCCGCCCGGAATCCAGCAGGCCGTAATCCTTGAAAGCCTTGTAGTGGCTGCCGGCGACAGCCGCCCGCCAGTCGGGCGAGTCGAGCAGGTAGCTCAGCACCCGGTCGCCGTTGATCCAGTGCTCCACCTGGTTGCCAAACACCATGATCTTCGCCCGATACCAGACATCCGGCTGCAGCGTGGTTTCGCGCCAAGGGGCGGTCAGCCCGCCATTTCCCCCCATGACCACGCCCTCGCCGGCTAGTTGCATGACGGGGGCCGACTCATCAGGCGAAGCCGCGTCCTCGCCCGCCCGGTAGAACACCTCGGCCCGGCCCCCCGCCGCGACCTTCCAGTCGAACACGATCTCGAAGTCCTTGAAGTCCTCGGTCGTCGCCAGGGCCGCGCCACCACTGCCGACGAGCGAACCCTCGGCCGCCTGCCAGTTGGCCGGCACCTTGTTCTGCCGGTAGCCGCGCCAATCGCTCAGCGACTGCCCGTCAAAAAGGAGCCGCCAGCCCTGCGAACGCTCCATGGCGGTGAGCTTCACCACCTCCACTGCTCCCAGCTGTCCCGCCAATAACAGGACCGTCATTCCAAGGATGGTTTGCCATGCTTTCATATTGGCAGGATGCCAATGTGCCAAGTCAGGTCAACCCTTGCCTCCCCGCGATCGCGTCCGGGCCCCGGGGGAATTCAGCTGCTCGCCAGCTGCAAGACGCGGGAGACCTGCGCGTTCAGATCCGGCAGATGGTCAAGCACGTCATCGGCGCTCAGATGGAGCACCCCGAGGACTTCTTCATCACCCTTGAGATCGGTCGGCCGCACGTTCTGGCACACGACGCTGCGGAGCATCCGCGCGCCATAGAGCACGGCGGCCATGCGATCGTGCTCCTCGGGCGCCTCCAGCGGCTGGTACTGATGCCTGATCGGCAGCGTGACCGTCGTGGGGAATTCCCATTGCGTCAGCATCAAGGCGGCGACGTCCGCCTGCGTGAATCCCAGCAGGGCGTACTCGGCGCCGCTGTGGTCGAAAGGGAATCCCTCCTCCGCGAGCATGCGGTGGGTAGGACCCCGCTGCAAATATTGGTCCACCGGGAGCCGGCCGATGGTATGCAGCAGGCCGCTCATGTAGGCCGCGGACATGTCCTCACCCAGCCGATCAGCCAGCATCTCCGCGGCAAAGGCGCAGGCCACCGACTCGCGCCACACGTCCATTGCACTGCGCCGGTAGGCAGCGAGTGGCTGGGCGACAAGGGAGGATGCGGCCACGACGCCGACCATCCGGTAGACCTCCCGAAAGCCCACCCGCTCCACCGCCTCCATGATCGTCTTGCTCGGCAGGCCCCGCCGGAACCAAACGCTGTTGCTGATTTGAATGATGCGAGTCATCAACGCCGCGTCCAGCCGGATGAGCTGGGCGACATCTTCCAAGCTCGAATTCGGGTCGGTCAACAGGTGCTGCAAACGCGCGAGCACCCGGGCGACCGGCGGGATGGCCCGGAGTTCGGCGACGAGTTGCGCGGGAGTCGGGCTGCCTGGATTTGCCGCGAAAGAGGTCATCGAATCGGCCAAGCAGAGCAAATTCACCGCGCCGTGGCAAAGACTTCCGTCCGTCGGACCTACAAAGCCGGCTTGCCGTGGAGGCGTTTTGGCCAGATGGATAAGGACCATGCCGCGCATCCCCCTTGAGGACAATTTCACTGATGTCATCGGCAAAGCCCAGCGTGGCTACAAGCTGACCGACCAAGCCCTCGCCGAGAAGGCCGGTGTCGCCTTGGCGGATCTCACGGCGATAAAGGGCGGCGAGGTCCGCGAGCACGCCGTCCGGTCGGTCGCCCATGCCCTCGGCCTCGGCCGCGACGCCCTGATGGCGCAGGCGCGGCGCGAGTGGTATCCCGAGCAGATGCTGTTCAAGCGCGGCTTCGCGATGTTCAACACCGCCTTCGAGGACATGACCGTGAACAGCTACCTCGTGTGGGACGGCAAGACCCGGCTCGCCGCGGCCTTTGACACCGGCACCGACGCCCGTCCGATGCTCGACACGATCGCGGGCGAGGGTCTCACCCTGCGCTACATCTTTCTCACGCACACCCATGACGACCATATCGCCGATCTCGACCGGCTCGCCGCGACCGGCGCGGAGGTGTGGGCGAGCGAGCTCGAGCCGGTGGACCGCCCCGGGGCGAAATCTTTCCAGGAAAACGCCCACTTTCATCTCGGTGAGCTCTCCATCAAGACGCTGTTTACTTGGGGACATTCGCCCGGACAGACGACGTACTTCATCTCGGGCCTGTCGTGGCCGCTCGCCATCGTGGGCGACTCCCTCTTCGCCAGCTCGATGGGCGGCAGCGCCACGCACTACGAAATTCAGCTCCGCAACAACCGGCAGAAGATCCTCAAGCTGCCGATGGACACCGTGCTCGCCTGCGGCCACGGACCGCTGACGACCCTGAAGCAGGAGAAGCAGCACAATCCGTTCTTCACGCGATGAGGCGGAACGAGACCATCGCCTTTGTCGGGGTCGGCCGCATGGGCGGCAACATGGCGCGCCGCCTCAAGGACTGCGGCCATTCAATCACCGCCGTCTACGACGCCCGCGTTGCCGTCGCCCGCGAACTCGCCGCGGAACTTGGTGCGGAGGCCTGCACCGAGCTGGCCGCCGTGACCGCACGAGCCGAGGTGATTTTCACCGTGGTGACCGACGATGCCGCCCAATTGCAGGTGTTCGCCGAGAGCGGCGATTCGCTGCTTCTGGGGGCCGCAGGCAGGATCTTCATCAACTGTGCCACGCTCACTCCCGCGGTTCAGGTCGAGGTCGCGCGGCGGGCCCGGCAAGCCGGCGCCCAAGCCCTCGAGGGCTGCATGGCTTCCAGCATCCCGCAGGCGCGCAACGGGACACTCTACCTGATGTGCGGCGGTGAGCGGGTCGTGTTCGAACGCCTGCGGCCCGTGCTGGAAAAACTCAGCACGGCGTTGCGTTACGTCGGCCCGGCTGGCAGCGCCGCTCAAGTGAAGGCGCTCGTCAACCTAGTGATGAACTGCAACACCGCCGCCCTGGCCGAGGGACTCGGCCTCGGCCACGCCCTCGGCCTGGATCTGGCGATGCTGCGCGAGGTCTTCGCGCAGACCGGGGCATACTCGCAGGTGCTCAAGACCGACGGCGAGGACATGCAGAACCGGGCTCACGACTGTTTTTTCTCCGCCAGCCATGCCGCCAAGGACTCAGGCATCGCCCATCAACTGGCGCTCGATTGCGGCCTGAACCTGCCCCTCGCCCAAGCCACGAAGGACCAGTATGAGCGCATGGTCGCGCTCGGCCTGGGCGGACTCGACAAGTCCGGCATCGCCGAGCTCACTTTCCGTGACCGCCAGGCCTGACATTTCACCCCGGCTTCTGGCCTTCTTCCTGGTGGCCGGCCTGCTCCCTGTCTTTGGCGCGGAACCGTCGCCCGCTCCGCGCGCGACCTTGCGCATGGTGGTCGAAAGCAACAGCGCGCCGTTCAGCTTCCTGGACAAGGCGGACCGGCCGACCGGCTTCGTGAACGACCTGATCAACGCCATCGCCGTCGACCAAGGCTTGCATATCGAATCCGACTTGCGCCCCTGGCAGGAGATCTATCCGGAATTCCTCGCCGGCAAGGGCGACATCCTCGGACTGGTCGCCTATTCGGAGGACCGGGCCAGGCACATGGACTTTTCCGTCTCACTCGAGACGATGCGCTGCACCTTCTATGTCCGGGCCGGAAGTGGTGCCATGTCCATCCGCGGTCCGTCCGAGCTATCCGGCAAGCGCATCGGCGTCATCCAGAACTCCATCGTCGACGAGTTTGCCCACCGACAGGACTGGCGGGCCGTGTTCGTCCGCTATCCGACTTTGGCCGAGTGTCTGGCCGCCACCCATCGCGGCGAGATCGACGCAACCCTTAGCATGCAGTTCGTCACCGACTATCTGATCAGGTCCCGGCAGCTGGAAGGACTCGTGCGCGCGGAATTCGTGCCCGCCGGCCTGGAATACACGCTCTGCTTCGCCGTCCAGCCGGGCCACACCCGCTTGCTCGCCCAGATCAACGAGGGCTTGATGCATGTGCGGCGCAGCGGTGCTTACGACCGCTTTTATGAAAAATGGCTCGGACCGCTCAAGCCACGCACGCTGCGTTGGGCGGACATCCAGCTCTACCTGATTCCGCTGGGCTTGCTGACAGTCGCAGCGCTCGCCGGCCTGCTCTGGCAGCGTCAGCTGCTGCGGCAGCTCTCCCGCCAGGCGAAGGCTCTCCGCGAAAATGAGGAGCGGCTCCAGCTGGTCTTCGAGGGCACGCAGGACGGATTCTGGGACGTGGACATGGCGACCGACCATGTAATGCGCAGTCCGCATTGGACGAGCATGCTGGGCTATGCCCCGGAGGAAATCGCTCCGACCAACAGGGCATTCCGAGCCTTGGTCCATCCCGAAGACCTGCCCCTAATCGCGGCCAACGAAAGGCGCATCCAGGAGGGGCTGGACCAGTTCACCGCCGAGTTCCGGATGAAAGCGAAGTCCGGCGAATGGCGCTGGATTCTCGACCGCGGCAAGGTGGTGGCCCGCGATCGGGCCACCGGCGCACCACGGCGCATTACCGGCACCCACACCGACATCACCGCGCGCAAGCTGGCCGACGACGAGGCCGCCAAGCTGCGACACAAGATGCAGGAGGCGCAGAAACTGGAAAGCCTCGGCGTATTGGCAGGTGGCATCGCCCACGATTTCAACAACCTGCTCACGGTCATCCTCGGCAACAGCTCCCTGGCCCGGCTGGAAAGCGACGACTCGCCGGTCAACCGGGACCGGCTCGACAGTGTCGTTACCTCCGCCAACCGCGCTGCGGAACTCTGCCAGCAGCTGCTGGCCTACGCCGGCAAGGGCACCTACCATCTGGAGCGGATCGACCTGAATACGCTCATCACCGAGACGACCCGGCTGCTTGAGTTGTCCATCAGCAAGCAGGCCCGTCTGGAATTCGCGCTCGCCCGGATCCTGCCCAAGATCGAAGCCGATGCGGCGCAAATGCGGCAGGCCATCATGAACCTCGTGATCAATGCCTCAGAGGCCGTCACAGACAAACCCGGCATCATCCGCATCAGCACGAGCGTCGTGCACCTCCCCGCGCCCGTCAGTTCCCCGCATTTGCCGGAGCTGCCCCCGGGCGAGTATGTCTGCGTCGACGTCGATGACACGGGTTGCGGAATTCAGCCCGAGTTGCTCGCCCGGATCTTTGATCCGTTCTTCAGCACCAAGTTCACGGGCCGCGGACTCGGCCTCCCCGCCGTGCTCGGGATCGTGCGGACCCACCACGGCGCGCTGAAGGTGCAAAGCACACCCGACCAAGGTTCGGTCTTCCAGGTCTACCTGCCCGTCTCCCAGACCCAGACGGCGCACCCTTTCGCCCCGGCCAGCGGGTCGCCGGCTGCATGAGCGACCCCATCCGCGACCCCTACGCGGCCCTGCGCCATGCCGGTTACCGCCGGTTTCTCGTGGGCAACCTGCTGTTCAACACCGGCCGCCAGGGCCTGAGCGTCGCCATCGCGTGGCAGATCTACCAGTGGACCCAGTCCGCCACCGCCCTGGGCCTCGTCGGCCTGGTGAACGTGATCCCGCTGATGCTGCTCGTCCTGCCGGCCGGTGTCCTTGCCGACCGGATTGACCGCCGCCGCATCGTGACGCACACGATGTGGATCTCGGCACTGCTCTCGCTTTCGCTCGTGCTGTTCACCGTCGGCCATGCCTCCATCCCGGACGTGGCCCCGTTGCGGGCCGCCAACCATCTCCTGCGTTCAATCGCGCTGCTGTTTGAGCGCCACGCCGCTCCGGCCTCGTTGCATTTCGACAATCCCGCGCTGCCGCTCGTCTTCCTCGTGCTCTTCCTCCAATCCGCCGTGCGCGTGCTAGGCAACCCGGCACGCACCGCCCTCATCCCCCTGCTGGTGCCACCGGTGGCCGTCAGCAATGCAATGACTTGGAACGCCAGCACCTTTGAGCTTTCCACCGTCATCGGCCCGGCCCTCGGCGGCTTCCTCGTCGCCGGACTCGGCTACACGCCCGTCTATGTGATCGACGCCGTCTGTTCGCTCGCGCTCGCCGGCTCGCTCATCGGCGTCGCGTTACCGAGGACCGGACGGGAGTCCGGCGCACCTGTTCCTGATATGCTGGCCGGCGTCCGCTTCATCTGGGCGCGCAAACCGATCCTTGCCGCCATCACCCTTGATCTCTTCGCCGTGCTGCTGGGCGGCGCCGTGGCGCTGCTGCCGATCTTCGCGGACAAGATCCTCCATGTCGGGGCGGCCGGTCTGGGCTGGTTGCGGGCGGCGCCCGCAGCCGGGGCCATCACGATGGCGTTCATCGTCACGCATCTGCCCCCGGCCCGGCGCCCGGGACTGCTCATGCTGTGGTCCGTGGCCGGCTTCGGCGCCGCGATCATGCTCTTCGGTCTGTCGACGAACCTCTGGTTGTCGCTGCTCGCGCTCTACCTCAGCGGCGTGTGCGACAACTACAGCGTCGTCGTTCGCCACACGCTCGTGCAGATGCTGACCCCCGACGCATTGCGCGGGCGGGTGTCCGCCTTCAACCAGCTCTTCATCGGCTCCTCGAACGAGATTTCCGAACTACGGGCGGGCCTGGCGGCGGCGCTCTGGGGACCGGTGGCGGCCGCCACTGCCGGCGGTCTCGGGACCATCGCGGTGGTGTGCTCCGTCGCGCTGCTGCTGCCCACGTTGAAGACCGTGCCGCCTCTGCATCAATTGAAGGCCGAGCCAGACACAGCGGAGCACAAAACCGGCGGACCGCAATAACCCCGGCGGCCCCCAACGCGGCCACGCTGGTCACAGCCGCCACTGGCAACCGGCGTAGGTGATCAGCGTCGCCCGTGGCTCGGTGTGATTGTGCAGCTCGCGCCCGACCGAAAACATCACCGAGCATCGCTCGCTGACCTCAAACACGACCCCGCCATTCAGCGTGAGTTGGGATCGGTCAAGTCGGGCCGCCGCGGCGCCAGCCAACTCCACAGCAATTTCCACGTTCTTCCGCAGTTGATGGCTCAGGGCCATGCCGTAAAGCCAGGCGCTCTCGGTCGAACGGAATTCCCGTCCAAGCTGGAGGTTGAGGGTCACACCTCCGAGGTTTTTCTGCAGTTGTAGTGGCAGCAAAAACACCGCTCCGTGCTCGACCAGGCCGCGCTCGTCGCTGGACGAGCCAGGATTGTTGAATTGCAACTGCGGATAGACGGAAACCGTCGTTCCGTCCTTCTCGGAATCGTGAAAGCGCCATTTGACTCCCAGCGCGGAGTCGCCGAAGCGCGAGTCACGCGGCTGCCCGGCCTGCTCTTGCACGAGGTAAGGCACCTCATACTTCAGCTGCACCGTTTCGCCGATGCCATAGTTGAGATCGATCAACGGCAGCTCCGCTGCGCGCTCGCCCGGACGCCGTTCGGTCGTGACACCCACATTGATTTCCCAGCGGCCCGGGCCGGGTGTCCCGGGGTCATCGGTGATGAGCGGCGGGCTGCCCATGGCCCACAGCGAGGCACCGCGCAGCAAGACCAGGACCCCGGCCAGTAACGGACGACGACAACGCTTCATGACCTTGGGGCCTCGGGTGCGGGAGTCACGTGGGGTGGAAGCTTTAGGTCTCGCCGCAAACCCGCCAAACCATAAATCCGGCGCTTACGGGTGTCAGGCTGGGCGTCGTGGGAGCAGAATCGACTGGTCTCGCGGTATTGCGATCGGGTTGGGAAGGTTCGCGGAGCTGAGGCTTTCTGTTCTTCAACGGAATCTGCAGCGGCTCCATCCTCCCTCACCATGGAAACTCCCTGCTTCCCAGAAAGGCTGTCTGGGTAGTTCCGGTGACAACGGAGCCAGAGGAGCCGAAGAGATAGAGTTGGCCCTTTGTACGCTGCTGGAATTCATCAATTGTCAGAGACCAGATCTCTCCCCCGAGCCGGTGGTGCAACTGGCAAACATAGAACGCTTACCGAAGACCGCATTGCCCGCGGAACGCCGCTTAAGCCAGCTCCCTTCCCGCTTACAATTACTACTCTTGTTATTGCCAATAAATGTCCCTAATAAGGGTCGTCGGAGTAATACATAATAACTGTTAGTATATAACCCTCATAAACATGAATGCTCGTTCCAACAAAGGTTTCACGCTCGTTGAAATCATGATCGTCGTAGTCATCATCGGCCTTCTGGCTGCGATGGCTATTCCCGCGTTCCAGAAGGTCCGTCAAGCCTCCCAAGACAAAACGGTACTGAACAACGCCCGGCAGTTGTCTGCGGCGGCTGACCAATACTTCCTGCAGAATGGTGTCTCCACCGTTGCCTCCACCGACCTCGTCGGCGCGACGAACTATGTGAAAGTAGTCAACACGGTCGCCAGCGAGACCTATCCGGACAACTACACGCAGGGTATCACGATCACCATCAGTGGCGTCGCCGGCGTGCGCACCGTGACCTATTCACCCTGACGCGAGCTAAACACAGCTGTGGTTCTTCCAAGGCCGTCGCCACCAGGTTGACGGCCTTTTCTGTGGACTGACGGAGACAAGACGATGCCTATCTCCCGGCCGGCGTCGCCAAGGGGATGATCGGAAGCCGTCAGCATTGCGAATTCGCAGCCCCACGACGTCTCCCACGTTCAGGGGAAGTATTCGGAAACGATTCCGCCGAGTTAGCAGGTAGGCCAAGAAACGCGGAGCTTTTCGCCTCGGCCTTTCTGTGTAGGAGCGTAACGTATTCGTCGTGGCAAAACGGGCAGCCCGCAACAATTGGTGAAATGAACAATTTCATTCAGATGCCACAGACGTGGCAGTCGTTCTATGCGACCATCGCCTTATCGCACCTCGCTCGCCCAATTTCCGGCTAGGAAAGACAGTTGGAAGTGGAGGCGCGGGGCGGAATCGAACCGCCGATAGAGCTTTTGCAG
>CAZZDB010000049.1:0-21212 GCA_964652485.1 uncultured Oleiharenicola sp.
GCGTGGATCCTGCTGCAGGACTTCGAGGGCAACGGCGAGCGCAACCGCGTGCTCTACGTGCTCAAGGCCCGCGGCATGAAGCATTCGAACCAGATCCGCGAGTTCCTGATCTCGGACCGGGGCATCGACGTCGTAGACGCGTACATTGGGCCCAGCGGCGTGCTGACCGGCTCCGCCCGTGCCGCGCAGAATTCCCTCGAAAAGGCCGCCTTGCTGACCAACCAGCAGGAAGCCGCCCGGCTCCAGCGCGAGGTCGAGCGCAAGCGCGCGGCGATCGAGCGGCAGATCAGCGGCCTGCGCTCCGACTACGAGAGCGAATCCGCGGAATTGCGGCGCATCGCCGACCAGGTCGGCACCAGTACACTCATGCTGACCACCGAACGCGCGGCCTCCGGCCGCTTGCGGCAGGCCGATGCCAAGGTGCTGGCCCGCGCACCGCGCAACGGCCGGAACGGGAAAAAACATTCATGAAATCCAAAACGGTAAAACCACGCGCCTCCGCACCGCGAAGCACGGCGGCCAAACTCTGGCAACTGCGCCTTTACGTGATGGACTCGACGCCCAAATCCCAGACGGCGTTCTCCAACCTCAAGCAGATTTGCGAAACCCACCTCAAGGGCCGCTATCGCATCACGGTGATTGATCTATTGAAGCATCCGTACCTCGCCAAGGGCGACCAGATCCTAGCCATCCCCACCGTGGTGCGCAAACTGCCGCAGCCCGTGCGGACCATCATTGGCAGCCTGACCAATCTCGAGCATGTGCTCGTCGGATTGGATCTGCGCACAGCCAGTTGACCGGAAACAGTCTCTTGAAGAGAACCCCGCTACGTCGCACCCGCCCGACCGCGAAGAATCCCCCGGTCCGCGCCCCCCAGGGCAAATACCTGCTGCGCCTGTTCGTGGCGGGAGCCACGGCCCGGTCGAGCCAGGCGGTCCTGCGCGTCCGGCAAATGTGCGAGACCGAGCTCATCGGTGGCTGCCAGTTGGAGGTGGTCGACATCTACCAGCAGCCCACACTGGCGCGCGCCAACCAGATCGTCGCAACGCCGACGCTCATCATGGAATTCCCCAAACCGGTGCGCCGGTTCATCGGCAACCTGTCGAACACGACCGGGCTGTCGGTCGAACTTGTCCTCGGGACAGAAGATCCCATCGCCCTTTGAATATCATGCCCGCCAAACGAGCTTCTCTGTCCGCCGCGCGGGGCGAACTGGCCGGTCTCCGCCTCCGCCTGGCCGAAGCCGTGGGAACAATCCGTGCCATCCGCACCGGCGAGGCGGACACGGTGGTGGTCCCGGGCAGAAAGGGTGATCGCGTGTTCACCCTCGAGGGCGCCGAGCACGTGTACCGCGTGCTGATCGAATCCATGAACGAGGGCGCGCTCACCCTTACGGGCGACAAGGTGATCCTGTATGCCAACCAGCGATTCGCCCGCCTCGTAAAATGCCCGCTGGAGCAGGTAACCGGCAGTAATTTCCGCCGCTTCCTCTCCCCCGCGGACCGCGCGCTGCTCCGGCCGCTCATGAAGCGGGCCGCCGGCACGGGCGCCAAGATCCAAGTGCTGCTCCGGGCGAGCGACGATTCGCTGGTGCCGGTCCAGCTGTCCATCCGGGAAATAGCCGGCGATCCCGCCGCCGTGATCATTGGCATGGTGGTGACGGACATGACGGAGGCCCGGCGGGCCGAGGAATTGCTGCGGGCCCTCGCGCACCGCGTGGTGCAGGTGCAGGAGGCCGAGCGCAGCCGGGTGGCGCTCGAACTGCACGACCGCATCACGCAACTGCTCTGCGCCATCCTTTTCCGCAGCCAGGCACTCGCGGACAAGCTTTCGGCAGGCAAGGGTCCGGGAAAACACGAGGCGGTGAAACTCCGCGAGATGCTCGGCCAAGCCGCCGAGGAGGTGGAACGCATCTCGCGCAGCCTGCGCCCCAGCGCCTTGGAGCACCTGGGCCTCGCGGCGGTCCTGCGCGAAACCGGCAAGGAGTTCGCGGCCCGGACCCGCGTGGCCGTCAGTCTGGACTGCGGTCAGCTGGCCGCCCGACTTCCCGCCGATACCGAGCTGGCGCTCTACCGCATCCTGCAGGAAGCCCTGAAGAACGTGGAAAGGCATGCGCGAGCCCGCCACGTCCGCGTAGACCTGCGGCAGCACGCCGGCTTTGTGGAGCTGGCGATCAATGACGACGGGATAGGTTTCAACGCCTTCCAGCATGCGACCCGGCGAAAAGGGCAGGCCGTGCTCGGCCTGCTCGGCATGCACGAGCGGGCCGCCTACGTGGGCGGCGTCCTGACCGTGAAATCCGGCCGCCGGGCCGGCACCGAGATCCTCATGCGCCTACCCGTGCCACCTGACGCCACACCGGCCGGGATATCAGCCGCCTGACCGACGCAGCCAGCGCAGGTGGACCACGGCGACCAGCGCGCCGAGAATGGCCCCGGCCAAGACGTCGAGCGTCACATGCTGGCGGATGGCGACGGTCGAATACAGGATGCCCAGGCACCACAGCCAGTTGAGGGCGCGCACGATCCGTCCCGCGTCCATCTGCCGCAGCAAACGCGCAAGCCAGATGGCCGTGAACAAGGCAAAGGCAACATGCAGCGAAGGGCAGGCGTTGCCCGCGGCATCGGTGGCCTTGAGGAATTCAAACGAGGGATATCGCGACCAGTCGATGTCCGGCGGCACCACCGCCGTAGGCCAGAACAGGAAGATCCCGAGACCGATGACACTCAGGGCGACGGCCGCCAGTCCATAGGAGAGGAGTTCGCGGCGATCGATCACGAGCGCCGGCGCCAGCGACACGTAAAACCAGAGCGAGAGGTAGAGCGGCAAGGCGGCGGGTTGGAAGCCGATCCACCCGTCGACCACCGTGAGCGGCATGCCCGTGATGGCAAAGAACGGGTGATCCATCACCCAGAAATAGACGAGGAAGAACACGGTCATGCCGAGCGTCGTGCCCAGCATCTTGGCCGGCCACCAAGTGAGGACCCGGGTGACCACCGCGGAGATCCAACCAGCGTGGGGTGGATGATCCGGCGGCCTCATGGGAAAATGAAGCCGACGGCGGGGACCGGGGTTGATGGCGCGGCCGCCGTCAAGGTTTGCCCGATGGAATCGGCGTTCAGAAGCGGATGGAGGCCCCCACGCGCCAGTCGCTGAGATACTTGGTGCGGCCGCCGCTCTGGGCGGTGTAGTCGGCGTAGAGGACGGCACTCCGCGTGAGCACCACGTTCAAACCCACGTCGAACAGCCCGCTGTCGCGCTGGGGCCCGCGCGTGGCGACGGCGAAGGCCACGGAATCTAGGGCCGCATTCAGGGAGCGCGCGCCGTTGGCGAATTCGCTGAGCCAGGCGGCGCGCATGTGCGGTTGCAGGACCAGGGAACCGAACTCCCAGTTCAGCTGGCCCTCCAGCCCGAGCTGGGTGCGGAGCGAGCGTGCGGACTGGTTGCCCAGCCGGTTGTCGAACACTCCCGCACCGGTCTCGGTGAAACCATTGGCCTGCCAGCGGCTGAGCAGCACGCCGGCGAAGGGCGACACCGACATCATCCCGCTCGTGAAGTGCCGGCCGGCGGAAAGATCCGCCAGACATTCGTGGCCATCGGTGCTGCCGGTGGCGACGGCGGAAGTGCCGGGGAATACGACCGGCCGGGTGAACGTGTATTTGTCCCAGCCGTAGGCATACGTGGCCCGGGCAAACCACTGGTCATGTGTCCAGGCGGCGCGGACGCCGAGCATCCGGTCCCTCAGGCTGGTGCTGCTGCCGGGCCGGCCGAGGCTGGAAACAGTCTCGCCATAGTTGAAGAAGCCGCCGGCGGTGACCGTGGAGTCGACGACATGGTCGACACCCACGAGCCCGGAAGAGCTCGTGAAGGTGCTTGAACCGACATCCAAGTCGCCCTGGGTGCGAGCGCGCCGCTGGCTGGCGTCGAAATAGTAGTTGTCGTGGCCGGGAACCGCGCCGTCATCGCGCTGGAGCCGGTCGGTGAGCGCCGTGGCATGGGCAAACGCGATATCAGACCACACTTCATAGCCCTGCGGCGAGAGGGCGTTGAGCGCGGCGGGGAACTGGCCGGCGGCCGGCACGGCGTCGAGCGCGGTGGTGAGCGCGGGGCTCGCCTGGGCGGCAGTGGCGACGGCCCGTTGATTGGGCGTGAGGGCAAATCCGGTGAAGGGCAGCTGCGTGTAGGCGAACCCCACGCTGGTCGGGCTGTAGGTCAGCGAGGCGACCACGGCGGCGCGCCCGGTCAGCAAGGCATTGCCGGTGATGTTGACAAACGTGCCGGTGACCCCCCCCGCCGCGGTGAGAAAGGTGAAGGACTTGCCGACCGGATCGAAACCGCCGAGCAGGTTGACCTGCAGGCTGCCGGCGAGCGAGGCCGAGCCGCCGATGACGAGATGGTCAAACGAAGTGCCGGAGGCGAGTTCGATGATGAGCACGCCGGTGGAGGTCTGGGTGTAGTTGCCGGAGACCGTGATCAGGCCGGGCGAATTGCCGGGGCTGACCGTGCCGCTGTTGGTGAGATTGCCGGCGATGGTGCCGTTGCCCCCGAGGAAGGCGCCGGCGGCGACGTTGGCCGAGCCGAGTCCGCCGTTGAACAGCAGCGAGCCGGCTTGGAGGTCGATCGGGGAGGTGGTCGGGTTGGCGAGGGTGAGCGCGCCGGCGCCCTTCTTCGACACGACGCCGCCACCGGTGATGTTGCCGCCGAAAGTGCCGTCGGCCGCCTGGTCGAAGATCAGCGCGCTGCTGCTGGAAACGTTGATGTCCTGGTTGGCCGGCAGGGTGGCGCTGCTGGCCACGAGCGCGCCGCCGCTGACATAGGTGCCACCGGTGTAGGTATTGGCACCGAGGTAGGTGAGGGTGCCGGCGCCGAGCTTGGTGACGGAACCCGGGCCGGAGGTCACGCCGCCGAACGCCCCGTTGACCGGCTGGTTGAAGATCAGCGAGCCTCCGTTGGTGAGGGTGATATTCTGATTGGCCGGCAGGTTGGCGCTGCTGGCGATGAGCACAGCGCCATCCACCTTGGTGCCGCCCGTGTAGGTGTTGATGCCGGAGAGCGCCACGGTGGCCGTCGTGATGGTCAGGGAGGACGCGGCCGACCCGTTGCTCCCGAGGCCGTCAACGGTCATCGACGAAGTGGGGTAGGCCGTCCCCGGGATCAAGACCACGCCGGAGGCGCCCGGCGCATAGACACCAGTCGAGCTGAGCAGCACTGAACCGGTGTAAGATACGCCTGGCACAACAGGAGGCGCGACCAAACCGCCGGGCACCACGACCGGGAGCGCCACCACCGGCGGCACGACCACCACCGGGGTGCCTACAGGTGGCACCACCGGCGGCACGACCACCCCAGGCGGCGTCACTGGCGGCACAACCACCACGGGCGGGATGACCGGCGGGATGACCGTCGGCGGGATGGGCACCACGTTGCCATTGCTGTCATACATCAAGCCCCCTTCCCGGCCGCCACCGCCGAGAGCATTGAGGGCGCCGGGGCCGGCAAACGACACGGCCGCCAAGGCCAGGGCCCTAGCGCCGCCCACGCCTTGCGTGGTGGTGATGCCGGTGAAAGAGATGCTGGTGCCCGCGATGTAGTTGCCCGCGATCGTGTTGTTGTCACCGATATTGACGGCGGTCCCGGTGTTCCAGAAGAGGCCGAGATCACTGCCGCCATTCGAACCGAGATTGATGAAGGTGACCGAGGAGTTCGCGGCGGTGGTCAGGCTGGTGCCGATTTGGAAAACCCACGCCACGTTGTTCTGTCCCTGGGCATCGAGGACCAGGGACCCGGTCAACTGCGCCGTGCTGTTGAAGGTGTAAACGCCCGCGGAGAGCGGCGCCACCGTCCCAAGATTCACATTCGACAGGTTCACGTTGGAGGGCATGCCGGCCAGACCCGTGTGCACTTTTTGGAGATCGGCATATGCCTGGCCGGTGGTCAGCGCCCCGGTGGGGATGATCGCCGCCGGCAAGCCCGAACGCGTGATGCCCGAGACGGTCGCCGGGGGAAATCCGGTGATGTTGGAGCTCGCGCCCGTCCAGAGACCGACGTTGCCGTTGGTAATCGCATTGGGACCGGGACCACCGACGCTGATGGCCGTGCCGGCGAGCAGCGCATAGTTGCTCGCCGTCAGCAAAATGGATTGGGCGGAGCCGGATGACGGGCCGCAAAATAGAGCCCAAAGGACCACCGCAGGCAGGGGTAGCAGGTGCTTGATGTTCATATAGGAAGAGGAGGATACGCAACGGGCGTTTTGTCCGATATGGGGCAAAACCCACCCGGTGAACCTCCCGGCTCACGCGCTTCACCCGACGCATCCGGCCGCCGCCCCAATCGGGCAGGGGCTATTTCTGGACTCCGGACGGAGCCAGCTTCAACCAAGCGTCGTCGATCTGAAAAGCCGGCCCTTGCTGCCAGCCGTCCGCGCCCGGCGCGACCGGCCGGGTGGCCAGGCCCGCACGAGCCGCCTTCAAGCCCGCCGAGTCGAACTTCAGGTCACGATCGCGCCTGACCACCTCCTGGCGGTCCAGCTGGCCGTCCGCCGTGAACGCCATCATAAGTTTCGGGAGCCCGAGCGGCAATTTGTCCCCGCGATCCACCTGCCACAGCGTCCAGGTCTTGCCATAAGTGCTGACGAACGATGTCATCAGCTCCTTCTCCGCGAGGTCGGAGACGCCGGGGGCCGTCAACAGTCCGGACATGACTTCATAGCGATGGCTGTGCCACAGCTTCTTCTCCTCAGCGGGCAGGGTGTTGAACAGGGCCTCGGTGATGATGTATTCGACCCCGATCAGCCGGGCGTTCTTCTCTTCCGAGTCGTAGATGACGCATTGCAGGACATCGGCGTTGAGATGGGAGCAATAATGTTCGACCCGCACCGCCCGGTGCAGGTCGCCGCTGTAGAAATGAAATCCGTTGAGGTGGGCGTGTATGGCCCCGATCGGGCCTGCCGCCAATTGCGCTGCGCCGGCCGGCGCGCAGACTTCCGGAGGCGGGGCCGGAGTCTGGGCCGCCAGCGTGAGCGCCGTCCAAGCGACACCAATCAGTGTGCTCAGGCCAAAGGTGGGATTCATGGGTGTTCGTCGGGGCGATCGAGTTCGATTACCCGCGGTAACATCACGACCCTCGCGGGCTTCCGTGGTTCGGTGCCAATCCGCCGCCAGAACACCCTTGAACACCCCATAGCCCGCGAACCGGCGTGCCCTACAATGCGGGATGAATCCTTTTCACGGCCGCCCCCCGCTCCGCGCTCCGTTCCTCGCCTTGTTGCTCGGCACCGGTGTCGCGGCCTACGCACAACCGGCACCCGACCCCGTGGCCCAGCCCTCGAGCTACCTGCCCGTCAAGATCGAGGAGCCGTTCGGCTGGATCCAGCGGCGCATGGAGCAGGCGAAGCCCGCGATCATGCAGTCACACCAGGATTTTCTGGCGGAGCGTTACGACCTGGCCGACCGGCCGGCCGCCGACATCGCGATGACGCGCGGCAAACCCGTGCAGCAGGGCGTCCGGGCGCGGCTCAAGCCCGGTGTCACCTGGGACATGCTGGCGGCGCTGACGTCGGATGAGATCCGGGCCCGGGATATCTTTCCCGCGGGCTTCCGGCCCCTGCCCCACCCGAACCATCCCGAAGGCGGCATGGTGTTTCCGCGGTTCGTCATCGATGAACTCAAGCGGCAGGAGCAACGCGACCTTACGCGCTTCGACCTCGATTTCGACCTCCCTGATCATTTCCTGCCGGAGTTTCCCGCCGCGATTTTCCTGACGACCCGCCCCGACCTCGGCGACGTGTCGCGGGGACAGGTGGTGACGCTCGATAATTACTTCGCGCTGTTCAACGGCATCCTGAATCCCAAGCAGCTCGAGGGCCTGCGGCTCCTGCTCACGCCGTTTCCCCAGCAGCAGTTCAACGCCACGGAGGACCGCCGCTCCGCGCGACCGAGCCGCGGCGTCGCCTGCTTCGACTGCCACAGCAACGGCCATACCGACGCTGCCACGCACCTCGCTGGCGACGCACGCCCGCAGGCCTTCCGGCACCGGATCGACACTCCGAGCCTGCGCGGGGTGAACATCCAGCAGATCTTCGGCTCGCAGCGGGCGATGAAGAGCGTCGAGGACTTCACGGAATTCGAACAGCGCGGCGCCTACTTCGACGGGGATCCGGTGATTGCGACCAAGAAGGGGGTCAACATCCTCGACCGCGGCAGCCAGGTGCAGGCGATGGCGGAGATGCAGGAGCTGCTTGATTTCCCGCCCGCGCCGAAACTGAACGTCCTCGGCCGCCTCGATCCCACCAGGGCCACGGCCCCCGAGTTGCGAGGACAGGAACTGTTCTTTGGCAAGGCGCAATGCGCGACCTGCCATGTCCCACCCTACTATACCGACAACACCATGCACGACCTGCAGACCGGACGGTTCTACCCGCCGCAACTGATCCGGGGCGCGATGAACGTGGCCGACGGTTCGATCAAGACGTTCCCCTTGCGGGGTCTCAAGGATTCGCCGCCCTATCTCCATGACGGCCGGCTGCTCACGCTCGCCGATACGGTCGAGTTCTTCAACCTGATCCTGGAGACGCACCTCACCTCGGACGAGAAGACGGACCTCGAAGCTTTTCTCCGGGTACTGTAGGCGGCGGCAGGTCCCGCCGCCGGGTTACTTGACGATGAGATTGTTATGGACCCGCCTCACCCCGGAGACGGCCGACGCATCGGCGCCGGCGGCAGACTTTTGCGTCGCGGTGTTCACAAAACCACTAAGCTGCACGACTCCCTTGACGGTCTCGACGCTGATGGCGAAGGACTTCACCGCCTCGTCGCCCAGCAGCGCGCTCTTCACCTTGGTGGTGATGACCGTGTCGTCCACATACTGTCCCGTGCTGTCGCTGGTGGAGGTCGCGGCACAGCCGCCCGCCAGACCACCGAGCACAAGCGTGCCGGTCAACGCGAGCAGCGAGACAAATTTCGAGCAGGAGGAGGAGGTTTTCATGGGTAAGCCCAAATTGGATCAGGTTGGTGCGAGGAGAGTCATCGCGCTGGAAATGTACCCGGAACCGCGGTCCGGTCCTATGGGGTGTTACCCGGTACCGGCAACCGGACGGATGGGCGTGGGGCTAGCCACGGGAGAGGTCGGAAGGTTCCCGCGGAAGGAAACGCTATGATGTCTATACCCCCTGCCCAACGCCCGCGCCGCAGGATATAGTCAGTCCATCCAGACCCATTTTCTTTGACACCATCATGACCAAATCATCCGGCTCATTCTTCGCGGCGGGGACCGGCCTGCGCTGCAATTCTCCCCATTTCCCTCTATGCCGGCGGCGCGTGGCCGTCCTGGGACTCGTCCTGCTGGCATCTGCCGGCGGCCTGAGGGCGGCGGATGGCGCCGCAGATCCACCGAAGCCGGGCACCGGCCTTTACCCGGCCACCTCCCTGAATATCCACGGGGATGACGAGCTGCTGCTAGACGACATCTTTCAAAGCCATCTGCCCACCACCCTGCAGGAGTATGCCCTGCGATTCTCGGAGCATCCGCACCTGGGAGACTGGGAGAACAAGGATCGCATGCGCATGACCACGAGCCTGCGCTACGGCCTCACTGAAAACTGCGAGATCAGCGCGAGCAGCGACCTCTATTTCAGCCACGGGCACGGCAACATCCGGGCCTTCGAGGAATACGGGGCCGCTGATCTCGAACTCGGCACGAAGGTCAATCTCGGGCAGCCTCTCTTTGCGGGCTGGGACACCGCCGTGGGCTTCGATTATCAGTTTCCACTCGGCCGCCCCCCCGCGGAACTGACCGACGGACTGCGCCACCTCCGCCCCTTCATCACCTTTTCCCACCGGATCAAATCGCATCCCGACCTGCGGATCTTTGTGGGTTTCCATGGCGATTTCATCACCCGCACCTCCCTGCCGGGTGAATTTGCCAAGAATGCGTTCCGGGAAAGCTCGACGGGCATCACTGGTGGCTGGGTGATCGACCGCGGCAACCTGCATTACACCTTCGAGGCGTCATTCGACACCACCCGCCTGGTGAGCCGTACCGAGGAGGACAGCTACTCCGTCCGTCCCGGCGTGATCTGGGAAATTCCCACGCGCCACGACCACCGAGTCCTGAGCAACTGGATGGTCGGGGTCGCGGTGGAAGACACCTTCGGTCCAGGCGGCAACAGCCTCGGCGCCTCGTTCAAACTCCGCTATAACCGCGATATCAAAAACCGGTTTCATCACCCTACGACCGTGGTGGCGCCGTGACGCGAGGACCCGGCGCGGGCGGCACTTACTTCTGCCAGAGTATGTGGGCGTCCTCAAGGGGCACGGCGAAGCCTTCACCTCGCGGTATGATGCGCGCCGTATAGTCCGCCGGCGGACGCTTGGACGATACCGTGGCGCGGCAGAGCCAGCCGCCCGGATTGTCCGCCAGAGGATGGAGGCGCGTCATTTCCTGGCGTACGGCACCATCACCGTTGGCTCCGTTGGCATACAGCTCCACTCGGACCGCGTCCGGATTCACGCCGGGCAGGAAAACCTCCACCGTGATGACGCATTGGTCGCCGTGGGTTTCCGCGCGCACCGCACTCAGGCGGAAGGCGGCCCATTTCTGCGCCAGTACCTCTTGTGCCTCGACCAGCTTCCGGGCGACTGCGCCCCGGTTGGCGGTGCGCGCCCGGAAGGCGGCGGCGGCCGGAAGGTACTGCTGCTCGGTGTATTCACGCACCGTGCGGCTGGCGGAGAACCTAGGGGTCAGCCTCGCCATGCTTTCCCGGATGCGCGCCACCCATGCGACCGGAATGCCTTGTCCGTTGCGCGCATAGAACTCCGGTATGACTTCCTGTTCGAGTCGCACGTAAAGTGCCTCGGCTTCGGCCGCATCCCAAGCCGGATCATCGCCGTGTTCCTGCCCGTCGCCAAGGGCCCAGCCGACTTCCGGCATGTAGGCCTCGGCCCACCAGCCGTCCAACTCCGAGAGGTTGAGGCCGCCGTTGACGAGCACCTTCATGCCACTCGTGCCGCTTGCCTCCCAAGGCCGGCGGGGGGTGTTGATCCAGACGTCAACGCCCTGCACCATGCTTTCCGCGAGAAGCATGTCGTAATCGGCCAGAAAAACCACCGGCGGGGTCACTCCACTGTGCCGGATGAAATGCGTCCACTCCTGGATCAGCGCCCGCCCGGCCCGGTCGGCCGGATGGGCCTTGCCCGCGAGGATAAGCTGCGCCGGATGCTGGGGATTGGAGAGGATGCGGATCAGCCGCCCCGGGTCGTGCAGCAGCAGATTGGGCCGCTTATAGGCCGCAAACCGGCGCGCAAAGCCGAGGGTCAGCACTCCCGGATCAAGGCGGGCCTGGGTCCGCGTGATCTCGTCCGCTCCCGCCCCCCCGACGGCCATCAGCCGGCCGACCCGTTCGCGGGCATACCCGACCAGGGCTTTCCGGCTGGCGGTGCGCAACGCCCATATTCGTTCGTCGGAAACCCCGCGGACGTCCGCCTCGAGGGTGGCCGACGTTCCCAGCCAGCGATCCTTGCCGCAAGCCTCCGTCCACAGCGCGTCCGCCGCCGCCGAGTCCCAGGTCGGCATGTGCACGCCGTTGGTCACGTGACCGACCGGCACCTCGTGCTCCGGCCAGCGGGGGAAGAGCGGGGCAAAGATGCGCCGGCTGACGCAACCGTGCAGACGGCTGACTCCGTTGACCGCCCCGCTGCCGCGTGCCGCCAAGTAGGCCATGTTAAAGGGCTCGTCGGCATCCGCCGGATTCCGGCGGCCCAGCGCCAGCAACCCGGCCGGTGACAGGCCGAGCCGCTCCCGCGCATAGCGGCCGAGATACTGTTCCATCAGGGCCGGCGAAAAAAGGTCGAAGCCCGCGTCCACCGCCGTGTGGGTGGTGAAGAGATTTCCGGGGCGCGTGGCCGCCAGCGCCGTGGCGAAGGGCAACCCTGTCTCCTGCATGTAGCTCCCGGCACGCTCCAGCAGGGCGAAGGCGGCATGGCCCTCGTTGAGGTGGCAGACGTCCGGCCTGAGCCCGAGCGCGGCAAGCAGCCGCCAGCCGCCCAGGCCAAGCACCATCTCCTGCTTCAGGCGCAGTTCCGGGCCGCCGCCGTACAGCTCGCTGGTGATGCCGCGATGGACGGGAAAGTTGGCCGCGTCATTTGAATCGAGCAGGTAGAGCTTGGTCCGGCCGACCTGCACCTCCCACGCCCGCAGCCAGACCGAGAAACCGGGCAGGACGACCTCCAGACGCAGCCACTCGCCATTCGCCCGGCGCACCGGCGTGACCGGCAACTGCCCCGGGTCGTTGTAGGGATAAAACTCCTGCTGCGCCCCGTTCCGGTCGATCACCTGGCGGAAATAGCCCTGTTGATAGAGCAACCCGACGCCGACCACCGGCACGCCGAGGTCGCTCGCGGCCTTGAGCTGGTCGCCGGCCACGTTGCCGAGCCCGCCCGAATAAATCGGCAGGGCCTCGCTCAGCATGAACTCCATGCAAAAATAGGCGACGCAGGTCAGCGGTGCCCCGGGGTGCGCTTGCTGAAACCAGGCCGGCGTCACCGCCGCCTGCCGCTTGGCCTGCAAGGCCTGCTCAAGCAGGCGTCCGTATTCCGGATCGGCCAGCGCGGCCGCCAGCCTTTCGCGCGAAACGGTCTGGAGCACGACGTTCGGGTGATGGGTCAGCGCCCACAGCGTGGGATCGAGCCGCCGCCACAGTTCATCCGAGGCATGGCTCCATGACCAACGCAGGTCCATGGCCAGTTCGGTCAGGGCGTCGAGGCCCGGCGTGAGGGTGGCGGGGCCTGGGTCGGCGAGGGGCGGTGTGTTCATGAAATAGGTCCTTCCGGCGCGATCTAGTTGGGATCGCCCTCGTTCTCCCACGCCGCGACCGCATCGCTTTCCAGCCCACGGTCCGGCTTGACCGATGCCTTCGCCGGGGGCATCTGCTCCCTTTCCGCAGGCTCCGAATACCTTCCCTGCACCGCCAGCCCGTTGCACCGGGCGCGATGTTGGAGCGCCGCCTGCGCCGCCGCCACATGGGCCGGAGCGCCCTGCCATGTATTCATCGCCGCATCCTGCAACGCACGTCCGAATGAAAAGCTCAAGGCCCAGGGCGCGCCACCCCGGCAGATGGCATTCAATCGCTCCGTCGCGACCAAGTCACTCTGTCCGCCGGAAAGAAATACAATGCCTGGAACCGCGACCGGCACGGTCCGGCGCAGGCAACGGAGCGTGGCCGCGGCCACCACAGCCACCGCCGCTTGCTGCGGACAATCCTTGCCGGGGAGCACCATGCCCGTCTTGAGCAGCATGGTCTCGAGCCCGACACGCTGCTCGTTGAGCGCGGCAAAAACGGCGTTCAAGGTTGCGCCCATGACTTCCTCGGCGTGCGCGAGGGTGTGGTTGCCGTCCATCAGCACCTCCGGTTCTACGATCGGCACCAAGCCGGCCTCCTGGCTCAGCGCGGCGAACAGGGCGAGCCCGCGGGCGTTGGTGGCGGTGCCGGCCGGCGTGGGCCGGCCCTCGCCCACTGCGATCACCGCACGCCATTTGGTGAAGCGCGCACCGAGTTCCCGGTACCCGGCGAGTCGCTCGCGCAGGCCGTCCAGCCCCTGGGTTGTCTTCTCCCCGGCGAATCCCGGCAGGTCCATGGTACCCAGGTCAACCTTGATCCCGGCAACGATGCCGTCGCGCGCCAGCCAACCGGGTATCGAGAGGTCGCCAATCTTCTGGTGGATTGTCTCGTCGAACAGGATCACGCCGCTGATGGATTCTTTCAGGCCCGGCGTCGTGAACAACAATTCCCGGTAGGCCCGCCGGCTCTCCTCGGTGGAGGGAATGGCGAGAGCCTTGAACCGCTTGCCGATGGTCGGCAGGCTCTCATCCGCGGCCAGGATGCCCTTGCCCGGCGCCAGCAGCGCGGCGACTGTTGATTCCATTGCCGGTCGGGTCATGGTTGGCGGGTGTTTAATTTCATGAGGCAAGACGGGGATACAACCGGGACCCCGCCACGATCAGGACCGTCGTGGTCAGCAGCATGACGGCATAGTCGAGCCGCAGACCGAAGGAACTCGTGCTGCCGGCCAGCATGACGGTGCGCAAGGCATCGACAATGTAGGTCAGCGGATTCAGGCGGGAAACGGTCTGCAGCCACCCGGGCATGATGGCCGTGGGGTAAATCGCGTTGCTGGCGAAGAACAGCGGCATGGTGAGCACCTGACCGACGCCCATGAAACGCTCGCGCGTCTTCACGATGCACGCGATGACGAGCGAGAACGTCGAGAACAGCGTGGCGGCCAGGACCACAATCACCAGCACGTTGAAGAGCGCGAACGGACTCCAATTCAGTTTCACCCCGAGCAGCAACGAGAGACCGTAGACGATCACGGTCTGCGAGAGCGAGCGGACGCCGGCGGAGAATCCCTTGCCGAGCACGAGGGCTGCGCGCGGCGCGGGACTGGCGAGAAATTTTTGCACGATGCCGAGGTCGCGCTCCCAGATGACATTGATCCCGTAAAAGATGGCCACGAAGAGAACGCTCTGCGCCAGAATGCCGGGAGCGATGAAGTCCAGATACGGGATGTTGCCAGTCGGCATCGCCCCGCCGCGGGAGAACACCTGCCCAAAAATCAGCAGCCAGAGCGCGGGCTGGAGGGCACGGGTGATGAGTTCCGTGAAGTCATGGCGCAGCTTGCGCAATTCAAATTCGGTGATGACGAAAGTCTTCTCAACGAAGCCGGCCAGAGGATGGAGGAAAGCGGCGGTCATGGGGGCCTAGCCGAGACGCTGGGCCGTGGCCCGTTCGGCGGCGACGTCGCGGAAGGTGCCACCGGCCTCGAGCGCGGTGCCGGCATAGTGCACGAAGACCTCGCTCAAGGTGTGGCCGCTGCCGCCCAGCGAGGTCTCGAGTTCCTGGCAGGTGCCGAGCGCAGCCATCTTGCCCAGATGCATGATCGCGATGCGATCGCAATGGCTCGCCGCTTCCTCGAGATAATGCGTGGTGAAGAACAGGGTGGTGCCGTGATCAGCCCGCAGATCGACCAGATGTTGCCAGACCGCGTCGCGCGCGATCGGATCCAGCCCGACGGTCGGCTCGTCGAGGAAGAGCACCCGCGGCCGGTGCAGCATCGACTGGGCGATTTCCAGACGGCGGACCATGCCCCCGGAATATTCCCCCACCTGACGGCCGCCATCGGCGGTCAGCCCCATGAACGCCAACGCCTCCCGGATGCGTGCCTGCTGTTCGCGATGGGGCACGTCGTAAAGTTTGGCGAAGATGAGGAGGTTTTCGTAGCCGGTGAGCGAACCATCCACCGAGACCGCCTGCGGCACATAGCCGATGGAACGGCGCACCCCAACCGCCTGGGTGGTGATGGAAAAGCCGGCCACCCGGGCCTCGCCCGCCGAGGGTGGCAGCAACGTGGTGAGCATCTTGATCGTCGTCGTCTTGCCGGCCCCGTTTGAACCGAGCAGGCCGAAGACCTCGCCGGCGTTGACTGCAAGGGTCAGCGCATTGACCGCCGTAAAATCGCCGAAGCGGCGGGTCAGGTTTTCCATTTCCAAGACGATGTCGCTCATGAGCGGGTCCGGGTTCACGCAAGCTTTACGACCATCTTACCGATGTTCTTCCCGGCGAAGAGGCCGAGGAATGCGTCCACCGCCCGGTCGAGTCCCGCCACGACGGTCTCCCTGCTCTTCAGTTTGCCGGTCCGGAAATAGCCGCCGACTTCCGCTTCGAATTCTCCCTGTTGATCCAGCCAGTCGCGGACGAGGAGCCCTTTCATCGTCAGCCGCTTGGTGATCATGTTGAACAGATTGGACGGGCCCGGTCGCGGCTTCTCCTCGTTGTACCCGGAGATGCCGCCGCAGGCGATGATCCGGCCATGCAATCGCAGCGCCGTAAGCGCCGCCTCCAGCGCTTCGCCCCCGACATTGTCAAAATAGACGTCGATGCCGTCCGGTGCCTCCAGCTGGAGTTGTTCGATGACTGGACCGGCGCGGTAATCGAAGGCGATGTCAAATCCGCATTCCTCCCGCAGGAACCTGACCTTCTCCATCGAACCCGCCGAGCCTATGACGCGGCATCCGCGCAGTTTCGCCAACTGCCCCGCCACATGGCCAACCGCCCCGGCGGCCCCCGAGATATAAACGACATCCCCGGCTTTCACCTGCACCAGATTCAATCCGGCCCAGGCGGTCATGCCCGTCATGCCTAGGACGCCAAGGTAGACCGAGAGCGGCTGGAGGTCGTGGCTGACCGGATGCAGCTCCCGCGGCGCCGCGACGAAGCAGTCCCGCCAGCCAAAGTTGGAGGTGACGGCATCGCCCGGCTGGAATTCATTCGCCCGCGACGCGACGACTTCACCGACGGCGCCGCCCTCAAGCGGCCGGTTCAAATCGAACGGTGCCGCGTAGGATTTGCCCTCGTTCATGCGGCCGCGCATGTAGGGGTCCACCGACATGAAGATATTGCGCACAAGCACCTGCCGGTCCTGCAGTGGCGGCAAATCGGCTTGGACCAGCGCAAAGTTCGCGGCGGTCGGAATCCCACGCGGGCGGGAGACCAGCCGGATCTCCCGATTCGCGAGAGTTGGCATGGGCATAGTCGCGTGGACGATCAGGAGTGGACGACCGTCAACGGTGCCGGCCGGCCCCACGTGCCGGTGAAAACAAACTGACTGACGGGCTTGCGCTGGCGCGGCGCCAGATCGCGTTCCCGAAGACCCTCCGGCAAACCGTCCGCGTTCGCCTTGTAGCCGATGGCCATCGCCGTCCAGGCTTCGGTCTGCGCTGGTATTTGATAGAGTTCCCGCGCCCGCTCCGGGAGAATGCCGATCATCTGGTGGACCGAGAGTCCGCGCACGGTCGCCTCCATCACCAGATTGGCGGAGGCTAGGCCGAGATCGTGCACGGCCGCCCGGTTGTCCTTGTGGTTTTGCGCGAACCGCAGGCTGACAACACCCAGGGCCAGCACCGGCGCGGCCTTGGCCCAGGCTTGATTGGCGGGCAGCAGGCAGGACAGAAGTCGTTCGAACTCCCCCGGGTTCTCCCGGGTCGCGACGAAATAGGACCACGGTTGCTCGTTATATGAGGACGGAGCCCAGCGTGCCGCCTCAAACAACGAACCGAGGTCGGCTTTCGAGACCGGACGGTCGGTGAAGCCATAGGGGCTCCAGCGATCAGCGATGAATTCGTGGATGGGATATTCCGGCGTCGCTTTCTTGGCGGACGCGGTGGTGATGGTGGCGGTGGTCATAGGAAGGTTGGTTTTCATTTGGCGGCACGGCCGGGGTTACGGGTGATGTCCGTTACCGGCCATGGAGCGTCCGGACGGCCGACTCATGGCCCGAGGCGTTCCGTGTCCGGGACCGCCCGGCCGGCCTGGCGCGCCTGATCGCGTTCCGCCGCCTCGACGCCGTCGTCGAAGAGCTGTTCGGCCTCGCTGCGCCCCTCGTCATCCTCGTCCTCGCTGGCCGTTTCCGGTGTCTGGTGTCCGGCTGATCCGGGCAATGGATTCCAGCGTTGGGACTCCGGCAGCGCCTCAAGGACGGCCTCCTTTGGATCGGGGCGCGGCTTGGCACCAAACTCCCCTTTCGCCTGCTCCCAATCGGATTTCAAACCGTCCTGAGCGAAAGCACCCTCGGTGCCCGCCAGTTTGACCGCGCGTTCGCGCGGGCTCTTCCGGGTCGCCGGGCCGGTGCCGTTCTCCGGGATGGCTGCTTGGGTGATGGGCTTCTTGTGCATAAGGGATCGGTTCCGCCGCGGGGCTTGGTTGATATCTATCGCCAGCTTACGCGCCGGCCTTCGCGACGTGGTGTTCCGCCGTTTGGGCGATGTCCGTCTTGGTCAGGTTGACGAAGACCTTTGAGTCCTCGTAGCTGATGCGCTCGACCTTGCCGGACGGGATCAGGATTTCCTTGCCCGCATACCAATGGCCGCTTTCGACGACCACCTGGTGGATCGCCCAGCTCCGGTCGTCCACCATCAGCCCGCTCAACTCGCCGATGACGCCGTCGGTGGCCTGGATATGGTAGCCGGTGACGGAGCGGGTGCTTTGGAGATGCTTGTCCGCCCGATGATGGTGCTTCAGATGGGCCTCCATTTCATCCTGCGACGGCGGGATGACGGCCGGATAGCCGCCCAGCCCCCACATTGCGCCGCCGTCCCAATAGGCCGGCCAGCCGTAATACCGGTAATACTCGATCTCGTATTGGCGGGAAACCGGCTTGTGTGACTCGATCGGGGGGCTGCTCTCGATCTGTTGCTTGTGCAGCTTCAGGTGCAGGATCTTTTCCTGCAGATCCAATTTCCCGAAGGCATGGGGGGAAAGAAGCACCTGACGGCCCGTCAGCCATGAACCGGTGTCTGCAACCAGGTAGCGGATCACCCAGGTCTTGTCGTCGAAGTAGAAGTCCTTCACGCGCCCGATTTCCCCGTCCAGCGCGGTGAGTTTGTCGCCGTAGAGCTCCTTGATATTTTGCAGCATAAGAATTCTCCTTAGTGGTTTGGTGCGCGGCCCTACGGGCGGGAAGACGCTCAGGTTGTTTCGAAGTGCCAGAGTAGGACCGGGCGCGTTGCGGCGATATGGGGTGAAACCCGATTCCGGCGGAAGCCGCCCGCCAGTCGATGCCGCGCACCCCAGTGCGGGCCCGAAATGGGCGTGGGTGACAAGCACGATCTGGCCGCCCGACCCGTGGAGGCGCGCGATCAACCGGTCGGCGCGCCGGAAGACCTGCGCCGGCGTTTCGCCGCCCCTCGTAGTCGCCGTAGTCCCACTCCGCCAGATCCGGTTCAAGGTCGGCGACTAGTCCGGCCAGTTCATAGGTCCGGCGTGCCTGCCGCCGGGGACTGGTGAATGCCCTGCTGAATTCCACGCCGCGCAACCGTTCGCTCAATATCCGGGAATCCTATCCCCCCTGCGCGACCACCGCCGGCTCGGAGCGGCCGGTAGGCCGGCCGCTGAGGGTCCAAGCCGTTTCGCCATGCCGTACAAGGAATATTTGGCCGGACATGATCCCGTGCTAGGCGGCCGCCGACGGCGCGCACCATTTGATCATCAGGACCTTTACCGCATCGTTCACGATCAGGCAGGAGACGAGAGCACAGGCAAAAATGACCAACGTATGTCCCCAAGGCAACGACCTGAGCCCGGGGAGACCGACGAAGGTGAAAATGGTGCCGACCAGAATCTCCCCCAAGACCGCCCCTCCGACCGTCCGGCTGGGCATGGTTTTCCAAAACCAGCGGCGTTCCCGCGCGGACACGATCGAGAATGCGGCAAAGTAGAGCAGCGTCAGGAAACTGAAGGTGGTGAGAGCATCGCTGTTGGCCGCCAGGCCGAAGTGCGACCAGCCGAGCCACAGTAGGCCGAGCGACTCAGCGACCATCAGGGCGCCCAGCGCCACGGAGATGTTGATGAGCGGCCCGATGTTCCATGTCTCCGGTTTCTTCGACGACCGGACACGGTCGGTGGCCAGCGAGATCTTCGCAAAGTCCGTGATGAAGAGCAGCAGCAGCATCGCAAAGGCGGACATGACGAACTTGCCGGTCACGACGAACGCGATGGCCACGAAGGCTGTTTTCAGGATGGTCCGGCTGATCTTGTTGATGATGTACGTCAGGATGCGTTGGTAGATCGTCCGCCCCTGCTCGACCAGTGCCACAATGTTCGTCAGCCCCGGTTCGGTCAGGACGACGCTCGCGGCGCCTTTTGCCACGTCGGTCGCGGTGCTGACCGCAATACCCACCTCCGCCTGGCGCAACGCCGGCGCATCGTTGACGCCGTCGCCCGTCATGCCGGTCACATGGCCGGCGGCCTGCAGGTGCTGGACGACGACATATTTGTCCTCCGGAAACACCTCTGCGAAACCATCGGTGCCCGCGAAGAGATCGGCGGTCTTGCCGTCCGCCGGCCCGACCGCCGCCTTCAGGTCCGTCATGCGGCGGATATTGGTCAGGCCCACGCCGCGCGCGATTTCACTCGCCACGGCCAGCGCGTCGCCGGTGAGCATTTTGACCGAGACCCCAAGGTCGCGGAGCGTGGCGATGAGTTGCGGGGCGTCCGGCCGGAGCGGGTCATGCAACGTCACCAATCCGAGCAAGGCGGGAACGCCGGTCTCGGGGCCGCGCGCGACCGCCAGCGTCCGATAGCCCTGCGCCGCAGATTCGTTGACGCGCGCCTCCAGCGCCTCGATCGCGGGGAGCGGGAGCCCACACGCCTCGGCAATAGTGCGCACGGCGCCTTTCATCACGTGCATCCGCTGCCCGCTCTGTTCCACCACTGCTTCCGTCCGGCGGTTCTTGGCGTCAAACGGTGCGAAAGAGATCGGGGTGACCGACGGTAGGCCGGCGAAGAGATGGCGGTCCTTCGCCGCGTCCAGGAACGCCCGGTCGATCGGATCCTGATCGGCCTCCGAGGAAGCGAGGGCGCCGGCGACCAACACGTCGGCTTCGCTGGCATGTTCCAGCGGGATCACGCCGGTGACCGCCAATTGGTTCATGGTGATCGTACCAGTCTTGTCCACGCACAGCACGTCCATCGTCGCGGCGTCCTCCACGGCGCTGAGCCGGGTGACCAGCACGCCGCGTTTCGCCAACTCCTTCGACCCGACGGCCATGCTGACCGTGAACATGACGGGGAGGGAGAGCGGGATCGCACTCATCAAAAGGATGAGCATGAGCGGGACCATCTCGAGGAGCGGCGCTTCGCGAATCAGTGACAGCGCGACCACCACGCCCAGCAGGGTACCGACGACCAGGAAGAGCCAGCGGACCACCTTGGCCATCACCGCGTCGATATGGAGCTTCGGTCGCGCTTCCCGCACCAGCTCGGTGGTTCGACCAAAGTAGGTCTTCGCCCCGGTCAGCAACACCACGCCGTTGCCCTCTCCTCGCCGGACGACGGCGCCCGCCGAAAGCACTTCCCCGGGGGCCTTGGCCGCGTCCCCCGACTCGCCGGTCAGAGCAGACTGGTCGAGGCTGATTGCCCCGGATAGCAGCATCGCGTCCCCGGGCATGATGTCGCCCGGGCGAACCCGGATGATATCACCCGGCACCAGCTCCCGGGCGGGTATGACCCGCCAGCTCGAATCGCGCCGGGCACGCGCGCTGACCTGCAACCGTTTTCGCAGCGCCGCCACTACGCCCGCGGCCCGCCGCTCCTGCAGGAAGCTCAGCCCGGCGTTGATCACCAGCAGTGCGCTCACCACGACGAGATCCGAATATTTTGCCAGCAC